>JAXDGS010000096.1:0-4687 GCA_034664905.1 Solirubrobacteraceae bacterium | reverse complement strand
AGGAATCCGGTGACCCAACCCGCAACGCCCTCGCGGCTTGCTTGAGCCGAGGTGCGGGGAAAACCCGCTCGCCCGGTTCTGAGGGGGCTCCGGCGCGGCAACGCGCCGGAGCTACCCGACCAACTGTTATCGCGTGCTTTACGGATCATGGTCGGGTAGCTCATGGTTCTCGCTGGTCAGCCCACCTTCAAGTTGGGGGCCTCCATTGCGGTGCAGGCATCGCCCTACCCGGTGGGGCAGGGCTCGGCATCGCTGACCGCGTAGCGGCTTGCGCGGTCAGCGGGCGGCCCACGTCAGCGGCGCCGACGACGATGCTGTCGGGGTACGCGGGACGGTTCGGCTTTCTGTTCTCCGGCGAACCAGTGGGGCACTTCGGGCAGAACTAGCGCGCACTTGACGCACGATGTCAGAGCCTCGTTGCAGTGGCCACAGTGCAGACAAGTCGCCTGGGTGGGCGGAGTCGATGCCCAATGCCGAATGGCGGCGCGCGCCTCGCGAGACATCGCGTCCCTCCTGGTTCGGAACGTTAGCGCTCGCACGGACTGGTCCGGGTCCGCGACGAACGCGCGGAGTCGCTCCAGGCCACCGTCGGCGCCGCCTGCGAGCAGTACGAGCCCTCCAGCCGCTGCCCGCACCAGTGGTGCCGCGTCCGCCGCCAACGTGCCTATCACCTGCTGGCCGCCGATGTCGCCGGCGTACAGCGCCGTCGTGTATTGCGCCTCGGCGCGCAGGTTGGGCAGCGTGCTTACGAGCAATCGGGCAGTGCCGGTCTGATCCGGGTGGTATCTCAGCAGCTCACAGACACTACTGGCGAACATGCAGTAGCCGATGCGCAGCACTTCCATCAACCTCTCCCGGTCCAGGCTGCTATCGGCACTACGACCCCAGTCCACCTCCAGCGGAGCGGCTGCCCGGTAGACGGGGAGCATGAGTGCCGACCAGCGTCTGCCCGGGACCTGCGCATCCAGCAGCTGGCGTGCCTGCGCCGCGACCGCGCCCGGGTCCACTCCCAGCAGCGTCATGGCAAGCCGGTCAAGGTCGCGGTGGGCCTGCGCAGCTCTGGTCACAACGCTCGCGTGTTCGGTGACTTGTAGTCCGCCGAGGTCGTACAGCCACGCCAATGCGCCGATCTCTGTGAGGTGCCAGCGCTGCGGGTCCGTCAGCGTCACGGGGGTGGCGAGCTCGGCCAGCCCGGTCAGCCACGACCGGTTGTCAGGACACGTGGCGGCCCGCGACGCTACCTCGGTCATCTGGCGGGCGTAGGTGGCGCGGTCTTCGGCAAGCAGCTCGCCATGGCCCTCGCGCTCCAGCAGCGCATCGAGCTTGTCGACGTGTTCCTGCCCGCAAAGTTGGCGCAGCTGGTACACGGCCGTGGCTAGGTCGGGACGGTCCGGCAGGACAACGGCGGCAGCGGTTACCAGTGTGGCTCCGTGTTCATTGCGCCACATCCATGAATGGAGCCCCTTGCGGCGTGGATCGCGCGGTGGCGAGGCGTGCCCGGCCACCAGGAGATCGGTCCACGCTGCAACGGCTGATGGAGGCAGCGACGCGCGTCCGGCATCCACTGAGTCAAGGTCGGCGGCGCTGTCGACGTCGACGCCGAACACGATGCGACTCCACAGGGACGCGCTGGCCAGCCGAGCGAGGTGTGGCGGCAGCGCAGCCGCGAAGGCGGGCATGCCGTCGGAGGTAAGGACGTCTCGCGAACCGTGGTCGATGAGCAACTCGCTAAGGCGCCACACCGCCCAGCCGTGGATCTGGCCCGAGTCGGTTTCAGTAGGCCGTGGTGCGGGCCCGTTGAAAGCCGTCCTCAGGCTGCTAGCTGTAGCTAGCTCCATGCCGGTGGAGGCACTCATATCGCCCGGGCCGGTGGCGGCACGCAGCGCTGCGAGAAGGACTGCGGCAAGCCGGGCGCGCAGCGCGGCCACATCAACGTCGGCGCCGACGGTGCCGTGCTCGGGTGACGAGCTCCAGGCGGCTCTCGCCGTAGCCGCAGAGGACTCAAGCGCGTCTGCGGTCAACGTGGCGCGGTCCGCGAGCAGTGGCAGGTCGCTCGGGTCGGTTCCCTCAAGACGTGCCACGAGCAGCGTCAGCACCGCGGGGGACAGCTCGGCGGCGAGCAGGAGCTCCGGGTGCCGGTCCTCATCGTCGATGCGCGCGTCCACCCACGAGGACAGCTCGTCGGGCCGGCCGGTCGCGTGCAGCGCCTCGCCGACCTCGGCGAACAGACGCAGTCGGGGCCGCAGTGCGTCGTCGTCGGCCAGGACGAACACGGCGCTTTCCTGCCACGCCCACAGGATGTCATCCGCGGCCCGTTCAGCCTGGCCCGGCGCCGGCAGATAGCGGTCCAGCAGAAGCTGGGTGACTTGTGCCGCGGCGTCGGCCCGGGAGACATCGCCCGTGGCGTTGAGGGCGTGCGCGAGCACATTGAAGGTCTCCTGCATGGCGGCGACGGCGGTTGGCGCGGCCAGAGAGGCGATCTCCAGCCCACCGTCGTGGTGGCGTCGCGTCTCCCAACGTTCGATGTGCAGATCGACTACAGCCATGACCAGCCGGGCTCGCCCGTGTGGCAGCCGCGATGGGTACGCTGCCTGCCCCGCGACGACGGTCGCCAGCATGGCCATCAGGGGGATCTCGAACAGCTCGTGGTGACCACGTTGCTGCGTATGCAGCCAGTGCCTGCGCTGTTGGAGCCATTCGCTACGGACGCCTAGGGCGGCTTCCCGTGCCGCGAACGCCGCCAGCACCACGGAAGTGGCCTCAGCCAGGTCCTTCGGGATGGTCAGCATCAGCTGATCCATCCCGAGTCGGTCAGCGTCAGCGCGAGCGCTGAGCCTGCTTGACATGAGCACGGTCACGTCCTTGTGCAGACGGTCCAGCAGACCATCGAGGGCGGCCACCATGTCGCAACGACGGTTGCGGCACTCGTCGAGTCCGTCGAGCAGCAGCAGCGTCGAACCGTCGCGCAGCGCTCGGACGGCGACGGTCGCCGCGAGGTCTCGGACCTCGCCGTCGAGCGTCTCGGTGGCGACGGCGGCGAGGCGGTCGGTGGTGATGACGATCGGGTCGTTGCAGTTGGGTGGCAGCAGCCGCGTCAGCGGGACGAGGATCGGCAGGGGCGCCCAGGTGCTCAGATCCGCCCAAATGTCCTCGAGGGACGGGTCGGTGGCACGGGCCGTACTCGGATCGGCCGCAAACGCGGCGAGCTGGGTCATCGCTTCGCTCTTCCCACCGCCGGGCTGCCCAAGCAACAGACAGCGTCGGTGGCCGCGGACCTCTTCGAACAGGTCGTGAGGGACACCGGTGTCCGGCTCCTGGTCGGGATTACGGACTCGGAGGCCGCTCGCGAGCCCGGGCACATTCACGTCGGACAACGAGACGCCGAGGGGGTGCAGCGTCAGCCGGTTCAGCCGCCGCGCGAGCTGCCCCCGATATTCTGCCGTGGCAGCGCGTTCGGCGGCGACGCGGGCGGCGGTGACCCCGTCCGGGCGGGCGATCAGGTCGAGCGGGGCGTCAGCCAGCACCTGCGCCCAGTGATGCGCGGTGCCTCCGGTGCGTCGTTGCGCGGACGTGCGGATCGCCTCTGTCAAGGCGTGAACGGCTGCCAGTGCCTGCGTTGCCGGTACCACGGAATCCGCCAACCGCGCGACCTGCAGCTTCCAGCCGGGGCTGTCCGGTCCGCGGCCCTCAACGAACATCAAGACGACTGCCCTCTCGAGTCGGCCTCGCGCTTTGGCCCGGCCCGCCGGGTCGAGTTGCTCGATCACCGCGCTTAGCATGGTGTCCCAATATTTGAGTGCCTTCAGCTCACCGGGGGTCGGCGCGCCGGCGGACGAGTCCTGCCGCCGCTGCCACGCCTGCCCAAGGGTGCGCAGCTCCTCAGTGGCGCGCTCGGTGGCGAGGACGAGCGCGGTGCGGTCCTGCCACCCTTGGTCGAGAACCGCGGGCAGCCACTGCTCGATCAGAACCGCGCGAAGCACCTCTCGCTTGACGCGCAACTTGGCCTGAATGAGGACTCGGTCCCCTCCGACAAGGTCGACCGCGATGTCATCAGTCGCGTGGTCGGTCTCCAAGCGCACCGCTGCGGGGACCTGGTCGGGCCCACATCCATTAGAAGGCCGCATCGGAATGGGCAGCGCCTCCGGCACCGGCGCGTCGGTCAGCGAGGCGACCACCAACTGCAGCGCGACCGCAGCGCGGTGCGCGCTGCCAGCCTCGTCGGAGGCGCCGCCAATAGCGCCAGCACCCGCGGTACGGGAGGCGGCGGACAATGGCTGGTTGACCCCGTCGCGTCTGCCGGTCACCTCGCCATCGTAGGTCGGCCCCGCCCCCTATCTCACCGGATCAAAGCGGCAGGCCTCCGCCCTAATCTCCATTGACCTGCTAGCGGGTCGGGAGCGTCGGAGTTTGCGCACCAGGGTCGCAAGGCGGGCCCCGTTTGCACGTCAGAGGCTCACGCTAAGCCGGAACCCGTCCCAAACCGGCCCTGGCACACCACTGGTCACGGCCCCAGCAGCATCACCGATCACCAAAGCCTCACCGGCGACACCGACAGGGTGATTACGGTGGCGGTGGGGGCCAGGGAGGACAATTGAGACCTAGAGCCCCTGACCCTGGCTGCTAGACACATCACACGCCAACGTCACAGTTAGACGCGGTGGCCAGGGGCGGGGTCGAACCGCCGACC
>JAXDGS010000095.1:0-6971 GCA_034664905.1 Solirubrobacteraceae bacterium | reverse complement strand
GCGTTTACACGCGTTCGCTGGGATCACCTCCTCTACACGGGCAGCCCGGCGATCGGCCGCGAGATCGCGAAGGCCGCGGCCGAGCAGCTGGTGCCGGTGACGCTCGAGCTCGGCGGCAAGTGCCCGGCGATCCTGACCGCGGACAGCGTCGACGCCGAGTCCGTCAAGCAAGTGCTCGCGACCAAGGCTCTCAAGAACGGGCAGATGTGCATCTCGGTGGACTACTGCCTGGTGCCGCGTGAGCAAATGGAGAGCTTCGCGGCGCTCGCGGCCGACTACGTGCGCGAGTCGATGCCCGGCTACTGCTCCTCGGAGAGCTGCACCGGGATCATCTCCAGCCGTCATGTGGCCCGGATCCAAGGGCTGCTCGAGGACGCGCGTGCACGCGGCTGCGACGTTCGGCCGCTCGAGGATGCGGGGGAGTTCGATCCGGCGACGCGCCAGCTGCCGATGTCACTCGTGCTCGACCCGCCCGAGGATCTCGCGCTGATGCAGGAGGAGATCTTCGGGCCGATCCTGCCGATCAAGGCCTACGACACGCTCGAGCAGGCGATCGAGCATGTGAATGGCGGCGAGCGGCCGTTGGCGCTGTATGTGTTCGCGAAGGACGAGGATGTCGCCAACGAGGTCTTGCGGCGAACGACATCGGGCGGGGCGTGTGTGAACTCCGCCGCCGTCCATGGCGCGCTGCCGTCCCTGCCGTTCGGCGGCGTCGGGCAGAGCGGCTCGGGGCGCCACCACGGCGTCGAGGGCTTCCGCGAGTTCTCCAACCTGCGCGCGGTGTTCGTCCGCGGCGAGGGCGATCTGATCGAGGCTTTCGCACCCCCGTACGGGCCGACGGCCCAGGCGGTGGTCGACGCAGCGTTCGCCGGCGCGGCCTGACGTCCGAGGAAGGAGGCCTGATGGACAACCTAGAGGAGACCGTGCTCGTCACCGGCGGCTCGGGCTTTTTGGGCGGCTGGTGCGCGATCGAGCTGCTGCGACGCGGATACCGCGTGCGGACCACGGTCCGCTCGCTCGCGCGCGAGGCGGAGGTGCGCGCGGCGGTCACCTCCGAGACCGACCCCGGCGACCGCCTCTCGGTGCTCGCCGCAGACCTCACCGACGACGCCGGCTGGCCCGAGGCGGTGGCGGGGTGCGCTTACGTCCTGCATGTCGCCTCGCCGTTCCCGCCGGCGCAGCCCAAGAATGCCGATGAGCTCATCGTCCCCGCCCGCGACGGGACCCTCAGGGTCCTGCGCGCGGGTCTCGCGGCCGGCGTGCGGCGCGTCGTCGTGACCTCGTCGGTCGCCGCGATCAGAGGCGCCGCGAACGGCGCTCAGCGACCGCTCACCGAGGAGGACTGGACCGATCCGGAGGATCGTGACCTGACGCCGTACGTGCGCTCGAAGACGATCGCGGAGCGTGCTGCCTGGCAGCTGGTGCGTGAGGCCGGGGCGCTCGAGCGGCTCGTGACGGTCAACCCGGTCGCGATCATCGGCCCGGCGCTGAACGAGGATCGCTCGTACTCGCTGCAGGCGATCGAGCGGATGCTCACCGGGATGCCAGGCCTCCCGCGCCTGGGGTTCAGCTTCGTGGACGTGCGTGACGTCGCCGAGCTCGAGGTCGCTGCGATGACGGCATCGAACGCCGGCGGCGAGCGGTTCATCGCGACCGGCCCGTTCCTGTGGATGTCCGAGGTCGCAGAGATCCTGCGCGACCGCCTCGGCGAGGACGCGCGCAAGGTCCCGAGCCGGCGCGTACCCGATCTCCTCGTCCGCGCGATGGCGAGATTCGATCCGGGCATCCGCTCGGTGGCAGGCGATCTCGGCAAGAAGGTCACCTACTCGGCGGAGAAGGCCAACCAACTCCTCGGATGGTCCCCGCGGCCGATCGAGGAGACGATCGTCGAGTGCGCGCAGAGCCTTATCCGCCACCCGGCGAAGGCGGGGTGACGAGCAGGGCCGTTGCACACGCGAGCGTGATGATTGTCGTGGCGACCACGCGGCGCCGCGCTAGCCGTTGCCGGGCGATTGGGACAGCGCCGGCCCGTTTCGGCACTCGGCGATGACGTAGCCGGGCCGGCAGGTGGTGCGCTGCTTCCAGCGGTGGCGGTACGCGGCGACAAACGCGCTGATGCGCTGTCGTCGCTGCGCGGCGGAGATGTGCTGGGCACCCGAGGTGACCTCGCGCTCGAGCTTGAAGGCGAGCTGCGCGATACGCAGCTGAAACTGCTCATCGGCACTGGACATTCCCCGCTGCCTCATGGTGGCGGCAAACGCCTGGCCGGCGTTCCCCCCCAGCAACCGCCGGTAGATCGCGTCGACTTCGGTGCTCGAGACGCTGATCCCTCGATCGGCGGCCTCCCCCTGCAACCACGCAGCGGTGATCAGGAACGCCAGCGCCTTCTTTGTGATCTCCTCCGGTGCGGCTGTCGTGGGCGTCGGCGAGCTCTGCGCTTCGGCGCGCTTGATGGCGCTCCAGTGCTCGAGCGTCCTCTGGGAGATGGCGTTGCCCTGCACGTTGGCTATCGCCGGCGGTTTCGTCGTGCCGCAGCCGGACACGACCATAGCGACGAGCAGCAAGAGCACGGCGGCGATGATCGGCCGGCCGATCAGCCGAGCGGCGGACTGCGCCGGTCGATCGGCGTGGATCCTCATCGTCCGCCCCTCACGCGAGCCGATCCTAGACCGCGCGCAAGCGGGGGGCGGAGTTGGATCCCGCCCCCCGTGTGCAATTCGATTTCGTGCAGCGTTTGGACTGCCGTCCGCCCCTATTCAACCCATGCGGTGTCGGTGGCGGCGCTCATCGTCTCGACGTAGAAGTCACCCGTCAGGGTCGAGGTGTATTTCACTTTTTTCGAGGCGATCGTGCACACCACGGATACCGGTGCTTTTTCGAAGTGCACGTTGAGATTGTTCGGTTCCTCCTCCACGAACGGTCCCGCCCAGTTGCGCATTTCGCCCGTTATCCCCGCGGTGGTCGGCTGTTGTGCGGTGCACCAGTTGCCGCTGATGTTCAGCGAGAGTTTCAGGTTATGGATTGTGGTGAGGTAGGCTGGCCCGACGCCAATGGTGATGAATGCCACTCCCCCGCCGGCGGCGTTCGTGTCGAAGTAGACAGGGACGTTCAATGTGGTTCCGGGGATGGAGCAGTTATCGCCCTCCGCGACACCGAAGGGCAGGGCGAGCCTGACTTCTTCTGTTGCGTTGTTTTTGACAACCGTGGTGCCGAACTCGACCTCGCTGCAGATGACCCCGGGGTTCGCGCCGCTTGATGACCCTTCCAGGGTCAAGGGGCCGTTGTTGACGAACTCCATGGCATCCGGCTGGTTGATCGGCGTGCTCGAGACGCTACGCAGAAGCGTCGATTTGCTGCTGTCGGTCCAGAGCTGAGGAAACGCGGACGCCGAAGCGGCGGACAGCCCTGATGCGGCCAGCACTGATGCAAGCCCGATAACGAACTTCCTCTTCATGGTACCCCCTCTAGTTGGCCCGAGGGAGAAGCCCTGGGGCCTTTGGCGACTGGGCTCTGAACCGCCTCTGGACCTCGGCCGCGATGGAGCCCGCAGCTTGTCCTCGGCCCCGGCCGCCCGAGCTGGGCGTCAGCGGCCAAGTGTCGGTCCGGCGACCTCCCCCGGTGCCGTGACCGGGACATCTCGCCCGGATGGTTGCGACCCTACCACGCTGGAGCCGACGTGTGTTGATTGCTGGATGGCCGCCCGGAATGCGCATCGACCCGCATCGCCCTGGCCCGGTAGGGTGATCGCCTGCCATGCAGGCGATCCGAGGGAAATGAGCCGTGCGCACCCCAAATGTGGAGCGCACGAAGCGCACGACACCGCTTACCCCATAAAGGCTGCTCGGTTGCCCGCTTCGGGCATGCTTTGCTCACCTTGCGGGAAGCAACCTACGTCGTTCGTTTAACACTCCTGGAAAATGGGTGAAAGAGATGCATGCTTGGACTCCATCGAGCGATTCAGGAGACCGTCACATGCAACGGCTTCAAGCTTTCCGCCACTCACCACAGGACAGCCCCACACTTTGCAACGACCCGCCCTCGTCGATGTGCGTGCCGTTTGCAGACGACGGACTGGCCCAGTTTGAACGCCGCTGGGAACCGCAGATTCTCCTCGCGCGTAACGAGCCCACAGACCCGTACGAGGTATGGCTCAACGAGCGTGAGTCAGAGCGCCGCGCCGCGAGCGTGACCGCGGCGCCCAGGACGGCCGGTCGCTTCGACCGACGCGCCTCGCACAAGGCACCCTGGGATGCAATCCGGGTGAGGCTCTCACCCGACGGGCGATAGATCGCCCGGCTTGGATGCGGCTTGCGCGGTCGCGTCAGCGAGGCGCTCGGCGAACACCTGCGCGAAGGCATCTACAGCCGCCGGGTCGAACTGCGTCCCGGCACAGCGCTTCAGCTCGGTGACCGCGTCGGTCGTTGCGCGCGCCGCAGAGTACGGGCGCTCGGCGATCATGGCGTCGAACGCATCGCAGACCGTCACCACGCGCGCCGCAGCGGGGATGCGGCTGCCGGCCAGGCCGTCGGGGTAGCCGTCTCCATCCCACCGCTCGTGCGTGGCGCGAACAGCGAGCGCGACGTCGGCCAAGGCCGGAGCGGCCGCGATGATCCGCTCGCCGATGATCGTATGGCGGCGCATGAACGCCCACTCCTCCTCGTTGAAGGCACCCGGCTTGTCGAGGATCGCGCGCGGAATCGCCATCTTGCCGACGTCGTGAAGGCCTGCGGTGATGCCGGTCATTTCGACTGCGCTGTCCGTGAACCCCAGCTTGCGCGCGACCGCTTCTGCGAGCTCGCGTAGGCCCTGGGTGTGATCTCCGAGGCTGGGTGCATGCTCGCGCAGTGCTTGCAGAAGAACGTCGCGACTCTGACGCTTGGCCGACGACCGTCCGCCGCCCTTGCGGTCATACATGCGCTGGTCTGCCAGCTGCAGGGCCGCGTCGGCGTCGGATGCCTCGCCGGGCATGTGGACGACGCCGTAGGAGTTGCCAATGGTGAAGCCGTCGCCGACTTCGGTCAAGGCTGCGGCGGCGCGCTGAACCGCGTCGTCGAAGTCTCCGCCGCCCTGGACGACAACGCAGAACTCATCACCGCCCATGCGATAGGCCCGGCCACGTCCGGCGACGCTCTCGCGCAGCTTGACGCCGAGGCGCGCCAGCAGCGCATCCCCCGCGTGATGGCCAAAGGTGTCGTTGTAGTGCTTGAAGCCATCGAGGTCGAACACGGCGACGATCGCCGGCTGATCCGGACCGACGTGATCGTCTACCCGAGCAAGGTCTGAATTGAGTGCGCGGCGGTTGGACAGCCCGGTGAGCGCATCGCTGCGGGCCTCGCGGTTGCGCTCCGCCATGACCTTCGTGTTGTCCTTGAAGGTCTGCGTCAGTCGCAGCAGCACCATCCCAAGCGAGCATGCAGCGAGGGCTCGCACTCCCCAGTTCAGATGCGCGCTTCCCGTGTAGAGCAGCAGGCCGATGCTGATCACCGCAAAGACGATCGGAAGAACGATCGGCCGCACGCCGCGCGCCGCGCGGATGCTCGGCGCCGCTCGCCCGGGTGGGTCCGCCCATGCGGCAGCGGCCAACACAACCATGCCGACCGGCCAGCCGACGTCGAACCAAATACCGAGCTCATACGCGCCTTCGGCCGCCTTCACCAGATAGAGCGCGTCTGCGACGCAGAATGCTCCGATGCCAAGCGCCAGCAACAGCCATGCACGGCCGGTGCGCAACCCGCACACCACCAACGCGCCGACGATGATCCCCAACAGCAGCAGATCGCCCACCGGATACGCCAAATTCGTAACCACTTCAAGCGGCTTGCCGCCGATCGCCTGCAGCGCTGCATCGAGCCCCACGGCGGCGCTGAGGGCGCCGGCCGCCAGGGCCGCCGTAAACCCGTCGAGCCACTGAGCGGCGCTGGCGCGTCCTGAGCGCGCCCGGAAGAGCATGATCATGCCCGCAAAGGCCAGTGGGTAGAAGAGGAGATACCCGGCGTCGGCGAGCGACGGGACCGGAATCACCTTCATCGGCGCGAGCACGAAGCCGTAGTAGGCCTCGGCGCCGGCCCACATCACGCATGCGCCGCCAATCGCGATCCAAGCCCCCCGCTCCTGCGCGTAGAGGATCCCTCGCGCGACAGACAGCAGCCCCGCCAAGCCAAGGACCAGCACGAAGGCCACATGCCCGAACACGACGCTGGCGTGCTCCCCCGGTCCCCACAGCACATTGATCTCGAAACCAATGCTCCAGGCGCCCAGTGCCGCCAGGATCAAGAAGGCGACGGACCGGGCTTTGGGCCCTGACGATATCGCCGCCCGCGGAAAGACTGATCGCATGCTCGTGCATCGACCAACGTGGTCACTGCTGGTGGCGTTTACGCGGGAGTAGACAACTGATACTTCGCCTGCCGTGTGTGAGGCGCGAGCTCGCGCGGCGAGCTGTTCGGGTCCATTCGCTCTGCGCGCACGACCCGAGAAGTTGGCCGCTCGTGCCGATGGTCGCCGTTGCGGGCTGCGACGCACGCGCCGACGACCACCAGGAGGATCGATATCCAGGCCGCGCCCAACAGAAGCAGGAGCAGGAGCATGGGCAGGTGGGTTAGAGGCTCGCGCCCGGCTAGGCGCGAACGCGCTGCTGGCTGAGGGGGCGCCGCACGGACCTGTTCCTCGGTGGCTGTCGGCTCCGCTTCGTGCGGCGATCGGCGTCGTCGCGGCCGCGCTCCTCCGCGTCGCTGATCGCCCAGGCGAGCCGCTCGACGAACTGTGCCGCCGCGTGATCGGTGCTCAGGTGCACCGAGTGGACGTGCTCGTCGAGCCAGATGGAGGCACCGGGGGATAGGGGTGCTGGATCGGTGGTGACGATGATGCGTGGCATCGGAGGCTCCTCTTGGTTTGCGGATTCTCGTAGGCAAGGCATCGCGGCAACGGTGCCTCTGAGGGGGGCGGCCCGGGGAGGGCGAAGGCTTCGCCCT
>JAXDGS010000094.1:0-77609 GCA_034664905.1 Solirubrobacteraceae bacterium | reverse complement strand
TGGGCGCTCGCGCAGGAGCTGCGCGAGCGCGACGAGCGCCGCGACCCCGGAGAGGTTGTCGTTGGCCCCGGGCACGGTCTCGCTGCGCCAGATGTCGGCGACCACCGCGCTCCCGAGCAAGTTGAGCGACAGTCCCGCGCGCGCAAGGCCGCGGCCCAGCCCGAGAGCCGCGGCGATCGTGAGCAGCGGGCCTGCAATCCCGACCCACCACTGCGGCAGCGGGGTCTTTCCACGTTCGAGCAGCGAGGGTGCGAGCTCGTACAGCCTGCGCTGAAGCGTCTGGTCGAAGATCACGCCCGTCTGGGGAGCGTCGTGATGTGCGAGCACGACCAGCGTGTATGGCTCCTGGTGATCGGCCTCGCGAGCGGCGCACGCCACCACGTTGACCGTGCTTCGACGGCGGCGCAGCATGCGACGCACGATCCGTGGACCGTTCTGGGCCTCGTCCACCACGCCGAGCATGCTCACCGCCGCGAGCAGCGCTCCCGAGGCGCGCCGTCCGGCGAGCACGCTCGAAGCGGCGAGCGCGCCGAGCACTGCGAGCGCCGTGGCAGTCGGGGGGAAGGTGCCCCAGGAGGGCTCGGGCTCGAGCGCGACCTCGCTCGCGCCCGCGGCGCGCAGCCGCGCCGCGATCCACTCCGCGGCCTGCTGCTCGCCCGGCGAGCACGGCGTGCGATCGATCGCGGCGAGCGCCTCTACGACCTCCGCGAGGACCCCGTGAATCCATGCGTCCTGCGCTCCGGCGTCGCGGCTCACAGAAAGCATTGTCCCTCGCCGCGGTAGGTCGGGACCTCCTCGACGATCTGTCCTGACTCGATCAGGTGGAGGCTGTTGAAGCGCTCGCAAAGCTCGCCGGCCTTCGCGTGGCGAAAGTAGACGCGATCGCCGACCGCGAGCCCGTCGGCGGCAGCCCCGAGCAGCGGTGTCTGCACCTCGCCGGCACCCTCCTGCCGGTCCAGGCGCAGCCCGGCGGGCAGATGCGGCTGCGGCAGGCGCGCCGCGTCTGCGGGACCCGACGCCAGGTAGCCGCCGCCGAGCGCCGTCACGACGCCTGCTCCTGGACGTCGCACGACCGGTAACGCGAACATCGCGGCCGGCTGCAGCTTGAACGCGCTGTATGCGTCGAACAGGGTCGGCGCGTACAGGCCCGAGCCCGCCGCAACCTCGGTCACAGCCGCCTCGGCGGCGGTGCCCTGCACGCTTCCCGTGCCACCCCCGTTGACGAACTCGAGCGGCGGCTGCCCGCGATCAGCCAGCGTCTCTGCGACGGCCGCGACGATCGCTGCGCGACGCTCGGCGAGCTCGCGCGCCGAACGCGCTTGGAGCGCGCGGATCGCGCGCGCGCGAAACGGTCGCCCCGCAGGCGAGTCGCCCACGCCTGCGATCTGCGCCTCGTAGGCCATGATGGCGACCAACCGCAGGCCGCCGCGATCGAGGATCGCGCGCGCCAGCGCCGCCGCCTGCTCGGGCGTGCGCACGGGCGAGCGCTTGGCGCCGACCGTCACGCGCCCGCCGAACGCACGCCAGCCGGCGTCGACGTCGATGCACACCCGCAGCGTCGCGCTCGCGGCCTCGGCCGCCTGCGCGATCAGCTCGAGCTGCTCCGCGCCGTCGAGCAGCACCGTCACGTGCGCGCGCGCATGCTCCGGTTCGCCGGGCTGCTCGCGGGAAGCCGCCTGCGCCACGGTGCCGGCGAGCGCTTCCAGCGCGTGCCGATCGGTCGTGGGATAGGCGACGAGCAGATCGCGCGCGCCGTGCGAGGCGAGCCACAGCGCCTCCCCGAGCGTGTACGCGAGCGTGCCGCGGAAGCCATCGCGGGCGAGTATTCGTTCCTGCAGGGACCGGCAGCGCACCGACTTGCTCGCCAGGCGGATCGGCTTCCCAGCAGCCCTGCGCTCGAGATCGCGAGCGTTCGCCCACAGCGCGTCGAGGTCGACCACCGCGAACGGAGCCTCGAGGCCTGCGGTCGCCCGCTCGATGCGCTCGTGGGCCTCGTCAGCCATCGAGGCCACCGAGCACACGCTCAGACCAGCAATTGGCGAAGCGCCGCTCCGGATCCAGCCGCGCGCGGACCGCCTGGAAGCGATCCCAGTCCGGATAGCGCGGACGCAGCGTCGCGGCCGTCTGGAAGTGGCGCTTGCCCCAGTGAGGACGCCCGCCGAGCTCGTCCATGACCGCCTCGACCGCCCGAAAGTACGGCTCCCAGCTCATCCCGCGGTACATGTGCACAGCCACGAAGCCGCTCTCGCGCCCGGCGGCGGTGCTGAGAAACGCATCGTCGGGCGCGACCGTCCGCACCTCGATCGGAAACGGCACGGCAAAGCCACGCTGCTCGATCAGATCCATCACGCGACGCACAGCCTCGACGGTGCGCTCGCGCGGCAATGAGTACTCCATCTCGGTGAAGCGGACGAGTCGCGGCGAGGCGAAGATCGCCGCCGAGCGCTCGATCCGCTCCGAATGGCCGGCGAGGCGCGTCACCAACCGGTTCAGCTGCGGTATCCGCGACGGCCAGCGGCGTCCTGCGCGGCACGCGAGCTCGAACGCACGATTGGTGAGCAGCACGTCGTTCACATACGCGGAGGCGCGGCTGCGCGGCCGTGGCGGGCGCTCGGTCCGGTTGTTGGTGCGCGTGAGCGCGACATCGGCGTGCGGGAACACGAAGAACTCGAAATGGTCGTTCGCGAGCACCAGCTCGTCGAATCGCTCAAGCGTCTCGGCCAACGGCGCCGGCGCGTCAACGCCGTGCAGCGTGAACGCGGGCACGCAGCGAAGCGTGACCTCCGCGATCACCCCCAGCGATCCGAGCCCGACCTGCGCGGCGCGGAAGAGCTCCGCATCGCGCTCGCGCGAGCACTCGAGCGTGGAGCCGTCGGCGAGCACGAGCTTCAGCTCGCTCACCTGCGAGGACAGGTTCCTCAGCCGCGCACCCGTGCCGTGCGTCGCGGTCGAGATCGCGCCGGAGATGCTCTGCGCGTCGATGTCGCCGAGGTTCTCGAGCGCCAGGCCATCGGCGTCGAGGTGCCTGCATAGCTCGTAGATGGTGATGCCTCCCTGCACGCGCACGAGGCCGGCGGAGCGGTCGACGTCGAGGACGCCGGCGAGGCGCTCGAGCGAGATCAGCATCCCGTCGCTCAGCGCGATGTCCCCAAACGAATGCCCGGCGCCGGCGACGCGGACGCGCTCGTCGCGACCCGCCGCCTCCACGATCGCCGCACACAGCTGCTCGACCGTCGCGGGCATCTGCAGCGCGGCGGGCGTGCAGCGCTGATCGCCCGTCCAGTTGCTCCATTGGGCGCCGGTCTCCTGCGGATCGCTAGGCTCGCTCGTCATATGGACGAGCCCGAGCCTACCGGCCCGCCTGCACGTGCCGTGCGGGCGCGGTCGCTGCCGACGCCGGGCGCGCGGCGCGCGACCGTCATCGGCGCCGGGTCCTTCGGCACGGCTCTGGCGATCGTGCTCGTGCGGAGCGGCCTGCGAACCGTCCTTCAAACCCGCACCGCGGCGCAGGCGGAGGTGATCGAGGCCGACCGCGCCAACGAGGCGTACCTGCCCGGTGTGCAGCTCCCGGCTGCGCTACGCGTGGAGCCCGCGGCGGCCGGCCTCGCGCGCGCCGACTACGTGTTCCTGGCCGTGCCCTCGCGGGGCATCGGGGAGGTGATCTCGGGGCTCGATCCCGCTGGCCTCGGACGCCGTGCGGCGCTCGTGTCGGTCGCCAAGGGCCTGGTCGCGCCGGACGGCGTGCCGCCGACGCTCGTCCTGAGCGAGCGCTTCGGCGCCGACCGCGTGGCGTGCCTCGGCGGGCCTGCGCACGCTCAGGAGATGGTGCACGCGGGCGCAGCGCTGGTGGCAGCCTCGAGCGATGAGGCACTCGCGCGCGCGCTCGCGAGCGCGCTCACCCGCGCGGGCGTCGTTTGCGAGTGCTCGGATGACCCAGTCGGCGTGGATCTCGCCGGGGCTGCAAAGAACGCCGCGGCGCTCGCCGCCGGCGCGACCGAAGCACAGGGACTGAACGCGGCGGGCGCTGCCGCGGGCCACATCTTCGCCGAGGTCTGGCGCTATGCAGAGGGGCTCGGCGCGCGACCCGAGTCGATGATCGGGCTGGCTGGCGCCGGCGATCTGGTCGCGACCGCCCTGTCAAGCGAGAGCCGCAACAGACGCGCCGGCGAGCTGCTCGCCGCGGGCGTGCCCGCGGCAGAGATCCCCGGGCGCATCGAGCAGGCGGTGGAGGCGCTGGAGTCGGTGCCGCTGCTCGCGCGCGCGCTGGAGCGCGCAGGCGTCGCAGCGCCCGTCACCAGCGCCCTCGGGCGCCTGATCTCGGGCGAGCTTCCGCTGCAGGACTGGGTAGCGCTGGTCCGTGCGACGGTGCCGCCTGCTGCGCTCTGGCGCAGGCGCCCCGGGCCGGGGTTCTGGCGGCGCCTTTGGCGCAGGCTCTAAGGAGCCTGACGCTCCATAAGCGTGCTCACGACGGCCTCATACACGCCCGCGCCGTAGCCCGCGCCGGCCACGCGGACGTTCTCGTGCGCGGCGAGCGCCTCGCGCATTGAGGGGTCGCGTTCGATCGCGTTGGCCACGAGCCAGAACGTGTCCACCTGCGCGGCGCACGCGAGATCCTCGCGCGAGTCGCCGACCGCGAACACCTCGCGGCGCTCGAGGCCGCGCGCGCGAGCGTGGAACGCGACGGCCGCCGCCTTCGACGCCCCGATCGGCACGAGGTGATAGCCGCGCACGTGCGGCAGCTGCGCGAGCGCGGCCGAGCGCCGCGTGACCACGCCGTTGTCCACCAGTCGCAGGTCGCCGTGGCCATGCTCGGCCAGCAGCCGGTCGACCTCGAAGGCGTCGACGAGCCCGCGGAACAGGTGCGAGACCTCGCGCTGCACGTGCCACGGCTCGTGGTACTCGAGCCGCCCGCGGTAGCGCTCGAGCAGTAGCGCCGGCGCGCCTTTCGACTCGATCTGCTCGGCGATCGTGAGCTCGCCGGGCAGGAGCTCGCCGGTCAGCCAGTGCTCCTCGCCGTCGAGGACCACGCACGCGCCGGCCTCGAAGATGTAGGAGCTCTGGCCGAGTAGCCGCGCATCCTCGGCCACCTGCGCGCGCCGGCGGCCGGACATCAGCACCACCTCGACGCCCGCGCGCAGGCAAGCGTGCACGGCGCGCACGCCGTCGATCGAAACGGCGCCCTCGCCGTCGTGCAGTAGCGATGCGCGGCGGCCGAGCAGCGTGCCGTCGAGATCCAGATACAGGCAGCGCGCGCTCACTCAGACCGTCACCTCGCCAGTGGAGGGCGTTCGAGCAGCTCCAGCTCGACACCCTGCAGGCGCCCCTCGAGCGCGAGGCGCCGGGAGATCGCCGCGAGGACGGTGCCGGCCATCGGGCTCAGCGCCGAAAGCGGCTGGTGGCGGTTGCGGTGCTCGTCGAGGTCGACCTGTGCGATGCCCTCGAGCCCGACGCTCCGCCACGCGTCGATGAGCATCGCTATCTCCACGCCGTAGCCGGTGGCGAAGGGCAGCGACTCGAGCAGCTCGCGACGCGCCGCCACCTCGCCGGCGAGCGGCTGGCGCACGAGCCCGAGCTCGGGGTAGAACAGCGCGAGCGCAGGACGCGCCATCAGATGGTTCACACGCCCGCCGCCGTCCTGCTGGTTGCCGCCGCGGTCCCCCAGCGGCCGGCGGTAGAAGGCCTTCACGAAGGACACCTCCGCGTCGAGGATCAGCGGCCCGAGCAGGCCGGTCGCGAAATGCGCGGAGAAGTCCTCGGTGTCGGCGTCGAGGAAGCACACCAGCTCGCCGTCCAGCATCGACAGCGCGCGCCACATCGCATCGCCCTTGCCGCACACCGGGCCGTATGAGGGCATCAGCTCTGCCTCCTGCCAGACGACCGCACCGGCGCGCGCAGCGATGCTCGCGGTGCCATCAGCTGAGGCGGCGTCGACGACCACGACCTCATCGAGCACCCCCGCCTGACGAAGCTCGAGCAGCGCGGTGACGATCTTTGCGACGGTTCCCGCGCACTCGCGCGCGGGGAGGCACACGGACACCTTGTGCTCGCGCTTGGCGGCGAGCAGCTCGGCGGGGAAGCTCGAATGGTGCAAGGTGCGCTGTTGCGCCCAGCGCTCGGCGGTGGCGGAGGACATCGCCTCTACTATCTCAAGCTCGTGGCCCAGGACCGCAAGATCGAGCCTTGGAGCGCCCTGCTGGACGCGGGGCGCGCCGACGGGCGGCTCGTGCGCGAAGCCCGCGAGGGGCCGGGTCGCGCACAGCTTGCGCAGCCGCCATCTGAGCTTCACCCGAGCGTGCTCGAGGCTCTGCAGCGGATGGAGGTAGGAGAGCTCTACTCCCATCAGGTCGCTGCGATCCGCAGCGCCTGGGAGGGGCCGACGATCATCACGACCGGCACCGCGTCGGGCAAGTCGATGTGCTTCAACCTGCCGACCCTCGACGTGCTCTGTCGCGACGCGCGCGCACGTGCGCTGTACCTCTATCCGACGAAGGCGCTCGCACAGGACCAGGCGCGAGCGCTCGCGACCTTCGGCCTGCACAGCCGCGTGCGCCCCGCGATCTACGACGGCGACACTCCACGCGAGGCGCGCAGCCAGATTCGCAAGAGCGCCAACGTCGTGCTCACCAACCCCGACATGCTGCACGTCGGGATCCTGCCCAACCACGCTGCGTGGGCAGATCTGTTCGCGAACCTGGCTGTCGTCGTGATCGACGAGGCGCACGTGTATCGCGGCGTGTTCGGCTCGCATGTCGCCAACGTGCTGCGACGGCTGCGGCGTATCGCTGCCGCGTACGGGACCCAACCGCGCTTCTTGCTGACCTCGGCGACGATCGCCAACCCACTCGAGCTCGCCGAGCGTTTGACGGGGCTAGAGGACGTGAAACTGATCGACGAGGACGGCTCGCCCGCGCCGCGCAAACAGATCGCGGTGTGGAATCCACCGCTGACCGACGAGGCGCTCGGCGTTCGCCGCTCGGCGCTCGGCGAGGCGGCGGAGCTGCTCGCGGAGCTCGTGCGCGAAGGCGCGAGGACGATCTGCTTCATGAAGTCCCGCAAGGGCGTTGAGGTGCTGAGCCGGCTCGTCTCCCAGGATCTGTCGCAGAGCGACCCCGAGCTTGCGGAGCGCATCGCCCCGTATCGCGCCGGATACACGCCGCAGCAGCGCCGCGATCTCGAGGGCAGGCTGATGCGCGGTGAGCTCCGTGCGGTGATCACGACCGACGCGCTCGAGCTGGGCATCGACGTCGGCACGCTCGACGTCGCGGTCGTGGTCACCTTTCCCGGGACGATCGCGTCGCTGCGCCAGATGTGGGGTCGCGCCGGACGCTCCTCGATCGCCCGCCGGGGAAGCGGCCTCGCGCTGTTCCTTGCCGGCGAGGACGCGCTCGACCAGTTCTTCTGTCGCCATCCCGAGGACTTCCTGGAGCGCCCGGTGGAGGCGGCGATCCTCGACCACGAGAGCCCTCTGATCCACAGAGCGCATCTGCTGTGCGCGGCGCATGAGGGGCCCCTGTCGCGCGAGGACGCCGAGTTCCTCGGCCCGCGCTGGGAGGCGCATGCGGAGCTGCTGCTCGCAGCGGGCGAGCTGCGACGCCGGCCCACGCTGAGCGTCCGCCGCGGCGTCCCCGGCGAGGCGCCCGAGCCGCTGTCGGCGGCCGAGAGCTATGTCCCGCGACGGCCCGAGGGCTACCCCGCGGCGGGGGTCTCGCTGCGCTCGGCCTCGCCCGACACCTTCGCGATCGTGGATGTCTCCTCCGGGGAGATGCTCGGCACGACCGAGGCCGCGCGCGCGCATTCGACGATCCACGCGGGCGCGATCTACATGCACCTGGGACGCTCCTACGAGGTTCACGAGCTGGATCTCGAGCGTCGCCGCGCGCTCGTCGCTCCGTTCAGCGGCGACTGGTATACCCAGCCCAAGCGTGCGACCGACACGGAGATAGTGCGGCTGCTCGACCGGCGCGATGCACTCGGGGTGACGCTCTCCTTCGGCGAGGTCAGCGTCACCGATACCGTCCTCGCGTTCCAGCGCAGGCGGCTCTCCGATCACGTGCCGGTCGAGCTCGTCGGTCTCGATCTGCCTGCGAGCAGCTTCGCCACGCAGGCGCTGTGGTTCGAGCTGGACGCCCAGCAGCTCGCCGATTCGCTGCCGCTCGATGCGCTGCTCGGTGCGCTCCACGCGACAGAGCACGCGCAGATAGCGGTTCTGCCGCTGATCGCGATGTGCGACCGCTGGGATATCGGCGGCCTGTCGACGAACTTCCATCCGCAGACCGGAGCGCCGACGATCTTCCTCTACGACGGGCACCCCGGCGGCATCGGCATCACGCGGGCGGCCTTCGCGCGCTTCGAGGAGCTGTGCGAGGACGCGCTGCGCATGATCGGGGGATGCCGCTGCGCGGCGGGCTGCCCTTCGTGCGTGCAGTCGCCGAAGTGCGGAAATCTCAACGAGCCGCTGTCCAAGCAGGGCGCACGCGTGCTGCTCGAGCGGATGCTGAGCGCGGCGCAGGAGCCCCTCCCGGCGCCGCTCTGAACGGAGCGCAGCCTTGTTGATGCAGGCGCGCGGGCGAAAAGCGAGAATGCGCAGCCCGCGCCGCCGCGCCTCGCCAACGCCATCTCGGGAGAACGATGCTGTCCACCAACCACAGGAGACGGACCCTTGTGCTCGCGGCGAGCGCCACCGTGCTGCTCGCCGGCGGGGCCGCTGCGCAGAGCCCGGCCGGCGCCGGTAGCGAACCGGCCGCGCAGCCGCTGATCCGCGAAGGCGCCGGCGGACGCGTGCGGCTGGCGCGCTGGATCGTGCGCACCGATCCGGCCGGCCACGGCAGCGCGCTCGGCTGGCAGCGAGGCGGCTTCTCCGGCGCGACTGTGAGCGTGCCGAGCGTTGTGAGCGCGGCGTTCAAAGGCGCCGCGGGCGCGCGCAACTACGAAGGCTCTATCGCGTGGTATCGCACGCGCTTCAGTGCAGCCAACGCGGGGATCTATGCGCTGCGCTTCCAGTCCGCGAACTTCCACGCGAGCGTGTGGGTCGACGGCCACGCGCTGGGCTCGCACCGGGGCTCCTATGTGCCCTTTGAACTGCGCAGCCGTCTCGCCGCCGGCGCGCACACGGTGGTCGTGCGGGTCGACTGGCGCGGCCCCGGCGAACAGGCGAAGGAGGGCTTTCACCGCACGTGGTTCAACTGGGGTGGGCTCAACGGCGAGGTGGAGGAGCGCGCGATCTCCGAAAGCGAGCTGTCGGGCCCGACCATCCAGACCTCGCTGAGCCCCGGTGCTCCTGCCGGCGGCGCGGCGACGGTGAAGGTCAGCGTCGTGGTTCACAACTACGGGCCGCAGCGGACGGTCACCCCCGAAGGAACGCTCGCGCACGGCGAACAGAGCATCCCCGTGGCGTTCGGAGCGCTCGAGCTCGCTCATGGCGCGAGCGCGACGGCCACGACGATCGTGGAAGTGCCATCGCCGGCGCTGTGGTCACCGTCGAGCCCCAGCCTCTACCAGTTGACGATCCTGATCGGCAGCGAGTCCAGCTACTCGGCGGCGGTCGGCCTGCGGACGCTGAGCCGCCAGGGCAGTCGCATGTACCTGAACGGACATCGCCTCACGCTTCACGGAGCGAGCATCCAGGAGGATGCGCTCGGCAGCGGCGATGCGCTCACGCCGGCCGCCGAGGACGTGATCGTGGGAGAGCTCAAGGCGATCGGCGCGAACGCCGCACGCGCGCAGCACCCGCTCGACCCGGGCCTGCTCGAACGGCTGGACGCGGCGGGGATCCTCGTGTGGCAGGGCATCGGGCCCGTGGAAGGCGCCGGAAACTGGTACTCGAGCACGCCGAGGCTGCTGGCCGAAGCCGAACAACAGGCGCGGTCAGCCGCAGCGGCCGCCCAGCTGCATCCGTCGATCATCGCCTGGAATCTCGTGGACGAGGCGGCGAGGAACGGCCGCGACAGCGCCGAGGTGCGCTACGTGCGATCGCTCGCGCGCTGGCTGCATGCGCGCGACCCGACCAGGCTCGTGGCGGTCGATGTCTGGGGCAAGCACCCGCCTAGCCATGCCGGCGCGCTGTACTCCGAAGCGGACGCGATCGCGGAGACCGACTACACGGGCTGGTATGAGAGCCCGCACTCGAGCGCGCAGCAGCTCACCGCGCAGATGCGCCGCCGGCTCGCAGCGATGCGTCGGACCTTCGCGGGCAAGGTGCTTTTGATCAGCGAGTTCGGTGCGGAATCGAACACGCTGAACGCGAACCCGAGCGCCGGCAGCTATGCCTTCCAGGCGCGCCTGTTGGCCGCGCACATCGCCGTTTATCAGGCCGATCCGCAGCTGAGCGGGATGCTCGTCTGGGTGCTGCGCGACTACGCGCTGAACCCGAGCTTCCGGGGGGGCTCGATCCATGGCGTGCTGCCCCATGTGAAGCTGATCGAAGGCCTCAACCAGAAGGGCCTGTTCACCTACGCCGGTGATGCCAAGCCCGCAGTCGCGGTGGTCCGGCGGATGTTCGCTGCGCTGGCGCCCAGCTAACGAGGACTACTGCGAAGATCCGCCATGCAGCGTCGCCGCCGCGACCGCAGCCTGGCCAAAGGAGATCGCGCCGTCGTTGGGCGGCAGCCGTTCGGGGATCAGTGTGCGCAGGCCGTGCGCCTGCACCCCCGCGGCGACGCGCTCGAGCAGCAGCCGGTTCTGGAAGACGCCGCCGGCGAGGACCACGAGCTCGAGGCCCGCGTCCCGAGCGATGCTCGCGCATGCGCTGACGGTCGCGCCGGCGAGTGCCTTGTGGAAGCGCGCGGAGACCGTCGCTGGGCTGGCGCCCGCGTCCAGATCGGCGATCACCGCCGCGACCGTGGGGCGCGCGTCGAGCTCGCCGTCGGCGTAGGGGAGCTCATAGGCGCTGCGCTCGCTGCGGTCGGCGATCGCCTCGAGCTCGATCGCGGCCTGGCCCTCGTAGGTGACGCTCGCGCGCAGGCCGCAGAGCGCAGCGACCGCGTCGCAGAGGCGCCCGACGCTGCTGGTCAGCGGTGCCCCGAGGCCCGTGCGTGCGATCTCCGCGACGCGCGCCCACTGCTCGGGCGCGAGGAGACCGTCGAGCCGCTGCGGGATCAGCTCGGGCGCGCGGCCCGTGGACTCGAGCGCCCACGCGCAGGCCATGCGCCACGGCTCGCGCGCCGCGCGATCCCCGCCGGGAAGCCGCACCGCGCGCAGGTGCGCGACGCGCTCGAAGCCGGCGAGGTCGCCCACCAGCAGCTCACCGCCCCACACCGAGCCGTCGCTTCCGTACCCCGCGCCATCGTAGATCGCACCGACGGCCCGGCGCGTCTCGCCATGCTCGGCGAGCACCGCTGCGAGGTGCGCGTGATGGTGCTGGACCGCGAGCAGCTCGACGTCCTCCCGTTCGCTCGCATAGGCCGTTGAGAGGTAGTCGGGGTGCAGGTCGTGGACCGCTACTGCGGGCGTGAGCGCGAACAGCTCTTCGAAGTGCGCGATGCCCTCGCGGTAGGAGCGCAGCGTCTCCCAGTTGCGCAGCTCGCCGATGTGATGGCCGACCCATGCACGCGCGCCTCGCGCCAGGCAGAAGGTGCTCTTGAGCTCAGCGCCGCACGCGAGCAGCTCGCGCGGTGCGTCGAGCGGCAGCTGAAGGCTCGCCGGCACATAGCCGCGCGAGCGCCGCAGCGGCAACGGACGGCGGCGCCCGCCGGCGCTGACGGCCCTCACGACCGAGTCGTCGGTGCGCATGTGTATCGGGCGGTCGTGCACGAGGAAGGCGTCCGCGATCGTCGCGAGGCGGGCTCGCGCATCCTCATCTGCATAGGCGATCGGCTCATCGGAGACGTTGCCGCTCGTCATCACCAGCGCACCGCCGCCGAGCGCCGAGAAGTCCGCGAGCAGCAGATGGTGAAGTGGCGTGTAGGCGAGCATCACGCCGAGCTCCGCCGTGCGCGGCGCGACGCCGGCCGCGACCCGTGCGCCCGCACGCGCGCTCGCGAGCACGATCGGGTGTGCGGGATCCGTGAGCAGCGCCGCCTCGAGATCCTCGATCTCGACGAGCTCGAGCGCCGCCGCGACGTCGGTGACCATCAGCGCGAACGGCCGGTCCTCGCGGTGCTTGCGCACCCGCAGGCGCCCGACCGCCGCCTCGTCGTCCGCGCGGCAGGCCAGGTGATAGCCGCCGAGCCCCTTGACCGCGACGATCGCGCCGTCGGCGAGCAGCTCCGCGGCGGCGGCGGGCGCGTCGATCGCTGCACGCGCCGCTCCGATCAGCCGCGCGCGCGGTCCGCAGCGCGGACATGCGTTCGGTTGGGCGTGGAAGCGGCGGTTGCGCGGGTCGCGATACTCGGCGGCGCATTCTGCGCACATCTCGAAGCGCGCCATCGTCGTGCGCGCGCGGTCGTAGGGGACGCCCTGCACGATCGTGAATCGAGGCCCGCAGTTGGTGCAGTTGATGAACGGATAGCGAAAGCGGCGGTCGCGGGGGTCGAGGAGCTCGCCGAGGCACTCGCCGCAGACGGCCGCGTCGGGCGTGACCGGCGCGTCCGGCTCACCCGCGCAGGCGCTCGGGAGGATGCGAAACTCGCCCGCGCGCTCGAGTGCTCGCGGCTCATAGCTGACGCGCTCGACGCGCGCGAGCGGCGGCGCATCCTCGCCCAGCCGCTCGAGGAAGGCCGCGACGTCCTGTTCTCGCCCTTCGACCTCGACCTCGACGCCGCGCTCGTCGTTGCGAACCCATCCCAGCAGACCGAGCTCGCCGGCGAGGCGATGCACGAATGGGCGGAAGCCGACGCCCTGCACGGTTCCCTCCACGCGCACCCGCGTGCGCACCGGGCGGCTGCGGGTCTGCGAGGCCATCGGCTTAGAGCGCCGGCGGCCGGGGGCCGGCGCGCCGAGCGCGGCAGCCGCCGCTCATGGCTCGCTCTCGATCAGCTCGCGCAGCACGTGCCATGCGCTCGCCTGCGCCTCCTGGATGCGGGGCACATGCTCCGAGCGGCTGACGATCGCGTAGTCGGCGAGGCCCTCCTCCACAATCCGTCCGCCGTCGTAGCCGACCAGGGCGACCGTGAGGATCTCGCGGCTTCGGGCCTGAGCCAATGCGGCGAGCACGTTGCGCGAGCCGCCGCTGGTCGAGAACGCGAGCAGCACGTCCTGCGGGCGTCCGTAGGCGATCAGCTGGCGCGAAAAGATCGCCTCCTCGCCGACGTCGTTGGCGATCGCGGTGAGGATGGGAGCGTCCTCGGTGAGGTCGATCGCGGGCCACGCTCGCCATCCGGCCACCGGCGGACTGCGCAGGTCTGCGACGGCGTCCATCGCGTCGGTGGCCGATCCGCCGTTGCCGAGGGCAAGGACGCGTCCGCCGTGATGCATGCGCGAGCGCATGGCCGCGGCGGCCTCGCGCAGCTCGAGCTCCCCGTCGCGCAGCGTCTGCGTGCGCAGCGCCGCCACCTCGCTTGACTTCAGCAGCACCGAGGCACGCACGTCGGCCACCACCGCCTCGAGATCGTCCTCCTGCTGGGAGAGAAAGGGGTAGAGAAAGCTCGATGCGCCGCTGTCATGCACGGTGCGCTCGCTGCGCCCCTCGAGCAGCCCGCGATGCTCGAAGAAGACGTGCACGAGCTCCCACAGCACGTGGTAGAGGCTCTCGACGAGCTCCTGGGCGATGAGCGGATCGCTCTCGGCGGGCACGAGCTCCCACTCCGCGCCGAGCGGCGAGGCGGCGAGCGTCAGGCAGCCGAGCTCGCGTGCGAAGCGCAGCGCGCTGGCCGTCGCAAGATGCTCGCCGAATGCGAGCACGATGTCCTGCGGCTCGGCGAGCAGCTCGAGCTGCGCCTCGAGCGGCCCTGCCTCCGCTGTCAGCGCGAGCGCGGGCAGCGCGCGCTTGCCGACGATCACCGGATGAACGAACTCCACGGCGACGTGGCGCGCGTCCGAGCGCGCTATCGGTCCCTCTGCGAGCGCGATCAGCCTGCCGCCGCGGGCGAAGCGCTCAGCCATGCGATGACAAACGCGCGCGATCCGCTCCGCCTCGGCCGCGAAGAACGATTCGCCGGCGATGCGCCGGCGCTCGGCTGCGGCGAGGGCCGGTGCGGCCATCACGCGAGGACGCTGGCCTCGCGCTGCCTGGCAAAGCTCAACAGCCAGTCACGCAGCGCGTCCACCCCCTCGCCTGTCCGCGCGCTGGTCAGCATGTGCGCGATCCCCGGATGCACCGTCTGCAGATTTGAGAGCAGCGTGTCGAGGTTGACGTCGACGTGCTCGAGCAGGTCGATCTTGTTGACGATCGCGAGCTCGCACGCTCGAAACATCAGCGGGTACTTCAGCGGCTTGTCCTCGCCCTCTGCGACCGAGCAGACCATCGCACGCGAGTCCTCGCCGACGCGAAACTCGGCCGGGCAGACGAGGTTGCCGACGTTCTCGATGATCAGCAGATCGATCTCCCCGAGCGGCAGCGAGCCGAGCGCCGAGCGCACCATGTTCGCGTCGAGATGGCACTCGCCGCCAAAGCCTGCGCCGGTGTTGAGCTGCACGACCGGGATGTGAAGCGCCGCGAGGCGCTGCGCATCGAGCGAGCCCTCGACGTCGCCCTCGAGCACCGCGACGCGGACGTCCCCGGTGTCGCGCAACGCGCGCTCGAGCAGCGCCGTCTTGCCGGCGCCGGGAGCGCTCATGAGGTTCACGACCTTCACATGAGCGCGGTCGAAGTCCTCCCTGTTGGCGCGCGCGATCGTGTTGTTTGCGTCGAGCGCGTCCTCAACGATCCTGACTTTGACCCGGTGCATTTACATCGACCTGATTTTCAGGTAGCGCTGGAGCTCGGGCAACTGTGCCGCGGTCATCGCCGCGATCGCGGCGAGAACGGCCGCGAGCAGTCCGAGCTGCACCGGCTTGGATACCCTGCTGTCGCTCATGTCGGCGATCCTTCCGTTTGCGTTTCATTTGTCAGGTCCGTCAAGAGTTCCTCGACCAGCGTGACCGCCCGATCCAGCGAGGCGCGCACCGGCTCGGTCAGCTCCGCGACGATCTGCTCGTCCTCGGCGCTCATGCGCGTCTGCGGCTCGCAACCAACGACCAGCGTGCGCGGAAGTCGCTCGGTGCCGAGCGTGCGCGCGAGCGCCAGCACCTTCAGGGGATCCATGCCGTGCGCGTCGACGGTCATCTCGATCTCGTCGAGCTCGGGCTCGATCACATACAGCGTCCCGGCCGCCTCCCCGCGCGGCGTCGCGTCGAGGAACACGACCGCGTCGTAGCCGTCCTGCATGGCGTAGGCCAGATCCATCCCGCGGATGCCGAAGTCGGCGACGTCTACGCCCGGCGGCAATGCGCGAGCAGCCAGCCGTCCGGCCAGCGCGACACCCCAGCCGTCGTCGCCGAGGAACACGTTGCCGATGCCCGCCACGAGTACGCGCGTGCGCGGCGGAGAGCCGGCGACGGTCGCGCGGTCGAGCGGCTGCACCTCCGCGGGATCGAAGAAGAAACGATGGCCGGGACGGCGCATCGCGCCGAGGTCCTGCCCGGGATCGTCGACCACCGTCACGGCGAGCTGGATGCGTCCCTCGTAGTCTTCGAGCACCTCGTGCACGAGCGCCGTGCGCCCGGCCAGCGCGACCTCGAAGATGTCCCCGCCGGTCTGTCGCGGGCCCAGCCGCACGACGCTGCCGGCGCGTACCGGCGTGCCGTCGACCTCGACGAAGTCCGGCCCGCGGCGCTCGAGCTCCTCCCACGGAGGCCTGTCGTGGATCATCGCTGACGCACCCGCCCGAAGTCGCGTACAGCGCCGTTCAGGCGCGCGATCTGCTCGTCGCTGAGCGACTCCGTCCGTTCGAGTATTTCTCGCGCGCGCGGATCGGTGTCGCGCATCGCGCCGCGCTCCTCGTCTGTCATCGCGAGGATGTTCAGCACGAGCATCTGATCGATCTCGCCCGAGTCGAACAGGTCGCCGGGGCTCTCCGGCGCGACCTCCGGATGGTCGGCGAGGATGATCGGCGAGGCCAGCAGCGTGCTGCGCTCGTGCGGCGCGCCGACGAGCACCGGCCACAGGCCGACGTTCTCACACCGCTCCGCCTCGGCGCGCAGCTCGGGCGGCGGGTCGGTCAGCGACACCCAGGCGCCGCCCTGCGCGCGCAACACGATGTGCGCCGAGCAGAGCGTGTGGCGCAGCGCGTGCTCACGCGATCCGCCCGGCCATGACGTCGTGTTCGCGACGAGCACGGTGACTCGCGAGAGCTGGCAACCAAGGCTCTCGCGGCTCACAGAGATTTCGCCCGCGAGCGCCTCCCAGGAGCGCTCGATCGCTCCGCCCGCAATAACCTCGAGCTCTGAGCCGGCGGCGATCTCGATCGCACCGGGCTCGAGCTCGCGCTCGACGGCCTCGTCCCAGGACACGAAGCGCTCGCCGGTCGGTGCGGCCAGCTCCTCGACCGGCTGTGGGGAGGCGTCGGGCGAGTCGATGCGCAGCACCTGGCGGCGGAGCACTTGCAGGCAGCGCACGCGAACCTCGATCTGCGCGTCCGGCGGACCCTGGAGCAGCACCTGTGTCTGCACCTGCGAGGCGTCCTGCTCCCACGACGGCGGATAGACGCCGCCGAAGGTGAAGCGCTGCTGATTCTTCAGCGCCGACTTGCGATACGGCCACAGCAGGTAGCCCTCGTAGAGCACGGCATCGGCAATGCGTCGGACGTCGTCGCCGGCAGGCGCGACCGCGGTCGCCGGCGAGGGGCTCATCCGTCCTCCTTCAGCAGACGCTCGACTGCATCCTCCAGCGTGCGCAGCCCGTGCTCGGCCTTGTACGCGCGTAGGCCGTCGAACGCCGGGCGCCCGAGGCGCATCCAGGCGGCACCGGGGAAGTGCCGGTCCATCGCCTCACGCCACACGCTCACCGGCAGCCGGTACTCGGCTTCGCGGTCCCAGGAGATCCGCGCGGTCTGCAGCATTCCGCCGTGGCCCTGGTAGAACAGCGAGCCGTAGAACAGGAACTCCAGCGGTACCTCTCCATCCTGCAGACCCGAGAGATATGCGCAGGCGCTGACCTCGAGGTCATACGAGCAGGCGACCGGGATCTCGATCTCCGTGGCATCGCTGAACGGCGGCACGACGAATGTCGTACGCGTCCAAAGCAGCGTCCGCAGCGTCGTGCCCCAGCGGTCGGGCGTGCCGAACAGCTCGACGAGCGCCGCCTGCTCGGATTCCCCATAGGGGCGGAGCCGCGCGGCGATCTGGATCTGCGTGTCGAGCAGCACCGAGCGCACCGGCCCGCCGCCCTCGCGCTCGATGCGCAGCGCGAAGTTCAACGTCGGCGCTGCCGAGTGGCGCTCGGCGGTCGCACCCAGAACCGCGAATGCCAACGCCGGAGCCGTGTCCGCGGCGGGGCCGATCGGCTGAGGCTGTGCCGGCACGCGCGCCTACGCCGGCGAGAGGTTGGGCATGCTCGGATCGATCGGCTCCGTCTTGGCGACGCCGGTCGAGCGCGCGGCTGTCGAGGTGCCGTCCGGCTTGTGCGCACTCATTTTCTCGTAGTTGCCCTTCGCATTGCCTTCGTTGGTGCCCTTCACATGCGTGGGCTCGGCGGGTCGCGTGTCGGCGTTGGTCATGGTCATGCTCCCTTCTGCCGCGCGCTGCGCGGCGTTCGCGTCGCGCTGCGCGCACGACGGTCGAGATCCGCGAAGAAGCGCTCGATCTCCTGCCACACCTCCTGACCTCCCGAGAGCCCCTTCCAGCGCGTGCGGATCAGCCCGACGAGGCTGTAGCACTCGTCCAGCGGCACGAGCCAGTAGCGGGGCTCGTCACCGACGCGGTTGACCAGCAGCGCCTCCACGTCGGGCTCGAGCTCGGCGAGGATCGGGTTCTCGCCCTCGAGCTGCTGCCACGAGCTCAGCTGCAGCTGGGACTCGGTCGGCCCCATCGGCCCGGGGTAGTAGGCGAGCACGCGCTCGGCGGCGCTGGAATGAAAGAAGAACGCCATCTCGACCGGCACGCGCAGTTGCTCCCAGGCGCCGTCGTCGAGCGCGAAGTCCTCCAGGCGCAGCCGCCGCTCGGGCACGAGCTTGTAACGACCCGCCCCGGCGCCTTTGCGGTCGAACAGCACCGAGCACGGACGGCACGCGCACAGCAGCTCGCGCGATGAGAGCTCGAGCATGTGGCGATGCTCATGCGGGATCGGCGAATTGCACAGCTCGCAGCGCTCGTCGGCGTCGGGCGCGGACCGGCCGGGCGGCGTGAGGTCGGCCGGACGCCGCGCGAGCTTGCGCAGCCGAGAGCCGGCGAGCGTGCCGGCGGGAGTGGCCATGCTCAAGCCGCCGCCCCGAGGGCCACCTTGACCAGGCCGGCGTCATCCACGAGCAGCGGCACGGGCTCGAGATGCAGCTGCGGCTCGTCCAGGCACCGACCCGCGCGCAGCACGTCGTAGCGGCTGGCGCAGCCTGGGCAGGTCAGCTCGTTCGCGCGCAGCGCCGCACGCTCCAGCGATCCCCTGCAGGCGGGGCAATCCGGGCGGTAGGCGTACACGCGCTCGCTCGGGCGCAGGAACAGCACCGACTCGCCGGAAACCTCTTTCAACAGGACGCCGCCACCGGAGAGCTGCGGCATCCCACCGGCCATCGCCCAGACGCCCGCTGAAACCGATGGCGCCGGCGGCGCCATCTCGATCTGCAGCAGGCCGGTGTCGGGCACGTCCGCCTCGACGGCACCCTCGGCGCGGACCTCCTCGATGTCCGGCGCAGCCTTGAAGATCGCGTCCTCGATCGCCAGCTTGAGCGTCATCGAGGATGACGGGCAGCCCGAGCAGCTTCCCTCCAGGCGCAGGTGCACGACGCCGTCCCGCACGCCCAGCAACTGCGCGTTGCCGCCATGCGATTCCAGGTAGGGCAGCACTCCCTGCAGCGCGCCGAGCACGCGCTCCTCGACGGGCACGGGATGCAGTCCGTGCAGCAGCAGCAGGTGTGAGACCAGCTCGTCGTCGCCCAGCTCCCTCGCGATCGTGCCGTCGTCGTTGGCCGCGAGGACGTCGACGATCCTGCCCAGCCCCTCGCCGTACATGTCCAGCATTGCCTGAGCGAGGTCCGTCGCGACCGCGCGCGCCGAGTCTTCAGGGAGACCCTCGAGAGCCCCCAGCAGCGACTCCACGCGCGCGACCCGCTCCTGCGCGACGCGCTCGGCGCCGGGCATATCCGCCCCGGCGGAGCGCTCGGGAGGGACGTCTTGCGCAGCGGCACGCCCGTGCGCGACGTCCGCGGCGATCGGCTGGGGCGCCATCGGCAGGGCGCCCCCCAGCTGTGCCATGTCGCTCACAACGCCCCCTAGCCGTGCTGCTGCTCGCCGAACATCGGAGAGTGCACCTGCTTGAGCGTCTTTCCCTTGCCCAGGTACATGTGCACGCCGCACGGCAGGCACGGGTCGAACGAGCGAACGGCGCGCATGATGTCGATCCCGCGGAAGTTCTCCTGCGAGTTTTCCTCGAACAGAGGCTGACCGCCGACGGCGTCCTCGTAGGGTCCGGGCGTGCCGAAGTGATCCGTCGGCGAGCCGTTCCACGGTGTCGGCGGATACGGGTGGTAGTTGGCGATCTTGCCCTCGCGGATCACCAGGTGGTGGGAGAGCACGCCGCGAACGGCCTCGTGAAAGCCGCAGCCGATGCCCTCCTCCGGCACCTCGAAGTCTTCGAAGACCTTCGTGCGTCCCGAGCGCAGCTCGGTCATCGCGCGATCTAGGAAGTGCATCGCCATCGCCGCCGAGTAGGCGACGAAGTAGATCCGGGCGCGGTCGCGCTCGATCGCATTCGACCACTGGGGGATCTTCCACTCGAGCGTCTGTTCGGGCGTGTTGGGCGTCTGCGGCAGGTTGATCAGGACGCTGTGACCGGTCGATTTGACGTAGGGCGTGTCGACCTTGCCCGCAAGCGCGGTTGCCCACAACCGCGCCAAGGCGCCGCCGCCGGTATCCAGCGCGAGGTGCTCGCCGGTGCGCTTGTCGAACCAGCGCGGGCTCATCACCCACGAGTACTTGCCGCCGTCCAGGTCGCGTTTCTGCGGCTTGGGGATCGTCGTCTGGTTCCACGGGTGATGCTGGTCGACCGGGTTGCCGAGCGGGTCGCGCGCCACGAACGTCTCCTCGTTGGTCCAGTCCTCGTAATAGGAGGAGCCGAGCAGGATGCGGATGCCGAGGTTGATGTCGACGAGGTTCGTCGTCACCAGCTCACCGTCGACGATCACCCCGGGCGTGACGAACATCTCGTTGCCCCAGTTGTCCATGTGGCGGTAGTCGTAGTCAACGTAGTCGGGGTTGTTCCATGCCCCCCAGCAGCCGAGCAGGATGCGCCGGCGTCCGACCTCCTCGTAGCCGGGCAAAGCCTCGTAGAAGAAGTCGAACACGTCGTCGTTCATCGCGACGGCCGACTTGATGAAGTCGAGGCAGCGCAGCAGACGCGACATGTAATCGGTGAACAGCGTGGGCGTGGCGACCGTGCCCACGCCGCCCGGGTAGATCGTCGAGGGGTGCACGTGGCGCCCCTCCATCAGGCAGATCATCTCGCGCCCGACCCGGCTGATGTGCAGGGCCTCCTTGTAGGTCTCGCCGGTGAACGGGTTGTAGGACTTCATGATGTCGGCGATCGTCCGGTAGCCGTGGACGTTCGCGCCGGGTGCGTCGGTCTTCTCGGCCTTCTCCCAGACCTTGGGGTTCGTTGCGCGGACCATCTGCTCGCAGAAGTCGACGAACACGAGGTTGTCCTGGAAGATCACGTGGTCGAAGATGTACTCCGCCGCCTCGCCGAGGTTGACGATCCACTCGCCCAGCGGCGGCGGCTTGACGCCATAGGCCATCTGCTGCGCGTAGCACGAGCAGACCGCGTGGTTGTCGCCGCAGATGCCGCAGATGCGGCTCGTGATGAAGTGGGCGTCGCGGGGGTCCTTGCCCTTCATGAACACCGAGTAGCCCCGAAACATCGAGGACGTCGCCTTGCAGGTTGCCACCTGCTGGTTCTCGAAATCGATCTTCGTGTAGATCCCCAGGTTCCCGACGATGCGAGTGATCGGGTCCCACGACATGTCGACGAGCTTCCCGGCCTCCGGCTGAACGCGCTCACGTGTAGCCATTCTCGATCTCCTCTCTTACCTAGTTGCCCCAACGGGGGGCGTAGCCGGTGGTCAGCTCGGACCCGTTGTGCCGCCACTTAGTCTCTTTGTTCATCGTGTGGTTGGTGATTCCGCGCAACTTGCGCATGACGGGCCCGTAGACGCTGCCGATCCCCGCGGAGATGCCGCTACCCGGAGGTGCGTCCATGAACGGCATGAACTTGTCCGGGAATCCCGGCATCGTGCAGCCGATACAGATCCCGCCCACGTTGGGGCAGCCGCCGATCCCCGCCATCCATCCGCGCTTCGGCACGTTGCAGTTGACGACCGGCCCCCAGCAGCCGATCTTCACCTGGCACTTGGGCGAGTTGTAGTCGCGCGCGAAGTCGCCCTGCTCGTAGTAGCCGGCGCGATCGCAGCCCTCATGGACCGTCTTGCCGAAGATCCATTGCGGGCGCAGCGCGCTGTCGAGCGGGATCGTCGGCGCGAGGCCCGCGGCCTGGTAGAGCAGCCACACGAGCGTCTCCATAAAGTTCTCCGGCTGAACGGGACACCCGGGGACGTTCACGATCGGCAGGCCTGCGGCTGAGCGAAAGTCCCAACCCAGGTAGTCGGCGAGCCCCATGCAGCCCGTCGGGTTGCCGGCCATCGCGTGGATACCACCGTATGTGGCGCACGTTCCGATCGCGACGACGCCCCAGGCTTTCGGCGCGAGCCGATCGAGCCAGTAGTTGAGGTTCAGCGGTTCGCCGGTCGCCTCGTCGTTGCCGAACGACGTCCAATATCCGTCGCCGTTGATGTTCTCGTTGGGAATCGAGCCCTCGATCACGAGCACGAACGGTGCGTCGAGTTCGTCTCGCACCGCTTGGCGGAAGGGCAGCAGGAACTCCTCGCCTCCGAGCGTCGGCGAGAGGACTTTGTTGTGCAGATGGACCTTCGGCAGACCCGGAATCGCCCCCAGGAGCACGTCCTCGATGCCAGGCTGGCCGGCGGCGGTGATCGAGACGGAGTCCCCGTCGCAGCTCATGCCCTCGGAGATCCAGAGGATGTGCACCTCCTCCACGCCGCTGGGCTTCGGTTCAAAGGTGGCTGCCATATCCCGTCCTTTCATTCAGTGCTGTTTCGTCCTCGAGCACGAGCGCATCGACAAGCAGCTCCTCGCCCGAAGTCAGTTCCACGTCAAGGCACTCGCAGCACGCGCAGCGCAGCGGAAAGCCCTCCATCTCACCCGCCCAGCTGCAGGCGCGGCAGCGTCCGGCGGCGGGAATGTGGCGGATGTGCAACTCCGCGCCCTCGAGCGCGCCTCCGTCCGTTACGAGCAAGAAGGCGAACTCGAGCGAGTCGGGCACCACCTGGCGCAGGTGGCCGACGCGCACCTCGACGCTCACCACGCGACGCCCGGCCGCGTGACGGGCGGCGACTTCGGCGATCGACTCGGCGATCGAGAGCTCGTGCATCAGCAGATCCTCGGCAGCGGGTCGCCGACGAGCTGATCCATCACGCGCCTGCCGCCGAAGGCAGTCTCGACGAGCACCATCCCCGGCGGGTCGGCCATGACCTCGCCGATGTCTGCGGCGTCCTCTCCGCCGGCGCTCGCGCGCATGGCGGCGAGCGCGCCGGCGGCCTGCTCGGGCGCGACGAACGCGACCAGCTTGCCCTCGTTGGCGACATACATGGGATCGATGCCGAGCAGCTCCGCCGCTCCTGCGACGGCGGGCTTGACCGGAACCGCGGCCTCGTGCACGCTCATCGCCAGGCCGGAGGCCCGTGCGAGCTCGTTGAGCACCGACGCGACACCCCCGCGCGTCGCGTCGCGCATGCAGCGCAGGCCGGCGCCCGCGTCCTCGAGCAGGCGGTCGACCGCCGGCCACAGCGGGCGCGTGTCCGACTCGATGTCCGCGTCGAGGCCAAGCTCGCCACGAGCGAGCATGATCGCGATCCCGTGCTCGCCGACCGAGCCCGAGACGAGTATCCGGTCGCCCGGGCGCAGCCGATCTGCGGCGAGGCTCGCACGCGGATCGCGCCGGCCAAGGCCAGTAGTGCACACGTACATCCCGTCGGCGTGCCCGCGTTCGACCACCTTGGTGTCTCCCGCCACGATCTCGACGTCCGCCTCGCGCGCGGTGCGCGCGATCGCCTCGGTCTCAAAGCGCAGGACCTCTGCCGGCAGGCCCTCCTCGAGCACGAGCGACAGCGTCAGCGCGATCGGCCGCGCGCCGGAGACCGCGAGATCGTTGACCGTGCCATTGACCGCGAGCTCGCCGATCGAGCCGCCGGGAAACCGCAGCGGCTTGACCACGAAGGAGTCGGTGCTCATCGCGAGGTCGACCTCCTCGACGCTCACCGCGCCCGCGTCGGCAAGGGCATCGAGCGCAGGCGAGGAGAACGCGGGTGCGAACAGGCCCTCGATCAGCGAGGAGGTGGCCTTGCCGCCGGCACCGTGGGACATCGTGATGTGCTCGTCGCGGAACTTCGCGCGCTTCGCGCGCGCGGTCTCGATGATCCCGAGGATCCTCGCCTCCCTGGTCGAGAGCGCCTCCTCCATCACGCGATCTCGCGATCGCGGGCGATGCGCCCGTAGTTGTAGTAGGCAGCGCAGGCCCCCTCGGGAGAGACCATGCAGGTGCCGATCGGCCGCTCCGGCGTGCAGGCCGTGCCGAACACCTTGCACTCCCACGGCTTGATCACACCCTTGAGGACCTCCCCGCACTGGCACGCCTTGGGGTCGGCCACGCGAATGCCCGGGACCGAGAAGCGCTGCTCGGCGTCCCACTCGGCATATGCGTCGGACAGCCGCAGCGCGCTCTGTGAGATGAAGCCGAGACCCCGCCACTCGAAGTGCGGTCGCAGCGTGAAGACCTCGCTCATGACCTCGAGTGCGCGCAGGTTCCCCTCCCAGGGCACGACACGCGCGTACTGGTTCTCCACCTCGGCGCGGCCGGCGGCGAGCTGGCGCAGGACCATCAGCACCGATTGCAGGATGTCCAGCGGCTCGAAGCCGGAGATGACGACCGGCTTGCGGTATTGATCGGGGAGGAAGCGGAACGGCCGCGCGCCGACCACGGTCGCGACGTGCCCGGGCCCGATGAAGCCGTCGAGGCGAAGGTCGGGCGACTCGAGCAGCGCGCGCAGCGGCGGCACGATCGTGACGTGCGAGCACATCACCGAGAAGTTCCTCACGTTCTCGGCCTTCGCGCGCCGCAGCGTAAGGGCGGTCGAGGGCGCGGTCGTCTCAAAGCCGATCGCGAAGAACACGACCTCGCGATCGGGATTGTGCTTGGCGAGGCGCAGCGCGTCGAGGGGCGAGTAGACGATGCGCACATCGGCGCCTTCGGCCTTCGCATCCAGCAGCGTGCGCGATGAGCCGGGGATGCGCACCATGTCGCCGAAGCAGGTGAACATCACACCCGGTTCGTGCGCGAGTGCGATCCCGTCGTCCACCCGTCCCATCGGGATCACGCACACCGGGCAGCCGGGCCCATGCACGAGCTCGACGTTCGATGGCAGCAGGTCATCGACTCCGTACTTGTAGATCGCGTGGGTGTGCCCGCCGCAGACCTCCATGATCTTGTAGTGCCGGCCGGGCTCGACCGCCGCGAGGATCTCGCCCGCGACCGCGCGTCCCAGCTCTGCATCGCGGAACTCGTCGACGAACCTCATTGCGCGAGCTCCTCGGCGCAGGGACGGCCGAGCGCGGTGCCGGCGTGCACCAGCAGCATCTCGCCACTGCTCACGGGCTCGACCAGCGCGATCTCGACGCTCGAGCGCTCGCCGTCGGGAGCCGCGCACAACGCGAGTCCGCGAGCGTCATCGACGCGCAGGACGCGCATTGCCACCGCCTCGTCGCCGCAGGTGATACAGCCGTGCGCGGCGACGTGGGCGTTCATGTCAGCGGCCGGCTCACTCGATCACGCTTCCCTTGAGCTCCTCGAGCTCCTGCTCGTACTCGGCGCCCATCTGCTCGAGCAGCTCGAGCGTCGCGCGCGCCTCCTGCTCGTCGATCTTCGAGAGGGCGAAGCCGACGTGGATGAGCACCCAGTCGCCCGGTACGGCATGCGTGCCATCGACGTCGAGCAGGCCGATGTTCACCGTCCGGCGGACGCCGGCGACTTCGACCGTGGCAAGGCGGTTCTCCTCATCGACCACCTCGATGAGTTGCCCTGGAATCGCCAGACACATGCTCTACTGCCTCCCTCTCCTGGAGCGTGCGCCAATGCAGGCTCCGCAACTGTCACCTACCCGCAGAGCGCCTGCGCTAACAGCGTACGCTCCGCGGCGAATCCGCGCTCCGTCGTGGAGCGGCGCCGGCGGCCGGGAGCGCGCCCGGGCCGGTGTCACTTCTCAAGGCGCGCGCTCCATCGCTCCTCGATATGCCCGAGACGCCAGACGGCGAGCGCGATCGCCCACGTCAGCGCGAACGTGGCCGCGATCAGCAGGCCGACGGAGCTCATGTCGATCCCCTCCATCCATGCCCAGAAGGAGCCCGACAGGTGCAGGTGCTGGGCGGCGAGGCCGCCGAGCTCGATCGTGCCGATCAACAGCGCCACCGCGACGGACAGGCCGGTGATCGTAAGGTTGTAGTAGAGCTTGCGCACCGGCTTGGAGAACGCCCAGCCGTAGGCGAAGTTCATGAACGAGCCGTCGATCGAGTCCATCAGGCTCATACCGGCGGCGAACAGGATCGGCAGACACAGGATCGCGTACCAGGGCAGGCCCGCGCCCGCGGCGCCCGCGGCGAGCACCAGCAGCGCGACCTCGGTCGCGGTGTCGAAGCCGAGCCCGAACAGCAGCCCGATCGGGTACATGTGGCGCGGCCGCGTGACGCTCTTCGTCAGGCGGCCGAAGAAGCGGTTCATCAGTCCACGCTGCTCGAGCTGCTGCTCGAGCGCGCGCTCGTCATAGCCGCCGCCGCGCGCGCTGCGCAGGACCCGGACGATTCCCATCAGGATCACCAGGTTCAGAGCGGCGATCACGTAGAGGAAGCTGCCGGAGACCAGTGTTCCCACCCAGCCGACGACATGCTGCAGGCTCGTCCGTCCGCTGGAGACCGGACTCGCGAGTGCCCTGATCCCGATCGCGAGCGCGAACGTGAGCACGAACACCACGGTCGAGTGTCCCAGCGAGAACCAGAATCCCACGCTCAGTGGGCGCTTGCCCTCGGCCATCAGCTTGCGAGTCGTGCTGTCGATCGCGGAGATGTGGTCGGCGTCGAAGGCATGGCGCAGGCCGAGCGTGTATGCGCTCATCCCGATCCCGAGGCTGAGCGGCGCGGCGCCCGATGCGCGGTAGCGCGCTGGGACGAGCAGCGCGATCAGCATCAGGAAGCCCACCACGTGCAGCGCCAGCACCACGATCGCCATCATCGCCAGCACCCGGCGGCCGTCTGCGTCGAGCGCGCGCAGGGCTTTCAGCGGACCGGCCTTCCCGCTCCCGCCGCGCCTCGCACGCCCCGCTCCTCTCCTTGCTCGCGCACCCGTGCTCGGACGCGCCCTTCGGTCCAGCGACTACCCGCTGTCTCACCGGCGCAAACGGCGTCGGGGCTCACGCTCTGGCTCCTTGATTACCCGCGGTTTCCCCGCGCGATCTTCGCGAGGTCGATCGTCTGGTCATAGAGCGCGGCGTCCACGCCGTGCTCGAGCGCCACCTCGCGCAGGGGCCGCCCGGATGCCGTCGCCTGCTGGACGATGGCCGTCCCGCGGTCGTAGCCGATCGCGCCGTTGAGCGCCGCCGCCACAGCGAGGGTCGCGCCGGCCGAGGCCTTCGTGCCGGCCCTGTTCGCCTCGATCCCATCCACGCACTTCTCGGCGAACACGCGAGCGGCGGCGGCGAGCAGGTGCAGCGACTGCAGCAGGTTGCGCGCGATCAGGGGAATGCGGACGTTGAGCTCGAACTGCCCCTGCAGGCCCGCGACGGTGATCGCGGCGTCGTTGCCGATCACCTGCGCGGCGACCTGCAGGACGACCTCGGGAATCACGGGGTTGACCTTGCCGGGCATGATCGAGGAGCCCTTCTGGAGCTCGGGCAGGAAGATCTCACCGATCCCCGCGCGCGGGCCCGAGCCCATCAGCGCGAGGTCGTTTGCGATCTTCGTGAGCGACACCGCGACCACCTTGAGCGCGCCGGAGAGCTCGACGAGCGCGTCGCGGCTCGCCTGCGCCTCGAACGGGTCAAGCGGCGGAGCGATCTGCCTCAGCCCGGAGTCCTTCTTCAGGCGCGCGCGCACCTTCTCGGCGAATCTCTTATGCGTGTTGAGCCCGGTACCGGTCGCTGTGCCCCCGAGCGGAATCTGCCCGACGTGGACGAGCGCTGAGCGCACGCGCTCCTGTCCGAGCGCCACCTGCGCGGCGTAGCCGCCGAACTCCGCGCCAAGCGTCACCGGGACCGCGTCCATGAGATGCGTGCGGCCCGCCTTGACGATCCCGCGGAAGCTCCTCGCCTTCCTGGAGAGCGAGCGTTCGAGCACCTTCAACGCGGGGAGCAGCTCGTTCTGGGCGACATCCAGCGCGGCCAGGTGCACGGCCGAGGGGAACACGTCGTTGGATGACTGGCCCATGTTGACGTGGTCGTTCGGGTGCACGCCGTCTCCGGCGAGAGCTGCGATGACCTCGTTGGAGTTGGTGTTGGTGGAGGTGCCGGAGCCGGTCTGAAAGACGTCGATCGGGAACTGGCTGTCGTGGCGGCCGGCGGCGATCTCACGCGCGGCCCTGTCGATGCGCGAGGCGGCTCGTCCGGAGAGCAGGCCGAGCTCGGCGTTGACGACCGCGGCCGCGCCCTTGATGCGCGCCAGCCAGCGAATCACCGACACGGGCATCGTCTCGCCGGAGATCGGAAAGTTCTCCACCGCCTTGGCGGTCTCGGCTCCCCACAGCTGCTGTTTCGCTGGCATCTGATCTCCTCGTGCGCCGGGGGGCGAACTCTATCCGCAGAACGCAGCCAGCTCCCGCGCGAGGCCGACGGGATCGTCGTAGGCCATCAGAAAGCCCGTGCTCTCGAGCACCCGCAACTGTCCGTGCGGCAGAAGCGCAAGCGCCTCCTCTGCGGCGTCGATCGGATACAGCGGGTCACGGTCCGCCCATAGCAGCAGCACGGGCATCTCAAGGCGCGGATAGAGCTCGAGCAGATGCCGCTGCGCTCCCCGGGGCCACACCCGCGCGCATCTCGCCCACGAGCGGGCGAGGCTCGAGTTGCCCGGCACGTCGGCGAACGCGTGGCGGATCAGATCGCAGGCAGCGGGATTCGAGCGCGCGGACATGCGCAGCGCGAGCGCCGGGGTGAACACCGCCTTGGTGGCGTGGCTCAGCAGCCGGTCTACGCCCGGCAGCACCGCCGCGCTCGCTGCGGCCCGCCATGCAGCGCGCAGCACCGGGTGCGGGGGGAGCGCGTGCAGCCGGTTGGGCATCAGGACCAGGCGCGACGGGCGCATACGGCCACTGAGCACCGCCTGCAGGATGATCTCCGCACCGGCGTCGTGACCCGCGAGCATCGGCCGCGGGCCGAGCACCTCGGCGCTGAACCCGGCAAGCACCTCGGCGAACCAGTCGAGCGTGTAGGGATGTCCGGGGCGGTCCTCGGAGTTGCCGTGCAGCGGCAGGTCGGGAAGCACGACGCGAAAGCGGTCGGCGAGCTGCTCGACGGCCGGCTCCCACTCCTTGTGCGAGAGCATCGCGGAATGCACGAGCGCGAGCGGGGGTCCGGTGCCGAGCTCGCGATAGGCCACGCGAGCGCCGTCCGGGTGGTGATAGAGGCGCAGGCGCACACGCCCATCGTAAGGACGCGCGCGCTGTTGGCGCGGACGGGCGCACCTACAATTCACCGCCCGTGACCGTCGGTGAAAGGCACCCGCTCATCCCGCCTCGTGAGGTCGATCCGCGCCAGGAGATGCCGGCGCTCGAGCTCGAGGTCCTCGCGCGCTGGCGCGAGCGCGACGTGTTCGCGGAGTCGCTGCGCATGCGCGAGGGCGCGAAGCAGTGGGTCTTCTACGAGGGGCCGCCGACCGCCAACGGGCCGCCGGGCGCCCATCACGTCCTCTCGCGCGTGTTCAAGGACATCTATCCGCGCTTTCAGACCATGCGCGGCCACCGGGTGGAGCGCAAGGGCGGATGGGACTGCCACGGCCTGCCCGTGGAGATCGCGGTCGAACAGAAGCTCGGTATCTCCTCGAAGGCCGAGATCGAGGAGAAGATCGGGATCGAGCGCTTCAACGCCGAGTGCCGGGCATCGGTGTTCACGTTCCTTGCAGAGTGGGATCGGCTGACCGAGCGGATCGGCTTCTGGCTCGATCTCCAGAACGCATACAGGACGCTCGACGAGAGCTATATCGAGTCCGTGTGGTGGGCGCTCGCGCAGATCGACGGGCGCGGTCTGCTCTACGAGGGCCACAAGGTCGTCCCGTACTGCCCGCGCTGCGAGACCACGCTCTCCTCGCACGAGGTCGCGCTCGGCTACGAAGACGTGGTCGATGAGAGCGTCTTCTTGAAGCTCCCGGCGGGTGCGGGCGAGGACACGCTGCTCGTCTGGACGACAACGCCGTGGACGCTGCCGGGGAACGTCGCGGTGGCCGTCTCACCGCACGCGCGCTACGCCCGCGTGCGCGTCGGCGATGAGACATTCGTGCTTGCCGAGGACCGCGTGGAGCCGGTGCTCGGCGAGGGTCATGAGATCCTCGAGCGGTTCTCGGGCGTCGAGCTGGTGGAGCGATACGGCTCCTACACGGGGCCGATCTTCGCCGCCGAGGACCGCGAGCCCGGACCGCTCCCGATCCTCGCGGACGAGTTCGTGACGACCGCGGATGGCACCGGCATCGTGCACCTGGCGCCGGCGTTCGGCGAGGACGACTACCGCGTGGCGGCCGCCGCCGAGCAGGTGCCGTTCGACCCCACGCAGGCGGGCACCCTCTACAACCCGGTCAAGCCCGACGGCACCTACGACACGCGCGTGCGCAGCCGCGACGGCGGCTCCTACGCGGGGCGCTTCGTAAAAGATCCCGCGCTGACGAGCGATCTGATCGAGGACCTGCGCGAGCGCGGGCTGCTGTTGCGCGTCAGCGAGTATGAGCATTCCTACCCCCACTGCTGGCGCTGCGGGACGCCGCTTCTGTACTACGCCAAACCGTCGTGGTACATCGCCACGTCGACCCTGCGCGAGGAGCTGCTGGCGGCGAACGAGACGGTCGACTGGCATCCGCCGCATGTCAAGCACGGGCGCTTCGGCGACTGGCTGAAGAACAACGTCGACTGGGCTCTCTCACGCGAGCGCTACTGGGGCACGCCGCTGCCGGTCTGGCGCTGCCCGCGCGGACACGTCCACGTCGTCAGCTCCTTCGAGGAGCTCAGCAGGCGATCGGGATCTCCGGTGCTGGAGGATCACCACCGTCCATACGTGGACGACGTGACGTTCCCGTGCCCGGAGCGCGAGGCCGACTCCGAAGGCGAGTGCGGCGAGGCGATGGCGCGGGTGCCTGAGGTGATCGACGTGTGGTTCGACTCCGGCGCGATGCCGTTCGCCCAGCACCACTTCCCCTTCGAGCACCAGGAGATGCTCGCCGAACGGTTTCCCGCGGACTTCATCTGCGAGGCGCAGGACCAGACGCGTGGATGGTTCTACTCGCTGCTCGCGGTCTCCACGCTGCTGTCCCGCCCCTCGCCCTACAGGCATGTCGTCTGCCTCGGTCTGATCCTCGACGAGGACGGCCAGAAGATGTCCAAGTCCAAAGGCAACACGGTCGAGCCGTGGGAGGTGCTCGACACCTATGGCGCGGACGCGTTCCGCTGGTATTTCTTCGCCTCCAAGCAGCCGTGGGACGGCTACCGCTTCTCCGCGGAGACGATCGGCGAGGGCGTGCGCCTGTTCCTGAAGCAGCTGTGGTCGACCTACTACTTCTACGCGCTCTACGCGCGCGCCGCCGAGGAGGAGCTGCGCGCCGACGCTCCGCGCGGCGCGGGCGAGGGCGGGGCGCGCGGATCCGGCGCAGGGCAGCGGCGCAGCTCCGCCGACGCGGATCTCGACCGCTGGGCGCTGTCGCGCACTGCGGGCACGGCCGCGCTGGTCGCCGAGCGCCTGGAGGCATACGACGCGACCACCGCGGGGCGGGCGATCGCCGGCCTGGTGGATGAGCTCTCCAACTGGTATGTACGCCGCTCGCGCAGGCGCTTCTGGGACAGCGATCCAGCGGCGTTCGAAACCCTGCGCACCTGCCTGCTCGCCGTCGCGAAGCTGCTCGCGCCGTTCTGTCCGTTCATCACGGATGAGATCTACGACAACCTCGACGGCGCCGCGGCGAGCGTACACCTGTGCGACTTTCCGGCGCCGCGGGAGATCGGCGAGCGCGATCAGGAGCTCGAGCAGGCGATGGCGCTGGCGCGCGAGACCGTGCGGCTCGGCCTCGGCGCGCGCGGCAAGGCGAAGATCAAGGTCCGCCAGCCGCTCGGCGAGGCTGTCGTGGTCGCGGACGGTCGCGAGCGCGAGGCGATCGAACGCCTATCGGATGTCGTGCGCGAGGAGTTGAACGTCGCGCGCGTGCGCTTCGTGGCGGCGGCGGAGGAGCTCGGCAGCTACGAGGTGAAGGCCAACTACAGGACGCTGGGGCCGCTGTTCGGCAAGGAGATGCCCCGGGCGGCCGAGGCGATCGCTGGACTCGACCCCGCGCACGTCGCGCAGGCGCTGCGCGAGGGCGGCGAGATCGGCATCTCGGTGGGTGGGCGCTCCCACACCCTCTCCTCGGGAGACCTGCTGCTCACGATGCGCGCACCCGAGGGTTACAGCGTCGAGCGCGAGGGCGCGCATGCGGTCGCGCTCGATCTTGCGATCGACGCGGACCTGCGCCGCGAGGGCCGCGCGCGCGAGATAGTGCATGCGGCGCAGAACGCGCGCAAGGCCGCTGGCCTGCAGGTCGAGGACCGGATCGAGCTCGCCCTCGAAGGCGCGCCCGAGCTGCTCGACGCGGCCTCCGCGCACGCGGATTACATTCGCGGCGAGACGCTCGCGACCGCGTTCGACCTCCGTGTGCGCACGCCAGAGGAGAGCGCCGCGATGGACTACTCCGAGCAGAGCGAGATCGAAGGGTTGGCGCTGACGATCAGCCTGCGCCGCGCGTCATCGGGCTGAGCTGAGTCGCCGACCGCTCCAGGCGGGCGGCGCGAGCATCCTCAGGCTGCGGTCAACGCCGGCTCAAGCTCCTGCTCGAGCTTCTTCTTGGGATATGCGCCGATCACCGTCTTTACGGGCGCTCCGCCTTTGAAGAGGATCAGCGTCGGGATCGAGAGCACCTGGAAGCGGGCCGCGGTCTGCGGGTTCTCATCGATGTCGAGCTTGACGATGCGCAGGTCCGGGCGCTCGGATGCGATCTCCTCGAGCACCGGAGCGACGACGCGGCAGGGGCCGCACCACGGCGCCCAGAAATCGACAAGCACGGGGCCGTCGGCCTCGAGAACCTCAGCGTCGAAGTTGTTGTCGGTGATCTGCGTGAGGGTGCCTGCCATGAAGTCTCCTTGGTCGCGTTACCCATCACTATACAAAGTAAAGGGAGGGTGCCGAAGGCTAGCGGGTCAGTTTGACCGACGGTGCTTCGGGGGCGGGTACACGGCCCTGGCGATCGTTGCCGAAGTCCAACCGAGCAGCCATCCCAGGAAGACGAAGAGGACGTGTTCCTGAGTGGCTTCGCTCGACCGGATGCCCACGATAATCCACAGGACCGCCCAGGCGATCACGCAACCCACCGCGTATGCCTTGTAGGTGTTGAACCGGCTCATGAACCGACCCTAGTCCAGCAGGCCCCGGTAGGCGGCCTGCGCGTGGTGGCCTATGGTGCTCGACATGACCCTGTTGGCGGTAAGCGGGCCGCTCGTGATCGGCGTGGTGATCCTCGGCGCGCTGGTGCTGCTCGCGGTGCTGCTCCGTACCGAGGAGGACTACGAGTCCGAGCACGAAAGCGATGAGCAGGAGACCGACGTCAGCGCACCGTGATCAGCCAGCCGTCGATGCTGCGCACGATCGGCGGGTGGATACCGGTGAGCGCGGTGAACAGATGCGGCGAGACGTAGACCTCGATGAACGCCGCGATCACGAGCACCGGCAGCGCGATCGCAACGGTCACGATCGTCGCGGCGAGCAGCTGCTCCCAATCCCCGCGTCGGCTGGCGATGATCCAGGCCGCGAGCGGCAGGAACAGGGCAAGCAGCTCGGGCAGCGCGTGCGGGAGCACGCCGAGCAGCAACAGGCCAGGCGAGATCTTCAAGAAATGCGAGACGCCACCGAGCCCGCGGCCGATCAGGAAGGCTTGAGCGCTGAGCGAGAACGCGGTCGCGCACACGACGAACGCGATCGCGATCGGGCCGCCGTGCTCGTGCACCCAGCGTGAGATGCCGCGCCTGTCCTGCGCCTGCATCGGCAGCGAGCTGCCTGCGATGAACCCCGCGACGCACGCCATCGCGTGCAGCGCGAGCACCAGCAGGTTGCTGCGTAGCACCCTCCACACGTCGCCGCCGTCGCCGACCGCGAACGGCGGCTGCAGATCGATGACCTGCGTGTAGCTTCCGATCAGCGATGCGACCGCCCATACGGCGAGCAGCAGGCCGCCGGCCGCGACCGCGGCGCCGGCCGTCCACCGCAGGAGCACGGGAGCGGGCCGCCGCTGCCAGGACAGCAGCGTCGAGCGCGTGTGACGCACACCATGCGCGAACGCGTAGGCAGCAGCATCCATCGCGTACGCATCGACTCACCGCGGCTCGAGCTGAAGTGAGCTACCTGAAGCGCAGCAGCGGCACGAGCCACATCGCCTCGAGCGCTATCCGCCATGACATCTTGCTCGTGCCTTGCTGGCGGTCGCGAAAGACGATCGGCACCTCCACCACGCGAAAGCCCGACTGCACCGCGCGGTAGGTGAGCTCGACCTGGAAGGCGTAGCCACGGGAGCGAACGCTGTCGAAATGGATCGCCTCGAGCACCTCGCGCCGGAAGCACTTGAAGCCGCCAGTCAGGTCGCGCACGCGAAGCCCGAGCACGAGCCGCGCGTACGTCGAGCCGCCCTCGCTGATGACGCGGCGCAACATGCCCCACTCGCTCACGCCGCCGCCGCGCACGTAGCGCGAGCCGAGCGCGAGGTCCGCGCCCGCATGCACTGCCTCGAGCAGGCGCGCGAGGTCGGCGGGATCGTGTGAGAAGTCGCTGTCCATCTCCATCACGCAGCCCGCGCCGCGGTCGAGCGCGTGACGGAAGCCCGCGAGGTACGCGGGACCGATCCCGTTCTTCTCCGCGCGATGGAGCACCTCCACCCACGCGCGCTCGGAGGCGAGCTGCTCGGCGAGCTCACCGGTCCCGTCGGGCGAGCCGTCGTCGACGATCAGTACGCGAAAGCCCTCGGGCGCGGCGCGCGCAAGCACGTCGCCGGCGGCGGTGACGATCGCGTGCACGTTCTCCGCCTCGTTGTAGGTAGGCAGTATCAGCCAGGGCTCGCCGGACATCGGTCGGCGTACCCTAGAGCGTGCCGTCGCGCGGGGGCGGGAGCGCGGCGCGCGAGGCGCGTTGGACCGTACCCTGGTGGCCGTGGCACAGCGCACGCTCTCGAACTCCGCGATCGCCGATGCCTTCGATGAGCTCGGCGACCTGTACGAGCTCGACGGTGCGATCGTCCACCGAGTGCTCGCCTACCGCTCCGCCGCGAAGGCGGTGCGCGAGGCGTCTGTGTCGGTCGCGGCGCTCGCGCATGACGGCCGCGCGACGGAGCTGCCCGGGATCGGCAAGACGCTTCAGGAGAAGATCGTCACGCTGCTCGAGACCGGCTCGATCCCCTCCGCGGAGCGGCTGCGTGCGAAGTTCCCGCCGGGGCTCATCGAGATCACGCGACTTCCCGGCCTCGGCGCCAAGCGCGCCCGCCTGCTGCACGCCGAGCTCGGGATCGACTCGCTGGGATCGCTGCGCGAGGCGGCGCTCGCGCAGCGGCTGCGCGGCGTGCGAGGCCTCGGCCCGAAGCTCGAGGAGAACGTGCTCGCGGCGCTGCAGGAGGGCGCGCCGCCGCCACGCCGGCGCAGCGGAACGCGGCTGCTGCTGCCGCGCGCGCTCGAGCTCGGCGAGGCGCTGATCGCAGAGCTCGTGGAGCGCGCAGGGCCCGAGGTCCAGGTCCAGCTCGCGGGATCAGCTCGCCGGCTGGCCGACAGCGTCAAGGACCTGGACCTCGTCGCCGCCACCACGCGCCCCGCCGAGCTGACGAGGCATCTCGCCGAGCTCGATCAGATCGAGAGCGTCAGCTCGGCCGGGGAGACGGGCGCGCGGGCACGCACGCATTCGGGCATCGCGGTGGATCTGCGAATCGCGCGGCCCGAGCAGCTCGGCAACCTGCTGCAGCACTTCACCGGCTCGGGCGAGCACAACGCGGCGCTGCGCGAGGCCGCGGTGCGCCGCGGCCTGCACGTATCCGAGTACGGGATCCTCGATGAGAAGAGCGGCGAGACGAAGGCGTGCGCATCCGAGCACGAGGTATACGAGCTTCTGGGTCTTGCCTACATCGAGCCGGAGCTGCGCGAGAATCGAGGCGAGCTCGAGGCGGCGCGGCTGAAGAGCGCGGGCCCATCCAAGCGATCGCGGGGGTCCGGCTCCTCCAAGCGAGCACGGGCGTCCGGGGTGCAGCTCGGAGAGCTGATCAGACAGGAGGACATCCGCGGCGAGCTGCACAGCCACACGATCGCCTCAGACGGGCACAACACGATCGGGGAGATGGCGCTCGCGGCGCGCGAGCGCGGATACGAATACCTCGCGATCACCGATCACTCGGCCACGCACGGATTCGGAAACGACGTGTCTCCCGAGCAGCTGCGCCGTCAGATCGAGCTCGTGCGCGAGGCGCGCGAGCGCGTCGAGGGGATCAAGCTGCTCGCGGGCAGCGAGGTCAACGTCCTGCCCGACGGCGCGCTCGACTACGAGGATGAGCTGCTGGCCGAGCTCGACTGGGTGCTCGCGAGCGTTCACACCTCCTTCGGCATGGGCGAGCAGGCGATGACCGAGCGCATGATCGCCGCGGTCGAGCATCCGCTCGTCGACGCGATCGGCCACCCCACCGGCAGGCTGATCGAGCGTCGCGCCCCGTACGCGATCGATCTCCACGCGGTCTTCGCTGCAGCTGCGGCGAACGGCACGATGCTCGAGATCAACGCCAACCCCAACCGTCGCGACCTCTCGGACATCAACGCACGCGCAGCTGCACGAGCCGGTGTGGCGATCGTGATCAACTCCGACGCGCATCGGACAGCGACGCTCGCGAACATGCGCTGGGGCGTCGCGACCGCGCGCCGCGCATGGCTGACGCGCGAGCACGTGGCGAACACGCGCACCTGGGATGAGCTCGCCGCGATGAGGAAGCGAGCGAGGGCGGGGCGTGCAGCCTAGGTGAGCAGGCGCGGAAGCAGCTGCTCGGCGACCAGCCGGTCCACCGCCGCGCGGCTGAAGGGCGCGAGCGCGCTCCCGGCGCGCGGCGCGTAGTCCGCGCGCGGCTGCTCGAGGGCCGTGCGCAGCGCGGCCTCGAGGTCCTCGCTCACCAGCCGCGGGTCGAGCGCGCGGGCGATTCCCAGCGCCACATACGGGCCGGGTGACGGCGTGGTGACGAGCAAGCAGCCGTCGGCCAGGGCCTCGAGCTGCGCGATCCCGTAGTCCTCGCGCACAGGCGCGCACACGAACACGCGCGTGCGGCGCAGCAGCGCGCGGTACTCCCCCGGAGCGAGCGCGCCGACGCCGCGTACACCGTCCTCGTTCGCCAGCTGAAAGCCCGCTCGCGCGAGCTCCTCGGCGGAGGCGCCCGCGACGAGCAGCTCAGCGTCGGGTGCGCTGCGACGCTCTGGGCGCAGCTTCCGCCATGCGGCGAGCACGCGGCCGAGCCCCTTCTTCGCGGGGTTTGCCGCATAGGTCACGGCTGCGATGTCGCGCAGCGGGGGAGACTCGCCGGAAGGCTCGACCGGCACGGGGAGCTCGAGCGCGCGATCGCCTGCGCGGGCGCTCTCGGGCGCCTCACGCAGCGCGGCGGCGCTCCACGGCAGAAGCAGCGGCGCCTCGCGCAGCCGGCGTCGCTCGAGCGGGCGCTGCCACAGGCCGTGGCGCCCAGGGCGATTGCCGGACGAGGCGGCGTCGAAGCGGATCGCGCCCGCACGCGGCCACAGCAGCGCTGCGGTGGTGCTCGAGTAGATGACCGCATGCGCGCCGCCGCCGAGCGTGCCCAGCGAGGCCGCGCCCGCGGAACGCGCGGCACGCGCCCACGCGAGATCGGTGAGCATCAGCGTCGGGCGCTCGCGGGGCGCGCGAGCGTGCGCGAGCGCGACCTCCGCTCCCGCCCGGCGCAGTGACGCGGCCAGCTCATCGTCCGCGGCGCGGAGCCCTGCCGTTGAGCCGAGCGAGACGATCAGCACATCGAGCATGCGCTCGCGGCGCATCAGGTGATGGCGCCGTTCACGCGCTCCGGCCGCGAGGTCGTGAAGCCGGGCGTGCGCACCAGCGACATGGGTCGTATGGGAGAGGTGCGGCGTACGTAGAAGCACGCCCCGTCACGCTCCTCGATCGCCGCGACCGCCGCGTCCTGTCGCCGCCACGCGAGCGCCCAGATGATCGCGAAGCCGGTCGCGATGCCGGGGATCTGCGGAGCGAGGAAGGCGAGGCCGCCCGAGAGCAGCGTGAACAGCAGCAGCGGCCACAGGCGGTTGAGCAGGATCGCGTTGGGGTGATGCTCGGGCAGCGACGTGCTGGCCTTCGCGCCGGAGAGCAGCCGCGCGATCGGCGGGTTCGTCTGCGCTTTGCGACCCAGGCGCAGCCCGATCGCGGTGGCGATGATCCACCAGCCGATCGCGATCAGCGCGAGCGATTTTTCGGAGCTCGCGCCGGCCGCGAGCACGGTGATCGCGGCCAGCGCGGTGGCCGCACCTGCGCTAAGCAGAACGGTGCTCCTGAGGAAGTCGACGAAACGCACAGCGCTACAGCAGCGCCCCGAGCAACCCGCGTACTCCGGCGGGCCCGTCGACGCTCAGATCGGCTTGCAGCTCGAGCTCCGGTGGCGTTTCATCGGAGGACACCGCGACGCACACCGCATCGTGGAGCTTCCCCGCCGCAACCAGCGAGCGCAGTCCGCGGAAAGCGTCGAGATCGGTCGTGTCGTCGCCGACGTAAAGCGCTGCCGTCACGGGCAGATCGCGCAGGAGCGCCGCGATCCCGAGGCCCTTGTCCAGCGCGACCGGCGGGCGGACCTCGAGCACCTTGCGACCCCAATGCACGACGAAGCCGTCCTCCTCGGCCAGCCGCGCGATCCGCTCGACCGCCGCGGCCGCAGCCTGCTCGTCCGGCGCGCCGCGCCAGTGAAAGGCCGCGATCGCGTCCTTGTCCTCGGCGCGCACGCGCAGACGCTCATCCTCGTTGGTGTAGGCGCGCGCGGCGAACTCGCGCACGCGCGCCGTCCACCGCGCGAGGTCCTCGTCGATCTCCGGCCGCGTCGCCCGCGGCCGCAGCAGTTCGCCGCCGTGGTTGCCGAGGTATGCGATCGTGCCGATCGCAACGATCTGGCGGGCGGTCGTTGCGCGGCGGCCGCTGACGCAGGCGACGATGAAGTAGCGGCGCGCGATCTCTATCAGCGGCGCGCGCGTTGACTCGGGCACATGCGCGTCGGCCGCGTGCCGGACGATCGGGGCGAGCGTGCCGTCGATGTCGAGCAGCACCGCGGCGTGTGCCGGGTTCGAGCGGATCGGCTCGAGCGCCTCCACGAGCGTTGCAGCGGGGGACACGCTGTCTAGTATGGCGCGCATGCTCGCCGACCCGCCCGCTCGTGCAGCTGGCCGCTGACAGGACGTTCAACCGCACGCTCAGGCTGATGGCGATCGGCACGATGGCCGGCCTGTTCAGCGGACTGTTCGGCGTCGGCGGCGGAAGCGTGATCGTGCCGCTCCTGATCCTGTGGCTCGGCTACGACGAGCGCGTGGCGACCTCGACGGCGCTCGCTGCGATCGTGTTCATCGCCGCGTTCGGAGCGGCCACGCAGGGTCTCTACGGCAACGTGCACGTGCGCGACGCGCTGCTGGTCGGCGCCCCGGCGGTGCTCGGCGTGCTGCTTGGCACCCGCCTGCAGCAGAGCCTGAAGGGGCCGGTGATCGCGCGCCTGTTCGCGGCGGTGCTCGTGGTGAGCGCGATCGAGCTGATCCTGCGGTGATCGGAGCCGTCGCGATCGGGCTCGTCGCGGGCGTCGTCGCCGGGCTGCTCGGCGTCGGCGGCGGCGTGCTGTTCGTGCCGGGCCTGGTGCTGTTCCTCGGCCTCGGCCAGCACGCGGCCGAGGCGACCTCGCTGCTCGCGATCGTCCCGGTGGCGGTCGTGGGCACATACCGCCAGGACCGATACGGCAACGTCAACCGCCGCGACGCGCTGCTGGTGGGCGTGCTCTCGCTCCTCGGCGCCGCCGGCGGGGTCGTGCTCGCGAACGCGGTCACGGGCGCGCTGCTGCGTGATGCGTTCGCCGCGCTCACGCTGCTGGTTGCGGCGCAGCTCGTGCGCGGTACCCTCCAGGAGAAGGGCAGCGACGGGCGCAACCACAGCGAGGCCTGATCTCGATCATGAGAATGGCCTAGACTGGAGGACACATGGGACTCGACAATCCACTTCACATCGCCTTTCTCGTCGTGATCCTGCTGCTCGTGTTCGGCGCCAAGCGCCTGCCGGAGATCGGCCGCTCGCTCGGCAGCGGCATGCGCGAGTTCAAGGATTCCGTCACAGGCGAGTCAAAGCAGCAGGCGCTCCCGCAGACGACCGAGACGCACCAGGCCGCTCAGCCGCCGGCCGCCCAGCCGGTCGCCGCTCCAGCGCCCGCGCCAGTCGCCGCGCCCGCGCCGCCCGCCCCGGCGCCGGCCGAGCCGACGCACCAGTCCTAGAGAAGCGACGCCCCGCCGTGGACGCCCGACACGTGCGAGCGGCGCAACGTGCTCGCCGGCGGCTCAGCCCCGGTGGCGGATAACGCCGCTGCGCACAGCCTCGAACGCCGAGCCGGGGACTCGCTTGAGCTGCTGGAGGTCTTCTTCGTGCCAGCGCGGGTCGGGCTCGCCGGTGATGTACCACGGCGAGCCGTTGTCGGCGACGATCAGGCCGAAGCGTCGCAGCGCGCGCAGCACCACCAGCGCCTCTCCGTGAAAGGCGGCCAGGCTGAAGCTCGCCTTCAGCCGCAGGCGCAGGCCCATCGGCGGCAGCGCGGGGTCGGAGCTCGCAGAGGCGAGATGGGTTGCCGGGCGGATGAAGCCGCGTTGCGTGCGCGGCACCGTGACCCGCAGCGCATGGTCGATCGCGCCCGCACGGACCTCGCGGTAGCGGACGAGCAGCGGGAGGATCGGCAGGCCGGCCGCGTCCGCAGATGTCCAGCCTTCGGGCCGAAGTGCGTTGCTGCGCAGGTTGAAGACCGCACCGGAGCCCGCTTCCCAGCGACCGCCGCGGCGCTGCGCCGAGTAAAGCTCATACAGCCGGCAGACCCCGCTCTGCAGGACGAGGACGTGACGGTCGCCGGCTTCGCCTGCGCCCTCGACCGGAGCGCTCGCGGGGATCGGATACGGGCCCGGCTCTGATTCTTCACCGAATTCGGTGAAGGTGATCGGAGCCTTCGGCTGCTGCGCGCCGACGACCGTGTAGGGAATCCCGTAGGCCGGGTTGACGCCGAAGTCCGGGTGCAGGTGCGCGCTGAGACCGATGCTCGCGACGTAGCTCGCCGAGTTGGGATCAAGTGGCGCGCGCGAGATGTCGGTGTTGAGCGCATTTGACGCGGGGAACACCGGACAGCCGCCTTCGCGCGGCGCGCCGGCGCCGTGCCGGGCCTTCGCGGGCGCCGCGCTCGCCGCGGGCAGCACCGCAAGCACGAGGCCGACCGCGAACGTGGCCGTCAGGCGCGCGGGCCGGAGCGAGGCTGCGAGCGCGAAGCGTCGGTGCGTCTCGCACCCCACAGCTTCACGCTAGAGCACGCTCGTGGTCATGCGTTCGACCTCCGCGATCGAGGTCACGCCGTCTCGCACCTTCTGCATCCCGTCATCGCGCAGCCTCAGCATGCCCTCCTCGATCGCGACCGCGACCATCGCGTCGACGGATGCGTGCTCGAGGATCAGCGCACGGATCGCCTCGGTGACCATCATCACCTCGTAGATGCCGACGCGCCCGCGATAGCCCGAGCCACCGCAGCGCGAGCAGCCGACCGCGTCATAGGGTTTCGCACCCTCGAGGCCGTGCTCGGCGAGCACCGCGTCGGAGACCTTCAGCGGGCGCTTGCAGTGAACGCACAAGATGCGCACGAGGCGCTGGGCGACGATGCAGTCGACGGCGGAGGAAATCATGAACGGCTCGATGCCCATGTCCATCAGCCGCCCGAGCGCGCTCGGCGCGTCGCGCGTGTGCAGGGTGGAGAGGACCATGTGGCCGGTGAGCGCCGCCTCGACCGCGATATGCGCCGTCTCCCTGTCGCGAATCTCTCCGACCATGATCACGTCGGGGTCCGCGCGCAGGATCGAGCGCAGGCCTTTGTCGAAGGTCACGCCCGCCTTCGGCGCGATCTGCATCTGCTTGACGCCCGCAAGGCGCTGCTCCACGGGATCCTCGATCGTGAGGATGCTGCGTTCGCCGTCGTTGAGCAGTTTGAGCGCGCCGTAGAGCGTGGTGGACTTCCCCGAGCCGGTCGGGCCGGTGACGAGCACCGTGCCGCTCGGCCGCAGGACCGCCTGTTCGAAGCGCTCGCGCTCGCTCGGCTGCATGCCGAGCGACTCGAGGCTCTCCACGGTGACCCCTTGGTCGAGGATTCGCAGCACGACGCCCTCGCCGTTGACCAGCGGCAGCGTGACGACGCGAATGTCGACCCGCCTGCCTTCGAGGGTCAGGGCGAAGCGCCCGTCCTGGGGCACGCGCCGCTCGGAGATGTCCAGCTCGGCCATCACCTTGATTCGCGAGACGACCCCCGCGGCCATCCGGCGTTTGACGGTCGCCGCCGGCGCGAGCACCCCGTCTACCCGGAACAGGACCCGCGTGTCCCCCTCCTCGGGATCGATGTGGATGTCGGATGCGCCCTGCTGCACGGCCTGCGCGACGAGCGAATGTACGAGCTTGATGATCGGAGCGTCGCTGTCGGCATCGGAGAGCGACAGGTCCTGCTCGGCGTCGGCCTCGGCTTCGTCCTCCGCCTCGACGATGTCCTCGATCGACTCCTCCATGCTCACGAGCCGCGAGAGCAGGCGGTCAAGGTCCTCGACGGAGGCTGCCGCCGGTCGTATCCGGCGGCCGGTCATCATGCCGATGTCGTCGATCGTGAGGACGTTCGTGGGGTTGGCCATCGCGAGCACGAGCGATCCGTCATCGCAGAAGCCGACGGGCACCGAGTGATAGCGCTTGGCTGTCTGCGCGCTGATCAGGTTGACCGCGCCCATGTCGAGGTCGTAAACCGAAAGGTCGACGTAGTCGAGGCCGAAGCGCTCGGCGACGACGCGGGCGAGCTGGTCGTGGCGCAGCACGCCGCGTTCGACGAGCGCGCGGCCCGTCGGCAGTCCCTGTGCCCGTGCGGCGGTGACAGTCTCCTCGACGGCGGCGGGATCGGCGAAGCCGAGATCCACCGCCACCTCGCCGATCATGCGGCTCGAGCGTCCGGGGTTGCGCGGCGGGTAGAGGCCGCTGACGGCCGGCTCCTCGCGGGTCCCGCCGGCGCGTTCGTCAGTTGGGATGGCGATATTCCCCATCACGCCACTATCGGCATGGTGGGCGCGGCCCTTGACCCGCCCGGCGGGCCTCAGGAGCTGCGGCGCGCGGCTCCGCCCTCGATCGAGCCCTTGACGTGCGCGTCGAGCGCGTTCAGGCGGTGCAGCGCAAGCGCCTCGGCCGATGCGAAGCGCTGCCCCGCTGCAGCATCGGGCCCGTGGTGGACGATCACGCAGTGCTCCAGCGCGAGCCTGCGCTCGCTCTCCAGCCCTTCGGGAGCGTGCTCGGCGATGATCCGCAGCCCGAGCTGCACGTGGCCGAGCAGGCGGCCCTCCGCGCTGCGCTCGATCTCTGCGCCGTATGTGAACTCGCGCGTCTTTCCCAGATCGTGGGCGATCGCGGCGGCCACCAGCAGGTCGCGGTCAAGGCGCGGGTGAAGCGTGCACAGCTCGAGGCCCATGGTCGCGACCGCGACGGTGTGCTCCAGCAGGCCACCGAGATAGGCATGGTGGGGCGAGGAGCCACGCGCTGTGTTGGGCGCGGCGGGGATCGAGCACGGCGCGCGGCGTAGCTCTGTGCGCAGCCGCGAATCTCCGAGCATCCGTTCCAGCAGGCTCTTCAGGCCCGGTTCGTACACCTCCCGCGCTAGGTGCTCGAGAAAGCCTTCGAGCTCGTCCAGGTCGCGATATGCGACCGGCAGGAAGCTCGCGGGATCGGCCTCGCCCTCGGCCGCGCGTGCGATCGCGAGCACCGCCACCTGGGGCTCCTCGCGAAAGCGCTCGACGCGCCCGCTGACGCGCACGAGATCGCCCCGCTCGAAGCGGCCCGCCAGCACGTCCGCGTCGCGAAAGACCCGTGCGGGGATCGTCCCGGTCCTGTCGCGGAGCTCGACCGTGAGGTAGGGGGTGCCGGCGCGCGAGACAAGACGTTCCTTGCGCGTGCACGCGAAGACCCCGTCGACGTCGTCGCCGGAGCGCAGCGTCGAGATCGTCTGCGAGTGCTCTGCTCGCGCGTGCGTGGCGGAGGCCATCCGCGCATGATGTACGGTGGTTCGGATGCAGCCGCTGATCTGGGACCGCCGTCCGAATGGCCTCAGGGCACCCGCGATGGTGTGCGCGTTCCAGGGCTGGAACGACGCCGGAGATGCCGCCTCCAGCGCCGTCTCGTTCCTGGCATCGGCACTCGATGCACAGCGCTTCGCGACGATCGATCCGGAGGAGTTCTACGACTTCCAGACGAACCGCCCGAGCGTCAGCTTCGGCGACCACGACCGGCGTGAGATCGCCTGGCCGAGCGTCGAGATCTTCGAGGCATCCGCGCCGCGGGCGCACCGCGATCTCGTGCTGGTGCAGGGCGTCGAGCCGTCGATGCGCTGGCGCGGGTTCAGCTCGCACATCGTCGACCTCGCGGAGGCGCTCGGGGTCCAGCTCGTCGTATCCCTCGGCGCGTTGCTCGGCGACGTGCCGCACACGCGGCCGGTGTCGATGAGCGGCCATGCGTCCGATCCCGCGCTGCTCGAGCGCCTCGGCATCCAGGGCTCCACCTACGAGGGGCCGACCGGGATCGTCGGCGTTCTGCATGGCGCGTGTGCGGAGGCGGGCCTCCCGTCGGTGACGCTGTGGGCGGCGGTTCCGCACTATGTCGCCGCCGCGACGAACCCGAAGGCGGCGCTCGCGCTGGTGCGCAGGGTGGAAGGCGTCACCGGCGTCTCCGTCGACGTCTCCGAGCTCGAGTCCGCCTCGGCGGACTACGAGCGCCAGGTCGAGCTGGCGGTGCAGAGCGACCCCGACATCCAGGCATTCGTCGAGCGCCTCGAGCACGCCGCACAGAGCGAGGAGCGCAGCTCGCCGCAGGAGGTGCCCTCGGGCGAGAGCATCGCGCGCGAATTCCAGCGCTTCCTGCGCCAGCGCGGGCGCGAGCGCGAGTAGGAGTTAGCGCTCGGCCGCCGGGCAGACGATGCGGTAGTCGCAGATCGAGCACGCCGCATGTGAGGGCGTCGGCTCGAACGCCTGGGCGAGGATGCCCTCGCCGACCTCGAGCACGACCTCCTTCACCGCCTCCGCATCCTGCTCGCTGCGCGGCACGGGCACCTTCACGTCGTCGAGCACGTAGTAGTACGCCTGTCGCGAGGACGGCAGCTGCCACGCTTCGCGCGCAGCGACCGCGTACAGCGAGAGCTGGATGTCGTCCGCGAGCTGCTCGGCGTCCTTCGGGCGCGATGTCTTGTAGTCGATCAGTTCGTACTCCTGGGACTCTCCCGCGAGCTTGTCCACGCGGTCGACCCGTCCCCTGAGGTGGTGAGGCCCGATGCGGAAGTCGAACTGGCGCTCGAACCACACGGGCTCCGCGTCGCTCTCGTGCAGGCGCGAGTGATAGCGAACAAGCGCCGCGCGCGCCTTCTCGCGCAGATCGTGATCGTGATCGCCGCCGCCGAGGCCGGCCCGGCGCCAGCACGCGTCGAGCAGCTCGAGCAGCTGTGCCTGCGTCGATCCGCCCTCGGCGTGGAAGCGCTCGAGCACCTGGTGCACGACGATCCCGAAGCGCTGGTGGACGGTCTGCTCAGCGGGGATCCGCAGCACGCGCGCGAACTTGTACCTCAAGGGACAGCTGCGGTAGGTCTGGATGTCCGAGGCGGACAGCGCCAGGCCGATGCCGCGGCGCGGCAGGAACGGGTCCAGCGAGGGCTCTCCGCGCGGGGCGAGCGCCTGCGCCCGCGCGCGTCCATCGCCTGAGCTCGCGAGCAGCGTCTCGTCGAGCGTGGAAGTCTCGAATATCTCCCTCTGAAGCGGAGTTGTCGCGGCGAGCACGCGTGCATTGATGTCCGCGAGCGCCTCCGTGAGGCTCTGCCCGCCCGAACGTTGGAGCAGCGCCGAGAGCTTGAGCAGCTCGAGGTAGCGAACGACGCCATGGGAGATGTCCAGGTCGGTGTCGAGCCGCAGCTCACCGAGGCGTCCGCCGATGCGAGCGACGCTCAGCAGCACCTCCTCGCGCAGCAGATGGAGCGTCTCCTCGAGCTCGTCTGTCGGGGTGAGATCGGAGCTCGGCGTCGACGCGTCGGGCTCGAGCGCGTTCAGGATCTGCGCAGCGGCGGCGTCGATCTCGGCACTCGGCGGCTGCGTCTCCGGCGCGGCCGCGGTCAGCTGACGCGTCAGCTCACGCGCACTGCATTCGGGATTCGCGGCCACGAACTCGACAGCGAGCTCGCGCAGGCGCTCGAGGCTCGCCCGCTGCTCGGCGGCTTCGTGCGGGGCAAGCAGGGGCAGCGAACGCATTCCGAGCCGCTGGATCAGGCTGGCGATGAACGCGTCGGGCGCGAGCGTGTCCATGTCGGCGGCGGCGCCGCGGTGAAGCTCGACGAAGCGCTGGATGCGTTCGCGCGCCTCCGGCGGAACCTGTGGCGACTCGGTTGCAGCGGCGAGGCCGAGCACCAGGTCGAGCTTGCGTCGTCGCGCGACCTGGATGACGCGCGCGAGGTCGGCCTGACGAAGCTCTATCGGCGGCCTGGCCAGCGCGCGCACGACCGCAGCGGCGTCGTGCGGTTCGACGAGCAGGCGCATCCACGCGAGCACGTCTCGCACCTCCGCTCGCTGTAGAAATGCCGCCTCGCGCCCCCCGACTGTGCGCTCCCGCGTGACGGGCGCGATTCTGGACGCAGACACAGACCTAGGATACGCGCACGCAGTCCGCGCCTGGCTACGCTCTTGGTGTGGACTTGATCGATTGGGGCGCAGCGCAGCGAGTCGGAGACCTTATTGCCGGCTCGCCTCCCTACGGCGATCTGGGGGTTGCGGCGGTCGAGCCGCTCGCGCATGACTTCGCGCGGCGGGTGGCGATCTACAGCGGACTCGCGGTGCCGAAGCAGCTCCCCCCGCTCGAAGCCGTCGACCGCTCGTCGTGGATCGAAGCCAACCTGAGGACGATGCGCCCGCTGATGTCCACCCTGACCGACCGCCTGGGAGAGTCCGGGCTCCGCTCCAAAGGACCCCTGCGCGGTCCGATGGGTGAGATCTCGGGGCTCGTGCTCGGCGCGCAGATCGGAGCGCTGACGGGAATGCTCTCTCAGCGCGTTCTCGGCCAGTACGACCTTTCGTTGCTCGACGCGTCGGTGGAGCCGCGCCTGCTGCTGCTGGCGCCGAACCTCGCGCAGGCGGCCGGCAACCAGCGTGTCGACCGCCACGAGCTCCTCGTGTGGGTGACGATTCACGAGATCACGCATGCGGTGCAGTTCGCAGGCGCGCCGTGGCTGCGCGAGTACCTCGGCGGGATCCTCAGAGAGCTGATCGAAGGCCTGCACGTGACGTTCGTTGCGCGCTCCGTGCGCGGACCGTTGGCGCGCCGCCCGAAGCTCCCGGATCCGGGCGAGCTGCGCAAGCTGATCGACCGCGCCCGCCGCGGCGAACTCCTGCGCCTCAGCGTCGGGGAGGATCGCTGGCTGTTGGTCGAGCGGATGCAGGCCGCGATGTCGCTGATCGAGGGACACGCCGAGCACACGATGGACGTGATCGGTGCCGAGGTGCTTCCCTCGCTGCCGCGACTGCGCGCGGCGATGACCCGCCGACGCGAGAACCGCGGACTCCCGTGGCGCGTGCTCGAGCGCCTGCTCGGGCTCGAGCTGAAGATGCGCCAGTACGAGAACGGAAGGCGCTTCTGCGACGCGGTCGTGAAGGACGGCGGCCCGCAGGCGCTGGCGCGCGCCTGGAGCGGCCCGGAGGCGCTCCCGAGCCCCTCCGAGCTCGAGCGCCCGTCGCTGTGGATCACCCGCATGAGCGCGGTGCCACGGTGACGCGCCCCGCGTCCGCCTGAGCGAACGCACGTTCCGCTTGTTACAAAGTCCGCAGTTTACGGAGTCGTTATCACGGGCATTTCCACCCGTGCTAGGATCGCCGTGTAACGAACTTGTCGCAGCGGGTTACAAACATATGTTCGCTGCTGACATCAGCGGCAGTCTCATAGCAAGCCAATCTGCATCCGGCCCTCGCACAGGCGAGGAAGAACAGGAGACGCGCCCAATATGCCCACCGCCAGCACCACCAAAGTAAGCGGAGCGAAAGCCCGCACGAAAGTACGCCGCAAAGCCAAACCGGCTGCGGCCAAAGCCTCCTCGACCCGCCGCACGCCGCGCCGTAAAACGGCCGCAAAGGCGTCACGCGCGAGCGCTTCGCGCACACGCGCCGTGCACCAGGCGGAGTCGGCCGTTCGCCAGACCCAGTTCGCTACTCGCGACACCGCGAGCGTCGTAGGCGACTACGCCGAAAAGGCCGTGCTGATTCCCGTCGGCGCCGCTCTGATCGCTCGCGAAAAAGTGGTCTCGGGCGTCAGCGACGCGATCTCGAGCTACTCATCGACCTCGCGCACGCAGGCACAGCTTCGCCGCTTCGAGCGCCGCGGCGCCACGGCGCGCAACCGGCTCGAGCGCGACGTCCGTAAAGCGCGGGTCCGCGTCGAGCGCGAACTGCGCGTCCGCAGGCGCAGGATCGAGAAATCGGTCAACGGCCTCGACGCACGCCGCGACGCCGTCGCGAAGAACGGCAGCGAGCTGGCCAACCGCGTCCAGGATCGCATCCTCAGCCTCGTCTAAGGCGAGTTTCCCCCCCGTGGGCTCCGGAGAGAGCCGACGGCGGGCGAGTCTGCCGGCCTCATATCTCGCCGGCAGTAGTAGCACCCTCTCCTCCCCAAGACCCGCGGGCGGTCCCCTCCGTCCGCGGGTCTGTTTAATGCTGCGGGCCCGACCGCGTCGAGGGACCGTGCCCCGGTTTGCCACAATGGGCGTGTGATCAACGAGGACGGGATTCGCAGCGCGCTCGAGGCGGTGATCGACCCCGAGCTGAACCGCTCGATAGTCGAGCTCGACATGGTGCGCTCGATCGAGATCGGCGCCACCGGCGTCGTCGATGTCACGGTCTCGCTCACGACCGCGGGCTGCCCGATCAGGGGTCATTTCCAGACGGCCGTCGCAGCGGCGGTCGCGCCGCTTGAGGGCGTCTCCCACGTGAACGTGTTCTTCGACGTGATGAGCGACTCGCAGAAGGCGGCGCTGCAGCAGAAGCTCGGCCGCGCGAGCTTGCCTGCGGGCGCGCTCGCACAGGTGGCCAACGTGCTTTGCATCGGCTCGGGCAAGGGCGGCGTCGGCAAGTCGCCGCTGACCGCCAACCTCGCCTCCGCGCTGATGGCCGAGGGCAAGCGCGTCGGCGTGCTCGACGCCGACGTGTGGGGCTACTCGATCCCGCGCATGTACGGCCTGGGCTCGACCCGTCCTGCTGTCTCACCGGAGCGCAAGATCATCCCGCTTGCCGCACATGGCGTGAAGGTCATGTCGATCGGCTTCTTCGTGGAGGAAGATGCGGCGGTCGTGTGGCGCGGCCCGATGCTGCACAAGGCGCTCACGCAGTTCTTGCAGGACGTCGACTGGGGGGTGCTCGACTATCTGCTGGTCGATCTGCCGCCCGGGACCGGCGACGTGTCGATGACGCTCGCCCAGCTTCTGCCGCAGGCGCAATTCGTGATCGTCACCACCCCGCAGGCGACCGCCCAGCGGGTCGCGCGCCGCGCGGCGCAAATGGCCCACAAGGTGTCGCTGGAGATCGCGGGGGTGATCGAGAACATGTCGAGCTTCACGACCCCCTCCGGAGAGCGGTTTGCGATCTTCGGAGAGGGCGGCGGCCGCGAGCTCGCGGACGAGCTCGACGTTCCGCTTCTGGGACGCGTGCCGCTGACGATGCCGCTGCGCGAGCATGCAGACAGCGGCGTTCCGCTGGTGCTCGAGAACCCCGACGATCCCGCCGCGCAGGCGATCCATCAGGTGGCACGCGGCCTGATCGCCGCCGCGCCAGTAGAGCCGGTTGAGCTCCCGCTCGTTGAGGTCGCTGCGGCGGCGTCTGCGTCCGAGGCCGGCCCGAAACCCGTGGGCATGTCGCTGCCGATGGCCTGAACGGGCCAGCGCGCTCAGTGGCATGCCCGCCCGCCTCGGCGCTCCATGCCGGTCGTGGATCGCTGCAGGCCTGTTGCACCGACCGTCGCACGGTTCGGCGCCCGCAGGCCGCCGTCTTGACAAGCGTGCCCACCTGAGAGGATCGTCTTTGAGATGCCAGTGAAGAACGAAAGCGAGCGCGAGCGCGAGCAAGAGCTCGCGCAGGTCGCCGGCGACGGCGTAGTCCAGATCGACGAACGCCGCGCGAAGATGGAGCGGCTGCGCAGCGAGGGGATCGACCCCTACCCGCATGTGAGCCTGTGGCGCGAGCGCACGCGGATCGCGGACCTGCTGGCGGCGCACGACCCCGCGGAGCTGGCCGCGGGCGAGCACGACGAGCTGCGTTACCACGTCGCCGGCCGCTTGATCTCGCGCCGCGGGCATGGCAAGACGGCGTTCCTGGACCTGCGCGACCTGTCCGGGCAGATCCAGCTCGTCGCGCGTGAGGACGCGCTCGGAGTGCAGGAGCATGAACGCATCCTCGGCCTCGACATCGGCGACATCGTCGGCGTCGAGGGCTGCGTCTACGTCACCCAGCGAGGGCAGCTCGCGCTCGCGGTCAAGCGGTGCACGCTGCTCACCAAGGCGCTGCGCCCACCGCCCGACAAGCACCACGGGCTCGGGGACACCGGCACGCGCTACCGCTATCGCGAGCTCGACCTGATCGCCAACGCGGACACGCGCGAGCTGTTCGTGACCCGCGCGAAGATCGTCGCCGCGATCCGCGAGTGGCTGAACGAACGCAACTTCGTCGAAGTGGAAACCCCTGCGCTGCAGTCGCTCGCGGGCGGCGCGGGCTCGCGCCCGTTCACGACGCACCACAATGCGCTCGACCGCGAGCTCTACCTGCGGATCTCCGTCGAGCTATTCCTCAACCGCTGCATCGTCGGCGGCCTCGAGAACGTCTACGACATGGGCAAGGTGTTCCGCAACGAGGGGATCTCGCCGAAGCACAGCCCGGAGTTCACGATCATCGAGTTCATGATGGCCTACGCGGACTACAACGACGTCGCGACGGCCACCGAAGAGATGTTCCGCGACGTCGCACAGCGCGCGCTCGGCAGGACCGTGATCGAGCGTAACGGTGAAGCGATCGACCTCGCCAAGCCGTGGCGGAGGATCACGATGCGCGAGGCGATCATGGACGCGACGGGCGTCGACTTCATGGAGGCCGACCGCGATCGGCTCGCCGAGGTTCTCGATGAACCGGTGGCGCCGGAGGCGACCTGGGCCGAGCTCGTCCAGGACATCTACAGCAAGCTGATCGAGCCGAACATCAACCAGCCGACGCACGTCTTCGACTTTCCGCTCGAGCCGTTCCCGATCACCAAGCGCCACTCCGAGCACCCCGAGCTCGCGGAGCACTTCGACGCGGTCATCGGCGGCATCGAGCTCGTCAGCGGCGACACCGAGCTCAACGACCCAGTCGATCAGTGGCAGCGCTTCGTCGAGCAGCGCAAGCGGCGGATGATCGACGACGGCGACGTGCCGCACCCCAACGACGAGGAGTACGCGCGCGCGATCGAGTATGGCTACTCGCCGACCGCCGGTGGAGGCATGGGCGTGGATCGGCTGGTGATGATCCTGACCGAACGCGACTCGCTGCGCGAGGTGATCCCGTTTCCGATCGTCAGGGAGCTTCGATGAGCTCGAAGCTCGACCTCGACCCCGGCGTGATCGCGGCCTGCCGCCAGGCGGCCAAGCAGATCGCAGATCAGGTGACCGAGCAGATCGCCGGACGCACGACCCTCTCGGTCGAGCGCAGCGTCACGCGGCTGCTCGGCGTCGACGGCGCCGATGCGCTCGAGGCACCGCTACCGAACGTGCTCGTCGACCACGTGCATGCCGGCGGCGGCCTCGGCCGCGGGATCGCACACAGCCTCGGAGCCGCGATGCTGCAGACGGGCCTCTCGCCGCAGGCGATCGCCGAGGGTGTGAGCAACGGCGAGCTCGACCTGTGCGCGCTCGAGCCCCTCGACGCGCAGGCCATCAAGGAGCGCGTCAGCGAGGAGTGCGCGGGGCGGCTGCGGGAGATCGCGCAGCGCTTCGATGAGCGCCGCGCGATGCGCGAGCGCCTGGGCGACAGCGAGGCGCCGCTGCGCTACGTGCTGACCGCGACCGGGGATGTGTATGAGGATGTGATCCACGCCAAGGCGGTCGCGGAGGCGGGCGGAGACATCATCGCGGTGATCCGCTCGACCGCGCAGAGCCTGCTCGACTCTGTCCCCGACGGCCCGACGCCCGAGGGCTACGGGGGCACGTTTGCGACACAGGCGAACTTCCGGATCATGCGCGAGGCGATGGACGAGTGGTCGGAGCGTCACGGACGTTACGTGCGGCTCTCGAGCTTCTGCTCGGGGCTGTGCATGTCCGAGATCGCCTCGATGGGCGCATGGGAGGGCTTCGACAACATGGTCAACGACGCTCTCTACGGGATCCTCTACCGCGACATCAACATCGTTCGCGGGCTCATCGACCAGCGTGTCTCGCGCATGATCAACGGCTACTTCGGGGTCGTGATCAACACCGGCGAGGACAACTACCTGCGCACCGCCGACGCGCTCGCGGCGGCGCCGTCGGTGACGGCATCGCAGTTCATCAACCACCAGCTCGCGCGCGAGTCGGGCGTCCCAGACGCGCAGATCGCGCTCGGCGACGCGTTCGAGATCGACCTGCCGGTGCGCAACAGCCTCCTGTATGAGTGGGCGCAGGCCCAGCTCACGCGCGAGCTGTTCCCGGACTGCCCGGTCAAGTACATGCCGCCGACTCGGCACATGGACGGCAACCTCTTCCGCACGCACGCCTGCGACGCGCTGTTCAACCTCGTGACGATCGCGACCGGACAGGGCGTGCAGACGATCGGCGTGCCGACCGAGGGCATCTTCACGCCGCACATCCAGGACCGCGTCCTGGGCCTGCAGAACGTCGACTACGTATTCAACGCCGCCCACGACCTCGGCAGCGAGATCGAGTTCAAGCGCGGCGGGATCATCCAGACGAGGGCCCAGCAGGTGCTCGCAGGCGCGCACGAGATGCTCGAGCGGATCGCCGGGACAGGGCTCTTCAAGGCGATCGAGGACGCGAGCTTCGGAGACGTCAGCCGCAAGATCGACGACGGCCGCGGCATCGACGGCATCGTCGCGACCGAGCGGGGCTACTTCAACCCGGTGGTTGAGCTGATGCGCCAGGAGAGCTATGCGTAGGCAGGTCGACCTCACCGCCGTGAGCCCCTACGCCGACCACCTCGGCGACGGCCTCGTGCAGATGAGCTTCACGCTACCGGTGCCATATTCGCTGGCGGCGCGCAACGCGGCGCTCGAGCTCGCTGCCAAGATGGGCTTCTCCGAGCCGGAGGTCGTCCACTACGAGCAGCTGACCGAGGGCTACAGCTACTTCGTGATGTACGGGCGCTGCACCGAGACCGTCGACTACACCGCGCTGCACGCGGACGGGTTCGACATCGAGTACATGAGCGACGAGGAGATCGAGAGCTACGCCGCCGAGCACGTCGGCCGCCAGATCGTCGTCGTCGGGGCGAGCACCGGCTCTGACACCCACAGCGTCGGCATCGACTCGATGCTCAACCTGAAGGGCTACCACGGTCACCACGGCCTCGAGGGCTACCGCTGCTTCGAGACCCACAACCTCGGCAGCCAGGTTCCCAACAGCGCGCTGCTCGCCAAGGCGATCGAGGTCGGAGCCGACGCGATCCTCGTCTCCCAGACCGTCACCCAGCAGAACCTGCACGTGCACAACCTGACCGAGCTCGTCGAGATGGTCGAGGCGGAGGGCCTGCGCGCAGGGGTCATCCTCGCGTGCGGCGGCCCGCGGGTCACCAACGAGCTCGCCAAGGAGCTCGGCTTCGACGCGGGCTTCTCGAAAGGCACCTACCCGCATCACCTGGCGACGTTCCTCGTGCGCGAGCTCGTCGCCCGCGTCTCGGCGGCCGGCTGAGGCGTTGCTGCTCTCGGAGCTGACTGGCACCGTCGGCCGCCTCGCGCTCGTCGGTCTCGCCAAGAACACCGGTAAGACAGAGGCGCTCGCGGCGATCCTGCGTGAGCGCCAGACCCAGCGCCGCACGGTGGGCGTGACCTCGATCGGGCGCGACGGCGAGGCACGTGACGTGATCGACAACAGGATCTCCAAGCCGCGCGTGCTGCTCGCGGGGGGCAGCCTCGTCGCCACGACCGACGCGCTGCTGCGCGCGAGCGGCCTGCCGCACGAGCTGCTCGCGCGAACCGGCGTGCGCACGCCGCTCGGCGAGGTGCTCATCGCGCGCCTGCAGGGAGCGGGTGCGATCGAGGTCGCGGGCCCCAGCGCAGCGGCGGGGGTGCGCGCGGTGAGCGAGGTGATGCTCGCGCACGGTGCCGAGCAGGTGCTGATCGACGGCGCGATCGACCGCCGCGCTGCGTCCTCGCCGGATGTCGCCGACGGTCTCGTGATGTCGACCGGCGCGGTGCTGAGCAATGTGATCGAGGAGGTGATCGAGCGCACGGTCGCGGCGGTCGAGATCGTGCGCCTCGCGCAGCTCTCCGACCCCGCCGTGCTCGCCGCCGGCGTCGGCGCGCGCGGTCACAGCGTGCTCGTGCGCGAGGACCTCGAGCCGGTGGCGCTGGCGCCGCGCTTCGTGCTCGCGAGCTCAGCGCAGCAGATCGGGCATCTGCTCGACGAGCACCCGAGCGGACGCTGGCTGATCGTGGACGGCGCGCTTCCCGAGGTTTTCGTGCGCAGCCTGCTCGCAGCGGCGCGCCCGCGGCGGCGCGAGCTCGTGCTCGTCGTGACGGATGCCACGAGGGTGTTCCTCTCAGACCGCCCGCCGGAGTGGTACAGCCGTCAGGGGATCGAGATCCGCGCGATCAGCGCGACGGCGCTGCTCGCGCTCACGGTGAACCCCGTCGCGCCCCGCTCACATCGGTTTGACTCGGTGCGCCTGCGCGAGCTGCTGCGCGAGGCGATACCGGACGTGCCGGTGCTCGACGTGATGCATGGCGACTACGCGGAGTTCGGGGCGCCGAGCGCCGGCCAGCGCTAGCGGCTGTTGGCGAAGTAGTCCGCGTTGATCTGCGTGTACTTCTGCCACTCGTCCGGCAGCTGATCCTCGGCGAAGCACGCGTCCACGGGGCAGGCCTCGACGCAGGCGTCGCAGTCGATGCACTCCTCGGGGTCGATGTAGAGCATCTCAGCCTCGTCGTATCCGGGCTCGTCGGGCGAGGGGTGGATGCAATCCACGGGGCACACCTCGACGCAGGAGTTGTCCTTGGTGCCAATGCACGGCTCGGCGATCACGTAGGCCATTCGCTTCTTTCTGGGTCGATTTGCGCTGATCTGATCGGTGGAGACGCATATTGTACGAATCATGCTGCTGCTTACCGGTGCCACCGGCCTGGTCGGCTCGACGCTGCTGCGCGATCTGCTGGGCCAGGGCATGAGCGTGCGCTGCCTGGTGCGCGATCCGAGGCGCCTCGGCGCGCAGCGGGTGCGGGTGCAGATCGCGCTCGGCGACCTCACCGATCCGCCGTCGTTTCGCAACGCGCTGCGCGGCGTGCAGACCGTGGTGCACCTCGCGGCGTCGATCCGCGACCAGCCGAGTGGCTCGATCGAGGAGCTCAACGGCATCGCCACCTGGCGCATGGTCGAGGCGGCCGAGCGCCAAGGCGTCGAGCGCTTCGTGTTCTTCTCCGCGCTCGGCGCCTCCACCCACAACCGCGCGCGCTTCCTGCGCGCGAAGGCGCTCGCGGAGCAGGCGGTGCGCGAGGCGAACCTCAGCTCGACCGTGTTCGCGCCCTCGATCGTCTACGCGCCCGGAGATCCGTGGCTGACGCTGCTCGAGCGCCTTGCGCTGCTGCCGGTGATGCCCGTGTCCGGCCGCGGTCGTGCGCTGTATCAGCCGATGTGGGCGGAGGACGTCGCGGACTGCGTCGCGGCCGCCCTGCGCGAGCCGCCGCGCGAGCCCCACGCGCGCTACGAGCTCGCCGGGCCCGAGACGCTCAGCCACAACGACATCGTGCGCACGCTGCTGCACGCGAGCAACCGCCGGCGGGCGCTGCTGCACGTGCCCACGCCCCTCGTCTCGCGGGGGCTGCGTCTGCTCGAGGCCGCGATCGGCTCGCGCGCCCCGGCCACGTGGGATGAGGCCGAGCTGATGGAGGTCTCGATGACCTCCGCCCGCGGCGCGGCCGATGCGGAATCCCTCGGCGTCGCACCGCAGCGGCTCGCGGCGGTGCTCGGCAGCGGCTAGTCGAGCACGCCCTCCGCGAGCGGCGCCAGCCGCTGCGCCCACGGCTGTGCGTCTTCGAGCTGCGCGGACAGCGCGAGCAGCTCGCTCTCGCCGGCAGGGCGGCCCACGATCTGCACGCCGAGCGGCAGCCCGTCCTCGCCCTGCATCAACGGCAGCGAGATGCCCGGCTGGCCGGTCGCGTTGAAGATCGGGGTGAACGGCGTGAACAGACCCGAGCGCGTGAACGTCGACATCGGTTCCGCGGCCGCAGTGTCGAGTGTCCCGAGCGCCAGCGGGCGCTCGGCGAGCGCGGGCGTCAGCAGCGCGTCATAGGGCTCCAGGAAGGACACGAGCCGGCGTGCGAACGCCTGTAGCTGCACACCCGCCGCCATGCTCTGCACGGCGCCCATTTTTGCGACCATCGAGAAGATCGCCCAGCTCATCGGCTCCATGTCATCGGCGGTCGGCTCGCGCCCGGCGATGATGCCCGAGTAGGCGATCGACAGCGAGATGTGCGTCGAGAAGACCGCTCCGAACAGCTCGCGCAGGCCGTCGTCCCGCCACGGCGGGTCCACCTCCTGCACGTCGTGCCCGAGCGAGCGAAGCAACTCGGCCGCCTCGCTCACCGCCTCCGCGCACACCGGGTCGACGGTCGCGTCGGAGACCGGCGGGAGCGTGGTCGCGGCGATGCGCATCGGGCGCGGCGGGCGTTGCGCGCTCACGGCGAACGCCTCCGCCGGCGGCGGCGCCCAGGTGGCGTCGCCGGGCTCATAGCCGGCGAGAACGTCGAGGATCGCTGCGGTATCGGCGACCGTGCGCGTGAGCATGCCGTCGATCGTCAGCGAGGACTCGCCCAGCTCGGGAGCCAGCGAGACGCGCCCGCGAGCGGCCTTGAGCCCCACCAGGCCGCAGCACGCCGCCGGGATGCGGATCGACCCGCCGCCGTCGTTCCCGTGCGCGACCGGCACCATGCCGGCGGCAACCGCCGCGGCCGAGCCGCCCGAGGAGCCGCCCGGCGTGCGCTCGAGGTCCCACGGGTTGCGCGTGGGCCCGAGCAGCCGCGCCTCGCTCGTGGGCAGGATGCCGTACTCGGGCAGGGTGGTCGTGCCGACGACGACGAACCCGGCCTGCTTCAGGCGCCGGGTGACGTTGTGGTCGTAGTCGCTGACATGCTCGGACATGAGCGAGCAGCCATAGGTGAGCCGCAGCCCCGCTACGGGGCGGTTGTTCTTGATCGCGACCGGCACGCCCGCGAACGGGCGCTCGTCGCCGGGGCCGATCTGCTCGGCGGTCGCGAGCGCGCGCTCGGCGTCGACCTGCACGAACGCGTTGAGCTTCGGGTTCAGCTCCTCGATTCGCTCGAGCGAGCACTGCACGAGCTCCCGCGCCGAGATCTCTCCGGATCGCACCATGCGCGCCAGCTCCGTCGCTCCGTTGAACATGAGATTGCTGTCGGACACGGCTCCTCCTCCTCGGCGTTCGCCGGGCGGCCTCGCGGGCCGGTGGGCTCTTTGTGCGCCAGAGCGTACCGCTCACGGCCATTCCTGCGACGATATGGGCCTGCCCACAAGGCAGCCCACCCGTCAAGCATCAAGCTCAGAAAGCGAGTGCCATGAGCGCGGTTCAGTCAGACGTTGAGGTCCAATCGGGCCTCGAAGGCGTCATCGCCTTCGCCACCGAGATCGCCGAGCCGGACAAAGAGGGCGGCGCGCTGCGCTACCGCGGCGTCGACATCGAGAATCTGGTCGGGGCGGTGCCCTACGAGCAGGTGTGGGGACTGCTCGTGGACGGGCACTTCAAGCCCGGCCTGCCCCCCGCTGAACCGCACGCGCTCACCGTGCGCTCGGGCGACCATCGCGTGGACGTGCAGTCGGCGCTCGCGATGCTCGCGCCGGAGTGGGGCTTTTCTCAGCTGATCGACATCACCGACGAGGAGGCTCGCGACAACCTCGCGCGCGCCTCGGTGATGGCGCTCTCCTTCGTGGCGCAATCCGCCCGCGAAGCGGGGCAGCCGCCGGTGCCACAGACCGAGGTCGACCTCGGCAGGACGATCCCCGAACGCTTCCTGATCCGCTGGCGCGGCGAGGCCAACCCGGATCACGTCAAGGCGATTGACGCCTACTGGATCTCGGCCGCGGAGCACGGCATGAACGCCTCCACCTTCACCGCCCGCGTCGTCGCATCGACGGGTGCCGACGTCGCCGCGGCGCTGTCGGCGGCTGTCGGCGCGCTGTCAGGCCCGCTGCACGGAGGCGCGCCCTCACGCGTGCTGAGGATGCTCGAGGAAGTCGAAGCCACCGGTGACGCCGAGCGCTGGGTCTCCGATGCGCTTGACCGCGGCGAGCGCCTGATGGGCTTCGGGCACCGCATCTACCGCGCTGAAGATCCTCGCGCGCGCGTTCTGCGGCGCACGGCCAGCGAACTCGGCTCACCGCGCTTCCAGGCCGCGGAGGCGCTCGAGAAGGCAGCGCTGGCCGAGCTTCACGCGCGGCGTCCCGATCGCGTGCTCGCGACCAACGTCGAGTTCTGGTCGGCCGTCGTGCTCGACCTCGCCGAAGTGCCGCCCGAGCTGTTCACGCCGATGTTCACCTGCGCGCGCGTCGCCGGCTGGTCCGCGCACATCCTCGAGCAGAAGCGCGAGGCGAAGCTGATCCGCCCGACCGCGAAGTACATCGGCGAGCCCCCGCGCCAGGTCGACGCGGTCTAGGCGCCCGCCGCCGAACGCCCCTCGGGCGAAAAAAGAGGACCCGGCAGGCGCCGGGTCCTCTTCTGCACATCAACCACGGCCCGCCTGCGCGAGCCGGGCGCGTCCTGCCTACATCATCCCGCTCATGTCCGGCATGCCGCCGCCACCGCCGCCGGCGCCGTTCTTTTCCGGCATCTCAGCGACGATCGCCTCGGTGGTGAGGATGTTCTTGGCGATCGATGCCGCATTCTGCAGCGCCGAGCGCGTGACCATCGCGGGGTCGATGATGCCCGCGGCAACGAGGTCGACGATCTCGTTTGTCGACGCGTCCAGGCCGTGACCCTTCTTGGCCTTGCGCACGTCGTTGACCACCACCGAGCCCTCGAGCCCGGCGTTTGCCGCGAGCTGGCGAAGCGGCTCCTCGAGCGCCCGCAGCACGATCCGCGCACCGGTGCGCTCATCGTCTGAGCCGTCGGCCGACGCACCGTTGTCACCAAGGCTCACTGCCGCTGAGGCCTGCAGCAGCGCCACGCCGCCTCCCGGCACGATGCCCTCCTCGAGCGCCGCGCGGGTCGCCTGCAGCGCGTCCTCGACGCGATGCTTCTTCTCCTTCATCTCCGTCTCGGTCGCCGCACCGACCTTCACCACCGCGACGCCTCCGGAGAGCTTCGCGAGCCTTTCCTGGAGCTTCTCACGGTCGAAGTCCGAGTCGGTGTTGTCGATCTCGTTTTTGATCTGGTTGATGCGACCCTTGATCGCGCCGCTGTCGCCGGCGCCATCGACGATCGTCGTCGTGTCCTTGGCGACGACCACGCGGCGCGCGCGCCCGAGCTGGGAGAGCTGTGTGTTCTCCAGCTTGAGGCCCATCTCCTCGGTGATCACCTCGCCGCCGGTGAGGATCGCGATGTCCTCGAGCATGCGCTTGCGACGGTCGCCGAACCCGGGGGCCTTCACCGACACGCCGGTGAACGTCCCGCGGAGCTTGTTCACCACGAGCGTCGCGAGCGACTCGCCCTCGACATCCTCAGCGATGATCAGCAACGGCTTGCCGCTCTGGATGACCTGCTCGAGAACGGGCAGGATGTCCCGGACGGAGCCGATCTTCTGGTTGGCGATCAGAATGTAGGGGTCCTCGAGCACCGCCTCCATGCGGTCCTGGTCGGTGACCATGTAGGGCGAGATGTAGCCCTTGTCGAACTGCATTCCCTCGGTGAATTCGAGGTCCATGCCGAACGTCTGGCCCTCCTCGACGTTCACTACGCCGTCCTTGCCGACCTTCTCGATCGCATCGGCGATCACATCGCCGATCTCCTCGTCGCCGGCGGAGATCGTCGCCACGCGGGCGATCTGGTCCTTGCCGGAGACCTCCTTGGACTGCGTGGCGATGTTCGCCACGACCTCGTCCACGGCCTTCTCGATGCCGCGCTTGAGCGCCAGCGGGTTTGCGCCCGCCGCAACGTTCTTCAGGCCCTGGCGCACGATCGCCTGTGCAAGCACGGTCGCGGTGGTGGTGCCGTCGCCGGCGACGTCGTTGGTCGCGGTCGCGACCTCGCGCACCAGCTGCGCGCCCTGATTCTCGAAGACATCCTCGACCTCGATCTCGCGCGCGATCGTCACGCCATCGTTGGTGATCGTCGGTGCGCCGAACTTCTTGTCGAGCACTACGTAGCGTCCCTTCGGTCCAAGCGTCACCTTCACCGCGTTGGCAACCGCGTCGACGCCCGCCTCGAGCGCTTTGCGCGCCTCAGCGTCGTACTTGAGCTCCTTGTGTGCCATGTCAGTCTCTCCTTACGCGACCTTTGCGAGGACATCCGACTCGCGCATGACGAGCAGCTCCTCACCGTCGATCTTGATCTCGGTCCCGCCGTACTTGCTGTAGAGGACCTCGTCGCCCTCACTAACGTCGAGCGGGATGCGCTTGCCGTCCTCGTCGATCCTGCCGTCGCCGACGGCGAGGACCTTGCCCTTTTGCGGCTTCTCCTTGGCGGTGTCCGGGAGGACGATGCCACTCGCTGTGGTCTCCTCCTCCTCAATCGCCCGCACGATTAGACGATCGCCCAGGGGCTTGAGCTTCATATCGAAAGAACCTCCATCTAGACGAATGCGACGGGGGTCTGGGGGCGAGACCGCCTTTTTTGGCACTATCAAGGGTTTTGTGCCAACTACTCCGTCAATATATAGAAGATCCGGGGTCGTTTCCCCGCCGGCTGGCAGTCAGCCAATGCAAGTGCCAGCGCGTCGGGGCCCTCCGCTCGCGCTCCCGGCTCAGTTCTGCGCGCCGCCGAAGCCCTTCATCGCCTGCGTGATCGGCGCGGGGTTATCGAGGATCTGCGAGAAGCGCACGACCGTCACGGTGTCCTCCATCGAGACCTCTCGGCCATAGATCTGTTCGAGGAAGTTGATCAGTTCCTCGTGGCGGCGGAACTCGGGGTTGTCGTGCTTGATGTCGCGCGGCGAGAGATCCACGACCTTCATCACCTCGACCTGGTCGATCACCGCTTCGAAAATCCGTTCGCGCGGCGAATGCTGGTAGCCGATCGTGACGAGCACGGCCTGGTTCTTGCGGTACTTGCCGGACTTGTCGCCGAGGCGGATTGTCGCTGTCTTGCGACCCCGCTTGAGCTCGTCAGCGAAGATCGTCGAGTAGAAGTTGAGGACCTGCATCGAGAGTTCCTTTGAGGGGTGGAGGGGGATCTGCTGCACGCCCGGGAGGGCGCCGAGCGCAGGCTATCGGTCTTTCTTCAGGTAGGCCAGCGCGAGCGCCACCATTTCGCGCTCCGCGGCATGCGTCAGCTCGGTCGCGGCCTCGCGCAGTGAGATCCAGCGCGCTTCCTCGACCTCCTCGTCGTGGTCGGAGGTGTCGCCTTCGATGTAGGAGAACAAGAAGAAGCGCACCGACTTGCCGATCGTGCGCCCGCCGCGCCTATACCAGTAGCGGGCCTCACCGAGCTCATACACCGGCTCGGCGACGACGCCCGTCTCCTCGCGGACCTCGCGTTCGGCCGCCTGTCGCGGCGTCTCGCCCGGATCGACGTGGCCCTTCGGCAGCGCCAGCACGCGCGTGCCGTCGGCGGCCAGGCGCGTGGGCACGATCACGACGACCTCCTCGCCGCGCACCACGACTCCGCCGGCGGAGAACTCGCGCGCCGGTGCGCCGGTGGTGCTCCTGGAGCGCTCAGAAGACATATTGCTTGAGCGCCTGCGGGTCGTGGACCACCAGACGGCCCCGTCCCTGCGAGATCACGCCGGCGCGCTCGAGCACCGCGAGGAAGCGGCTGGCGGACTCGCGCGAGGATCCCGCCAGCTGCGCGAGGTCCGACTGCGTCGCCGTGACGAGCACCCCCTGCGGATCCTTGCCGTCGGCGATCTCCTGGGCCACGAGCTCGCCCAGGACCACCGCGACGCGGCTCTGCACGGTCTGGAAGGACTGACGCGAAAGGCGCTCGTTGGTCTCGCGCAGCCGGCGCCCGAGCCCGATCACCAGGCGCATCGCGATCTGTGAGTGCTCGGCCATGAGCCTGCGCATGTCTGGACCGAGCACCGCGACCACGCTCGTCGGCTCGATCGCCTCCACCGTCGCCGAGCGCCGCTCGTCCTCGAACATCGCGAGCTCGCCGAAGATGTCCCCCGGCCCGAAGGTCGCGAGCGTGATCGCGCGTCCATCGGTGTGGGTGCGGATCGCGCGCGCATGCCCCTCCTGGACGACGTAGCAGGTGTCGCTCGAGTCCCCCTCGCTGAAGACCCTCTGCCCGGGCCCGAACGCGCGCGGCACCGCAAGCTCGGCGATCCGCTCGAGGTCGCTGCGCTCGAGCGTCGAGAACACCGGCACGCGCGCGAGCAGCTCGACCACATCAGCTGAGCTCGTCGCCGCCATTCCCAGGGAATAGCACACCGGCGCTGAAGCGCGACGAGCATCGCTATGTTGCGCACATGTGCAAGGGACGGCACGTGTCCGCGCTTGCCGGCGCCATCGCAGCGCTCGCTCCGGCGCAGGCGCTCGCGGCAACCGCGCCGCCAAGCCCGCCGCTGTCAGCCCGGCTCCAGGCGGCGCTGCTGCGCTCGCGCGAGCTGTGGGCGACCGTCGACATCTGCAATCCCGCCGATCAGCCATACACCGTCGGGATCCGCGCCTCGATGCCCGGCGACGGCCGCAGCCGCGACCGGCTCTACATGGAGTTCCGCCTGCAGTACCTCTCGAGCGACCGCAAGAGCTGGCACGACCTGGCGAAATCGAGATCCGGTTTCGTGGGCGTCGGCTCGGGGGCCTTCGGCCGCGAGAGCGGCACGAGCGTGGAATTCGTCGCCGGCCAGGCGGCCTCCACGATGCGCGGCGTCGTGGAGTTCCAGTGGCGCCGCGGCAAGAGCGTGCTGCTGTCGGTGCAGCGTCCGACGAGCGCTCCTCACCACAGCGGCTCGGGAGCCGACCCTGCGGGCTTCAGCGCTGCGACGTGCCTGCTCGGCTGAACAGGCGCGGGTCGTTGGTGATGATCCCGTCGACGCCCATCGCCGTCAGCCTCTCGATCCGCCGCGCGTCGTCGACTGTCCACACATAGAGTTCGCCCGCGCCGTCCGCGACGGCGCGCACCAGCGCGCGGGTCACCACCCGCCAGTGCGCCATGATCGCGTCGAAGCGCCCTTCCATGAGAGCCGCGCGCACGCGCCGCGGCAGCGTCGCCCGGTAGCCCGAGAGCATCGCAAGCGCAGGGATCGCGGTGAGCATGTCGCTGGTGTAGTCGCGGCGCACGCGCGGCACCGACCAGCCAAGGCGCAGACCCGGTTCGGCCGCGCGGATGTGCGCGAGCGCGTCGGGAAACATGCCGCTCACGAGCGTGCGCGGCACGAGCTCGAACTCACGCAGCACCTCGAGCACGCGCAGCTCATAGCCGGGAAGCTTCACATCGACGTCGAGCTCGATCTCGGCGAACCGCTCGCCGGCGAGATGGGTGAGGGCCTCCTCAAAGCTGACGGGCGCGCGCGAGCGCAGGTCCTGGTAGTCGTGCGCGACGAGCAAGCGGCCGCTGCCGTCGCTGTGCTCGCTGAGCACGTCGAGCTCGATCATGTCCACGCCGTGGCGCAGCGCGGCGTCGAAGCTCGCAAGCGTGTTGCCCGGCTCGATGTGCGCGGCGCCCTTGTGGCCGACGCGCCGCATGCGCTTTGCAACCGGCTCAGTCATGCTCTCCACGATCGCAGAGCACCCGGCGCGAACCGCCGCCAGCGCGTTCGCGCTCAGGCGGTGAGCGTCAGCCGTCGCGGCCCCGCTTGGAAGCCCAGCTCGGTGAGCGCCTGCGCGAGGCTCGAGGCGATCGCGGGCTGCCCGTCGATCCGCTCGAGCGAAAGCTTCGGGACACGTCCCGCGCGCACCGCGCCCGCGAGCGCCTCGAGCGCGCGCGCGAGCGGGTCCTCCTCGCGCGCAGGCGCCGTCGCGCCCTCGTCAGCGAGTGTCGCGTCGGCGAGCGTGATCAGGCCGCGTCCACCGCGCTCGACATACAGCAGCGGCTCGTCCTCGACCATCACGACGTACGCGCCGGCGACGCGTGCCGCTCTGCGCTCCTGGCCCTCGCGGCGCGGCCACGGCAGCGCCGCGCCGTAGGGCTGCGCGGGGTCGGCGGCGGCGATCACGAGCGTACTCAGCCCCTGCGCGTGGCCACCCGCGCCCGCGCCCGCGCGCGGCGCCGCGATGCGGGCCGAGCGCAGCCGCTCGACCGCTCCCGGGAGTGCGAACTGCGCGCCCCCCATCCCCTCGATGAAGTAGCCACGGCGGCAGATCCCGAGCGTCTCGAGGTTCGAGAACGTGTCATACAGCGCTGCAAAACCCCCCTTGATCCCCTCGGCGAGCACCTGCTCGCGGGTGACGATTCCGTAGCGCTCGAGCAGCAACTCCGCAAGCACGCGCCTGCGCTCGACCGCGCCCGCTGGCCCGTCGAGACCGCCGCGGAAGATCGCTTGCGTGAGCGACCATCGCCCCTGGACCTGCTCGCCCAGCTGAGAGCGGCGCCCGAGCGTGCGCCGCGGGCTGAAGCGCGAGCGCGCGGCGGCCACGCCGGAGCGCGTCCCGGCCGGATGGCGCTCGGCGCGCGTCAGCGCGAGGCGCGGAGCGCGCAGCGGCGCCCACGCGTCATTCGTCGCCTCGCCCGCCCACACGAGGTCCCACAGCGCCTCGCGCAGAGCCTCGGCCGGCATGTCGATGTCCGCGAGCAGGTCGCTGAAGAAGCGCGGCGTGAGCGCGAGCTGCTCGCGCAGCAGATCGTGCGCGGGCGCATTCGGCGGCGCGGGCGCCTTGCCCGCGGCCGCGGGTGGCCCGATCGCGGGAGCATCCTCGCGCAGATATAACGCCACGCGCCCGGAGCGCCCGAGCGCGCCCGCCCCCACCCATACGACCTCGCCGCTCGCGCACAGGCCGTCCAGCCACGTCTGCGAGTAGGCACCGGTGCGGCGCGGCAGCACGTCGCGCTCCCAGCTCTCGACCGGCAGCGCGAGACCCTGAAGCGGCACGATCACCTCGCGCAGCCGCTCGACGCCCGCGCCCGCGCCCGCGTGGCGGTCGATGCCGTGCCACGAGGGCAGGAACGCCGCAAGGCGGCGCTGCTCGGCGGGCTCTATCTCCTTGCGCAGCGCCGCGAGCGAAGCACGCCGCAGGCGGCGAAGGACCTCGACATCGCACCAGTCGCGCTCCGCAGCGCCCGCGCGCGGCCCGATCGGCGAGCGCTCGCCTCGCGCGAGCGCCCCGTCGCGCTCGAGCTCGCGCAGCACCGCGCTCGCGTCCAGCCCGTAGCGCGCTCGCAGCTGATCGTGGGTGAAGGGGCCGTGCGTGCGCGCGTAGCGTGCGATTAGCTCGCGCAGCGCATCCGGCACGTCAGCCAGAAACGCCGCCGGCAGGCCGCCCGGAGGCATCGCGCCGAGCGCATCGCGGTAGAGGCCGGCGTCGTCGGCCGAGATGAAGCGCTCCTCTCCGCCGATGCGCAGCCGCAGCGCGCGGCGCTCGCGCTCGAGCTCGCCAAGCATCGCGTCCGCATCGATCCCGTCGAAGACGCGCTCGTGCACCTCGCCGCGCGTCAGGTCGCCGACATGGCGAAGCACGTCGTGCAGCGCATCGCGTCCGGTCGCGCGCGTCATCTCCGAGCGGTGCTGCAGATCTTCCTCCACCCGGCGCAGCGCATCCGGGTCGATCAGCTCGCGAAGCTCCTCCTGTCCGAGCAGCTCACGGAGCAGGTCCCGGTCGAGCGAGAGCGCCGCCGCGCGCCGCTCCGCGTTGGGCGTGTCGCCCTCGTACATGTACGTCGCGACGTAGTCGAACAGCAGCGAGGAAGCGAACGGCGAGGCCGTCGGCGTCTCGACCTCGACCAGCGATATCTCGCGCGTGTGCAGCGCGCTCAGCAGCGCCTGCAGGCCGGGTACGTCGAGGACGTCGCGCAGGCACTCGCGGTAGGTCTCGAGCACGATCGGGAAGTCCTCGTAGCGGCGCGCGACCTCTAGCAGGCTCTGGGCCTTCAGGCGCTGCTGCCACAGCGGCGTGCGCCGTCCCGGATACGCGCGCGGGATCAGCAGCGCTCGAGCTGCGTTCTCGCGGAAGCGCGCACCGAACAGCGCCGAGCCCGCGAGCTCCTCGACGACCGCCTGCTCGACCTCCTGCGGCTCGAGCAGCACCAGCTCCGAAGCGGACGGCAGCTCGCCGAGCTCCGAGCGGTCGGACTCGCCGACGTCCAGCTCGGGAAGGTGCAGCACGATCCCATCGTCGCTCCAGATCGCGTCGCACTCGAGCCCGAAGCGCTCGCGTACGCGTGCCGAGAGCGCCAGCCCCCAGGCTGCGTGCAGGCGCCCGCCGAATGGGCTCAGCACGCACAGCCGCCAGTCGCCGATCTCATCGCGGAAGCGCTCCACCACGATCGTGCGGTCGCTCGGCAGCACGCGCGTGGCGGCCTGCTGCTCGCGCAGGTAGGCGAGCAGGTTGCGCGCCGCGCGCTCATCGAGGTCGTACTCGCGCTCTAGCGTGGGCGCGTCCTGCTCGACGGCCCAGCGCGAGAACGCGCCGATCGCCTCGCCGAGCTCTTTCGGGCGTCCGACGGTGTCGCCCTTCCAGAACGGGACCGCGCCGGGCGCTCCGGGCGCCGGCGTGACGATCACGCGGTCGCGGCCGATCTCCTCGATCCGCCATGTCGACGCCCCGAGCAGGAACGTCTGGCCCGCGCGCGCCTCGTAGACCATCTCCTCGTCGAGCTCGCCGACGCGGCGACCGTCCGGCAGCGTGACCGCGTAGAGCCCGCGATCGGGGATCGTGCCCGCGTTCACGACCGCGAGCTGGCGCGCGCCCTTACGTGCGCGGATCGTCCCCGCGACGCGATCCCACACGATGCGCGGACGCAGATCGCCGAACTCCCTCGAGGGGTAGCGGCCGTCGAGCATGTCGAGCACGTTCTCGAGCAGCTCGCGCGAGAGCTCCGAATAGGAGTGGGTGCGCGTCACGAGCTCGTGCAGCTCATCGACGGCGATCGCGCCGGCGCCCTGCGGAGCGTCCGTGCCCGCCGGCGCATCCGCCGGCTCGCTCGCGGCGGCGATCGCGACCACCTGCTGCGCGAGCACGTCGAGCGCGTTGCGCGGCACCACCGTCGGCTCGATCTCGCCTTCTCGCATCCTGCGCGCGACGACCGCGCACTCGAGCAGGTCGCCGCGAAACTTCGGGAATATGCGCCCCACGCTCTCGAGCTCGACCCCGTGTCCGGCGCGGCCGATGCGCTGAAGGCCGCGTGCGACAGACTTCGGCGACTCGATCTGCACGACGAGATCGACGGCACCCATGTCGATGCCCAGCTCGAGCGAGCTCGTCGCGATCAGGCACGGCAGCTCACCGCCCTTCAGCAGCTCCTCGACCTTCACGCGCTCCTCGCGCGCGAGCGATCCGTGATGCGCCCTCGCGATGTCGCTGTCGGCGAGCTCGTTGAGCCGCAGCGCGACGCGCTCGGCGGAGCGGCGGTTGTTGACGAACACGATCGTCGAGGTGTGCTCGCGCACGAGCGCCAGCAGCTGCGGATATATCGCAGGCCAGATCGAGCCGCGCGTCGCCTCGCCCCCGTGCACCGGCTCGAGCTCATCGCGCCCAGGGTCTGCCGCGCCGGCCGGTTCGGCCATCGACTCGACCGGCACCTCGATGCGCAGATCAAGGCGCTTGCGCACGCCCGCGTCGATGATCCGCACCTCCCGTGTCGGGCCCACCAGGTAGCGGCCGATCTCCTCCAGCGGGCGCTGCGTCGCGCTGAGGCCGATCCGCTGGATCTCGCGCCGCGCGCCCTCGCCGCGCTGCGCGTGCGCGCGCACGTGCGCCTCGAGGCGCTCGAGCGTGAGCGCGAGATGCGCTCCGCGCTTTGAGCCGGCGACCGCGTGGATCTCATCGACGATCACCGCCTCGACGCCGCTGAGCATCTCTCTTGCGCGCGAGGTGAGCAGCAGATACAGCGACTCGGGAGTCGTGATCAGGATTTCCGGCGGTTCGCGCACCATCGCCGCGCGCTCGCGCTGCGGCGTGTCGCCGGTGCGGATCGCGACGGTGATCTGCTGCGCACCGATCCCGCGCAGCGGAGCCCTGAGGTTGCGCTCGATGTCGTACGCGAGCGCCTTCAACGGGCTCACGTAGACGACGCGCGTGCCCGCACGCGGCGCCTCGCCGCGCGCCTGCGCCGCGCTCAAGCGGTCGAGCGCCCACAGGAACGCCGCGAGCGTCTTACCGGAGCCGGTCGGCGCCGAGACGAGCACGTTCTCACCGGCCGCGATCGCAGGCCACGCCTGCGCCTGCGCCGGTGTGGGCGCAGCGAAGGCCTGCTCGAACCATGCACGAGCGGGCGGGCTGAAGCTCGACAGCGGCACGCCACCGAGGCTATCGCGCCGCGCGCATAGACTTGACGCACATGTGCAACGAGGCGCGGACGTGAGCAGTGCTCCGGTCAGCGGCCGCGAGCTCGCCCCGGAGGACGGTGTCCTCGAGCGATCGCGCGGGGTGCTGCCCTCTCAGCTCCTACGCGAGGCGATCGCGCACGAGTGGATCCTCGCCGACCCGTGGCGCATACCGCCGGAGTCGGTGCAGCCGGCGAGCATCGACCTGCGGCTCGGCGACCACGCGTGGGCGCTGCGCTGCAGCTTCCTGCCCGACAGCGGCTCGACGGTTGAGCAGAAGAGCGAGGACCTCGCGTTCGAACGGATCGACCTGCGCGACGGCGCGATGCTCGAGCGCGACCGCCCGTATCTGGTGCCCTTGATCGAGGAGCTGCGCCTGCCGAGCGCTCTGCGCGCGAAGGCCAACCCGAAGAGCTCGACCGGGCGCCTGGACGTGTTCACGCGCGTGCTCACCGATCGCAGCCATCGCTTCGACGAGATCGCTCCGGGCTATCACGGCAAGCTCTATCTGGAGGTGGTGCCGCGCACCTTTGCGATCCGCGTCAAGACCGGGCTCGCGCTCAATCAGGTCCGCCTGATCTCAGGCGATGGGCGCCTGAGCGACGCGGAGCTGGGAGCGCTGCACGCCGAATGCCCGCTGCTCTACCGCGACTCGGCCGCGCTCGGCCCCTCGGAGCTGTCGCTCGCGCAGGGGCTGTTCTTGAGCCTCGACGCGTCCGGCTCGCAGCAGCGCATCGTCGGTTACCGCGCGAGGAAGAACAGCCTGCCGATCGACCTGAGCCGCGTCGGAGCGCTCAGATGGCAGGACTTCTGGGAGCCGGTGCACCCCGAGCGCGGCGGGCGCATCGTGCTCGAGCCGGAGGTCTTCTATCTGCTGCTGTCCGCCGAGGGGGTGAGCATCCCGCCGTCCTACGCCGCGGAGATGCTCGCGTACGACCCGACCGCAGGCGAGCTGCGAACCCACTACGCCGGCTTCTTCGACCCGGGATTCGGCTATGCGCGAGGCTCATCGCAGCACGGCAGCCGCGCTGCGCTCGAGGTGCGCGCGCGCGATGTGTCCTTCATGGTCGAGCACGGCCAGCCCGTCTGCAAGCTCGCGTTCGAGCGCATGGCCCAGGAGCCCGACGTGCTCTACGGCGAGGACGTTCACTCCAACTACCAGGGCCAGCAGACGATGCTCAGCAAGCACTTCCTGCGAGAGCCGCCGCCGAACGCGAGCGAGATCGCTTAGAATGGACGTTGACCTTCTCATTGCAGGGGGTCTACATCTGACAAGAGGGGAAGGGGGCAGTCTCATGCCCAGTATGAGTTCACCCGCCGCCAGGCCCGGCACGGCTCAGGAGGAGCCCGCCTGGTCGGTCCCGGGCCTGCGCGAGCCGCGCTACTCGCAGTCGCTCGAGCGGGGCCTAGCGATCCTCAGCTGCTTCACGCCCGGGCGACCGGTGCTTGGCATCGCCGACATCGCCGACGAGCTCGGCATGAGCCGCTCGACCACCCATCGTTACGTGATCACGCTCGTCGCCCTCGGCTACCTGGAGCAGGGCGCCTCGCGCAAGTATCGCCTGGGTCTGCGCGTGACCGACCTCGGCATGTCCGCGCTGAACGCCACGGGCCTGCGCGAGCACGCCCACCAGTACCTCGAGGAGCTGCGCCAACGTACCTCCTACACCGCGAGCCTCGCGGTGCTCGACGGCTCGGAGATCCTCTACGTCGACCGCGCGCGCAGCCGCCGCAGAAGCCAGAGCAGGCTCGACATCGGCCTGCAGCCCGGCTCGCGCCTGCACGCACATTGCACCGCGCTCGGCAAGATGCTGCTCGCGAGCCTGCCGGAGCGCGAGCTGCGCATGCAACTCGCTTCGATGAAGCTCACGCGCTTCGCCGCGCACACGCTCACCGGCAAGCGGGCGCTGCGCGAGCAGCTCGACCGGACGCGCGCGCAGGGCTTCGCCGTCAACGACGGCGAGCTCGAGGATGGGAGCGTCGCGATCGCGGTGCCAGTTCGCAACGAGGCGGGCGAGGTCATCGCCGCGGCCAACCTGTCGGCGCAGAGCTCGATGATCTCGCTGCCAGAGATGACAGACGCGCTGCTTCCGCATCTGACGGCCGCCGCCGACGGAATCTCGGCGCGGCTGGGCTTTCGCCGCGCCGACGAGCTCAGCTGACGGGAGCGTTTGCGCGCCGCGCAGCCGCTCGCGCGGCGCTGGCGCGGCTGCTCGCGTACTCTGTGGCGCCGGTATGTCGCTCACACTCCCGCTCAGGCACCGCGCGGCGCCCGTTTGCGGGGTGCTCGTCTCGCTCGCGCTCGGCGCCTGCGGCAGCACCGTCTCCACCGCGAGCTTCAAGGGCGAAGAACACGCGGTCGCACAGACGATCTCGAACCTGCAGGCCGACGCGACCGCGGGCGAAGAGAAGAAGATCTGCGCCAGGGATCTCGCCGCCCCGGTCGTCAGGAGCCTCGGCGGTGCGAAGGCCTGCGAAGCGGCGATAAAAAACCAGCTCGCGGAGACCGACAGCCTCCAGCTTGAAGTCCGCTCGATCAAGCTCAGTGGCGCCACCGCGAGCGCGCGGGTCAAGAGCACCTACTCGGGCAAGACGCGTGCGAGCTCGCTTGCGCTCGTCAAGGAGGGCGGCGCGTGGAGGATCTCAGGGTTGCAGTGAGCGACCGTACTGGCGCTCGTAGTAGCGCCGGTACTCGCCCGAGCGGATCGGCTCCCACCACCACGGGTTCTCGCGGTACCACGCCGCCGTCTGCGCGAGCCCGTCGCTGAAGCGCACCTGCGGTGACCAGCCGAGCGCGCGTACCTTCTCGGAGGAGAGCGAGTAGCGCCGGTCGTGGCCCGGGCGGTCGCGGACGTGCTCGATCTGGGACTCGCTCGCGCCGCTGAGCTCGACGATGCGCCTCACGACGTCGATATTCGCCTCCTCGTCGGGGCCGCCCGCGTTGTACACGTCCCCGGCTGCGCCGTGCTCGAGGACATGGCCGATTGCGCGCGCGAAGTCGCTCGAGTGGATCCAGTTTCGAACCTGCATTCCGTCGCCGTACACCGGCAGCGCGTCGCCGTGAAGCGCATTGAGCACCATCAGCGGAATCAGCTTCTCCGGATACTGGTAGGGACCGTAGTTGTTCGATCCGCGGCAGATCAGCGTGCGCAGGCCGTAGGTGTGGAAGTAACTCTGCACGAGCAGATCGGCGCCGGCCTTGGTCGCGGAGTAGGGCGAGGAGGGCGCCAGCGGGCTCTGCTCTGTGAACGTTCCGGTCTCGATCGACCCGTAGACCTCGTCGGTGGAGACCTGCAGGTAGCGCAGGTCGTGCTCGCGCGCTGACTCGAGCAGGACGTAGGTGCCGAGCGCGTGTGTCGTGACGAATGCGTCGGGCTCGGCGATCGAGCGGTCGACATGCGTCTCGGCGGCGAAGTTGACGATCGCCTCCGGCGAGCACGACTCGATCGCGCCCGCCACCGCCGACGGGTCCTCGATCGCGCCGCGCACGAAGCGGAAGGCGGGATCGTCGATGAGGTCGTGGAGGTTCTCCTCCCGGCCGGCGTAGGTGAGCTTGTCGAGCACGGTCACCTGATCGCCGTGCTCGCGCAGGCGCAGGCGCGCGAACGTCGAGCCGATGAAGCCGGCACCGCCGCAGACGAGCAGTCTCATACGCGCATCATCCCAGCGCGCGCAGCGAGGTAGCCGGCGAGCCCGTCCTGCCACGGTGGCAGCGGCAGCACGTCATCGCGCTCGGACTCGAGCGCCGACCACGCGGGCCGCCTGGCGGGGAGCGCCATCTCGGCGGTGCTCGCGTCGAGCACCGTGCAGCGCACGTCGGCCTGGCGGAAGATCTCGACGGCAAACCCGTTCCAGGAGACATGTCCGGCGCCCGCGAGGTGAACGACTCCAGCGACCTGGCGCTCGAGCAGCCCGATCAGCGCCGGCGCGAGATGGCCCGTCCATGTCGGACAGCCGACCTGGTCGCTCACGACCTTGACCGAGTCGCGCTCCGCTGCGAGCGTGATCATCGTCGCTGCGAAGTTGCGCCCGCCGGTGCCGAACAGCCACGCGCTGCGAACCACCGTGTGGCCGGCCGAGGCCGCGAGCACGCGGTGCTCGCCCTCGAGCTTCGTCTCGCCGTACACCGTGCGTGGCGCCGTCGGATCGGACTCCAGGTACGCGCGCGGCTCACCGGCGCCGTCGCGCGGCGCGTCGCCGCCGAAGACGTAGTCGGTCGAGACGTGCAGCAGGCGCGCGTGCGAGGCGGCGCTCGCCCGCGCGAGGTTCGCGGCGCCGTCGGCGTTGGCGGCATGCGCCTGCTCGCGCTCGCTCTCCGCGCCGTCGACGTCGGTCCACGCCGCGCAGTTGATCGCCGCATCGGGGCGCACGCGTGCGAACGCCTGCTCGACCGCGAGCTCGTCGCTGATGTCGAGCTCGGTGCGGGTGAACCCCACGAGCTCGTGTCCGGCGCGCTCGCCCGCGCGCAGGACGTCGAGGCCGAGCATCCCGCCGGCCCCCGTGACGAGCACCCTCACAGGATCGAGATGTCGGAGTTATCGCCGACCATGAAGCGGTACGCGCGCGGCTGGCGCTCTCCGCGGCGCACGGTGACGTTGCGGCCCAGCAGCGATGACTCCATGCGCCCGTCGAGGTCGGTGACGGTGCAGCCGGCAAGCAGGATCGAATGCTCGACCTCCGCGCCGGAGATCGTGCAGCGCTCGCCGATCGCGGTGTAGGGGCCTATGTAGCAGTCGCTCAGGCGCGCGTCCGCGCCGATGATCGATGGGCCACGCACGACCGTGCGCTCGAGCCGCGCACCCCGCTCGACCACCACGCGACCGTCGAGGTCCGAGTCGATCAGCTCGCCCTCGACGCGCGCGATCAGGTTGTCGAGTATCAGGCGGTTGGCCTCGAGCATGTCCTCGAGGCGCCCCGTGTCCTTCCACCACCCGCGCACGATGTGCGGCTCGACGCGCATCCCCGCATCGAGGAGGTGCTGGATCGCGTCGGTGATCTCGAGCTCGCCGCGCGCGGAGGGCGAGATCGCGCGCGCGGCGTCGTGAACCGCCGCCGTGAACATGTAGACGCCCACGAGCGCGAGGTCGCTCGCCGGCTCGGCGGGCTTCTCGACGAGGCGCAGCACCCTGCCCACCTCGCCGGGAGCGCCGGCGGCGAGCTCCGCCACGCCGTAGTTCTCCGGGTCGGCCACCGCGGTCAGCAGGATCAGCGCATCCGGCTGATGCTCGCGGAAGGCCGCAACGAGATCTGAGATCCCGCCCTGCAGCAGGTTGTCGCCGAGGTACATTACGAACGCGCTCTCGCCGAGAAACGGCTCGGCTGTGAGCACCGCGTGCGCGAGGCCGAGCGGCTCGTCCTGGACGATGTAGGAGACGCGCAGCCCGAAGCGCGAGCCATCGCCGACAGCGGCTTCGATCTCGGGCCCGGTCTCCGGCGCGATGATGATCCCGACCTGCTCGATGCCGGCCTGGGCCATCGCTTCGATGCCGTAGAAGAGCACCGGCTTGTTGGCGACGGGCACGAGCTGCTTTGCGCTCGTGTGCGTGATCGGGCGCAGACGCGTTCCCTTGCCCCCGGAGAGGATCAGTCCCTTCAGCGGCTGCATCGGATTGATCACCCTACACAGCGCCCTGCGGGCCCGGTGGCACCGCGCGCGCACGCTCCCGGCGGTGGCGAAGGCTCAGTAGAGCCCGGCGAGCTTGCGGTGATCCCACGTCGCCCTGCGCCGCTCGCGGAACTCGAGCGCAACCCGCTTCGGCGCCTGCGCCCTGACCATCGCTGAGACCTCCTGCGCCAGCTCGCGCGGCGGCGGCTGTCCGCGGGGGACCGCGTAGCGGGCGAAGATCTGCTCGCCGAGCGCGGCGACGAGCTCGGGCTCGCGATGCACGAGCACGTCGCTCTCGAGCGAGACGCCGCGCAGCTGCTGGTACTCCTCCCCCGCCTCGACCTGCAACGTCGCGCGCGCGTCGCGCTCCAGGTTTCGGACCTTCTGCGAGGCAGCGTAGGTCCACGCCCACACGCGCGGCCCCGGCTCGCCGGCAGGCGGCGCGCGCAGCACATACCACAGCGGCATCAGATGCGGCCAACCGCGCGGGCCGAGCGTCGCGCAGGTGAGCGTGCGCTCCTGCTCGAGAAACGCTACGACCTCCTCGTCGCTCATCTCGATCTGCTTGCGGCGGCTCACAGCCGCGAACGCTACAGCCGCCGCCGCATCGTTGCGGGCGGGGACCTGCGCGCTACGCCGCCGCGGGCGCCGCGGCTCCCGCCTCGCGCAGGCGCGCCACCGCGGCACTGACCGCTTCGCGCGCATCCTGCGGCTCGAGCACGGCCGCGTCGCCGGCTTCCCTGAGAATCTCGCGCACCAGCCAGTCGACGCCGGCGAAGCTCAGCTCCACCACCACGGAGCCGTCGCCCCACTCCTCGACCACGCGCCTTGCCTCCCGCGCCCAGCGCGCGCGCTCCGGCGAGACCCACACGCGCGCACTGCGCGAAGCCTGCACCTCACCGGTGCGCAGCCAGCCGTCGACCTCGGCCGCCGGATCGACCTCGGGGCGGGGCTCGTAGGTCTCCTCGGTCACGGTCGCGCGCTTGATGCGGTCGAGGCGGAAATGACGGACGCCGTCGCGCTCGGGATCGAACGATGCGACGTACCACCCCTCGCGGCCGTTGGTGAGCGCATACGGCTCGACGCGGCGCAGCGAGATTTCATCCTCGTTCTCCTTGTAATACTCGAGCTCGATGATCTTGCGCTTGACGATCGCCTTGGACACCAGCCGCGCGACGCCGGAGTCATCTCCCGCGGCGGTCGCCACCTGCAGGCCCTGGTCCATCGGGTCCTCGCCGAGCGCAGCCACGATCTTCTCGCGCGCGGATGTGAGCGAGCCCTCCGGAATGTGCTCGCCGATCAGATCGATCGCCGCGACAAGCGCCTTCGCCTCGACCGGCAGCAGGCGCGCGGGGCGGTCGAAGTTGTCGCTGTAGGGCTCCGGATCGACCTCGATCTCCGCGCGCTCCTCGTTGATCTCCGCATACAGCACGTAGGAGCCGCCGCCGAAGTTCACGACGTTGAGGACGTTGACGTCCTCGCGCAGCTCCTCCTCGCTGATCTGCAAACGCTCGCAAAGCTCGGCGATCGCCACGCGCTCGCCGTCGCGGCCTGCCTTGATGAGGATGCTCGCGAGCGTCACGAGCCGCGCGAAGCGCTCGGGACGGATGGCCGTATCCGAGCGCGAGGAGCCGTTCTCGGCCGTGTCCGCCACCGCAGCGCGGCGTCCGCCGCGCGCTCGGGACTGGCCCGCGATCCCGCCGCTGACCGCAGCCGCGCGCGCCTTCGCCGCCGCCGAACGGCCGGCGCGCGGTTTGCCCGGCGGGGTATCGCCGTGGCGATCGGCGAGTCGCTCGAGCCGCTGCTCGTACTCGCGCGCGAGCTCCTCGGGCTCGAGCAGGCGGGCGTGGACGCCGAGGCCGAGCACCCACGAAACGAGGCTGCGCGGGTTCGAGTAGCTGGTGATGAACACGCGCTCGCCCTCGGCCGACTCGAGCGCGCCGTCGCCACGCTCGACCTCCGCGGGCTCCTCGCCCGCCGCGTGGACCACGCCGAAGCGGCCGAAGTGACGTTCGACCTGCCAGGCGATGCGCTCGGAGATCAGGATCTTGGCGGAGCCCAGCTCATCGCCGAGCTGCCAGTCGGCGCGGTCGGCGTAGATGCGCGGGTCGAAGTCCGCGGGGCGGTGGAAGTCGTGCTCGGCCTTGGTCGCATAGGACACCTTGCCGCGGATGCGTGTCAGCCGGAAGACCCTGATCGCGTCGCGCTCGTGCGCGTGGCCGAGCAGATAGAACTGCCCTCCCTGGAAGAGCAGGTGATAGGGGTCGACACGGCGCGAGCTCACCTCGTCGCGCTCCATCGTGTAGTAGTCGAAGACGATCGTCTTGTTGCGAAAGATCGCCGTCTCGATCTTCGCCAGCCTCGCGGACAGGTCGTGACCGCCGGCCGACGCTGTAATTCCGAGCGCCACCGAGCGCTGCTCGGGAGCGCGCAGCGGGCTCGGACGTCCCCAGGTGATCTGCTGAAGCGCGAGGCGCAGCGGCTCGGCGTAGGCGAATTCCCCGTCGAGCAGGCTCAGCGCCGTCTGCAACGCCGCGAGCTCCTTGTCGGTGAACGCGATCGGCGGCAGGTGGAAGTTCTCCGGGCGCAGCGAGTAGTTCTCCTGCTCGGCGGCGCCTTCAGCGGGGCGCTCGACGGTGAGCTGGATGCGCAGCGATTCGAGCTCGGAGCGGTCGGCGTAGAAGCGCCGCGCGAACGCATCCTCGTTCATGCCGCTGTAGCCCTCGACGTCGCGCCTGATCTCGAGTGCGGTGACCGGTCGCCGCTCGGCCATCAGGTATGAGATCAGCGACAACTGGCGGATCAGCTTCTCGGTGTCCTTTGCCATCGGCTTCAAAAGATAGAAGCCGGCGGCGAGAGCGATACCGGGGGAGCGCAGCCCGCCCGCTATTTGCGAGAGCTTTCAGGCAGCTTCGCGCGCCGGCGCGGAAGCGCGGGCCGCCAGCGGCGCGTCAGCGTCGAGGTCGGCGAGCGCGGCGAAGAACGCGCTGGCGCCGATCGCGCGATCGAACGGCGACCAGCGGCGGCCGGGGGCGAGCTCCTTCTCGAGGCGATCGAAGCTGCCAAGGCGCCCACCGAGGTTGTCGATCATGTGCACCAGCGTCGCCTCGCGCGTGCACGGGACAACCGGGCTTCCGTGCTCGAGCGCGCCGTGATGGGAGAGGATGATGTGCCCGACGGCCTGCGCGAGCTCGGCCGGGAACCCGTCGATGTCCTCGATCGCGCGGCGTATGCGGTAGTAGCCGAGTGCGATCTCGCCGTGCAGCCGACCCGCGTCGGTGAGCTCAATGCTGAGCGCGTCGTCGCTGTAGGCCTCGACCTTGCCGATGTCGTGCAGCAGAGCGCCGGTCACCGCGACATCGCGGTCGATGCCTCCGAAGGTCGCGCTGATCGCGCTCACGGCATGGGCGACCCCGAGGCTGTGCTCGAGCAGGCCGTGGCGGTAGGCCTGGTGGTAGTACTTCGCCGCCGGCGCGAGCCGGTACGCCGACCAAAGCTCAGAGCCTTCGCCGAAGATGAGCTCGAGCAGCTTGCGCAGGTAAGGC
>JAXDGS010000093.1:0-2954 GCA_034664905.1 Solirubrobacteraceae bacterium | reverse complement strand
CCCCCCCACGACTGCCCGGAGCTCACGGCAGCGATGTCGACCAGTCGCGGCGAACGCGGCGACCCCGACGACCTAAGTCCCTAGAAGGCCCCTGAAGAAGTGGGTTTGGCGATCGAGGTCATCGTGGCGCGGGAGATCATGATCGGGCTCGGTTTTCGTCGGTGATGGACGGCGCCGGGTTCTTGGTCTGGGCTGTCATGCGTTGTGGAGGGCGAGGCGGTGCCCGATCGGGTTGAGATTGACCAGCGCGGCGGCCCACGCGGCTTGCAATCGTGCTTTGGCGCTGCCGATGTAACGGCTTTTGCGAGCGCCGTAGCGGTGGGCGAGCAGCCCGAGCAGCCGCTCGATTCGTGGTCGGCCACGCCTGAGATGCTCAGCGGTCGCTGGATCAGCGAGAGCCTGGCGGGCGGCGAGCAACAGTTCGTCGTGATCGCCGAACTTGATCTGGCGACGAGCGCGTCCAGGGCAGCACTGAGCCTTTAGCGGACAAGCGCCGCAGACCTTCGCCGAGAAGCTCGCTTGGCGAAACCCCTTCGCGGAGACGCTGATCTGGGCAGTGTTCCCGCCCGGGCAACTGACGGTTCCCTGCTCCAGGTCGATGCCGAAGTCGTGCTTGCCGAAACGGCCTTCGACGATGGTGCCTTCGGGCACCGGAGCGAGCACCTCCACCTCCCGCTCGGCCAGCTCGGCACGGACCGGCCCGTTGCCATAGGCGGTGTCACCCAGGATCCGTTGTGGGCGACGCTGTGGCGGCTGGGTGTCGATCAAGTGCTTGGCTTGGGGCCCGTCGGTCTCCCCGCCCGGCGCGACGTGAACCGCCACGATCAGCGGCTCGTTGCCGTTGGTGGCGGCAGCCGAGAGCTTGTATCCGTCAAACCGGCTTTGGCTGCTCTTGCGGCCATGGCGCATCTCCGGGTCGACGGTCGAAATGACTCGGCCGGCCGCGGTCCCGCGATGCAAGCGAGGGATGCCGTCCTGATCGATCTCGAAGTCCTGGCCGATCAGCTCTCGCAGCAGATCGTGCGCCGCCTTCACCGCCTCGTCATCGAGCAGTCCCTCGGCCTGCTCGACCGCCTCCATCGCCCGCTCGGCATCCTGCGCCACCCGGGTGAGCATCCGCTCACGCTCAGCCCTCTCGCGCCAACGACAATCGGGCTTCTCGCCCGGCCGCGCGTAATCAAACTCCAGCCCGTCATCGAGCATCTGCCCGGCGTCCCGGTCCGCCGCGCTCACCGCGTCGATCAACCTCCGGACTCCATGACGCACCAGCCGGACCGTGTCCTGGGTCGCAGCCGCGCCGAGCATCGGCGTGGAATCGATGATCTGCTCAACCGTCCCGTCCAGCATCCCGAGCTCCTCGGCAAGCCGCAACGTGCTCTCCAGCGCCAACCCTTCCTTCTTGTGCAACAACAGCCGGGCGCGGTACTTAGTCAACGATGTCGGATGCCACCCCTGATGATCGACCGCCAACCCGAGCGCGACCTTCCAGCGCAGATCCCACGCCACGCACTCCATCGCCTGCTCATCACTCGCGCCCGTCCGATGCTGCAACAACAACACCTTCGCCAACTGAGACGGCGGGATCGACGGCCGGCCCATCCGCCGCGAGTAGCACTCCGCAAAGTCTTCATCACGCACGATCCGATCGCCGTGCTCGGCCAACAACGCGAAAAACGACCCCTCCGGCAACGGTCGCACCAACACCGCCGCATCAAACATCCCAACCTGGCCAGACTGTGTCGCGAGCATGCCCAAATGGTCCGAAACGACCCGGACAGACCCGACGACTATTTCAGGGGCCTTCTAGGTGGGTTACGCCACTATTGAGGGGATCGTGGTGGCGGCGGCGACAAGCACCAGCGCCGCGAGGTCGCGGGCGTGAAGCCGGTTTGCTGGGTGCGCCGGCATTGTGGGGCCGCCGCGCAGCGCGATGACCTCGCCAAGATCGCTTGCGCGGCGAATGGCTGCCGCCATGCTGGCGGTGATTACGTCGGTGATCGCCCCGGCCACCTGAGCGGGGTCGCGGGGGCGCATCTGGCGCTGTCGTCGTGCAGCCAGGACGGTGCGACACTCGTCGAGCATCAGCGGCAGGCAGCGCACAGCTAACGCAGCCGTGATGGCCCATTCATCGACCGGTAGTCCGAGGCGGTGCAGTGGAGTGCCGACCCTGCGAAGCGTGGGCGCCAGATCGCCCAGGTCGATGGTCCACGCGATCACGATCGACAGGACGGTGAACAGGAGCGAGAAGCCGATGAGCCGAAGAAACCGGTCGGCGCCGCCACCGGCAGCCGCCAGCCCGAAGCCAATCAGGATCATGATCCAAAACCAGATCGGCAGGCGCGGTACAGCACGCCACGGCACGCGCGCGGCGGTAACGGCCAGTACGACGATCGTCGCGACGCTGATCAACTGCGCCCAGCTCGTATTCAGCCCGATGGCGACCGTGAGAGCGGTCAGGCAGCTCAGCTTTGTGCCGGCTGCGATGCGGTGCATGCAGCTGTCATGCGGCAGCCTGCGCAGGAGCACCGCATCGATTCCTCCGCGCCGAGCGGACCGTCGTCGCTGCAAGACAACGGGGTCCGCAATCACGCTGCCTCGCTTTGCGGCACGCGCGGCGAGGAGAGCGTCACCGCGTCCCCGATGACCCGCCCGTGGTCGAGGCGCACCGTACGAGGGCAGACCGGGGTCAGGGGCTCAGGGTCGTGCGTGACGACGATCAGCGTCAGCCCGTCCCGCTCACGCAGCTCGGCCAGCAGCGTGACCAGCGCGGAGCGGCTGGGCGCATCGAGCCCGGCGAGCGGCTCATCCAGTACGAGCACCCGCGTGCGCCGCGCCAACAGTCCCGCGATCGCCACCCGCCGCTGCTGGCCGCCGCTGAGCGCCTCGATCGAGCGACTCGCGAGCGCCGCATCAAGGCCGACCGCAGCCAGGGCTGCGGCGACTCGCCCCTCGAG
>JAXDGS010000092.1:0-13648 GCA_034664905.1 Solirubrobacteraceae bacterium | reverse complement strand
CGAACCGGCGGACCCGTACCCGTGTGAACCGCTGAGCTGCCCGGAAGTAGCTGTGCTTCTGATCGGCACGCCAGGATAATGACGCCGATGAGCGCCGCCACGGCCACACACGGGCAGCGCCGGGCGGTGCGCGCGCTGATCGCGATCGCCGTCACCTGTTTTCTCACCGCCGCGAGCGGCTGTGGCACGGCCCATCCGCGCCCGATCACCGCGGGCGAGCTCGCGGAAGCGCAGACCTTTCCCTTCTACCGCCTGTACTGGGTCGGCCCGCGCTTCCTCGGCCATCCGATCGTCTCGGTTGACGGGCTGAAGTCCTACCTCACGAGCGTCGGCGACAGCGTCTACTACGGCGACTGCGTCCGCAGCAAAGGCATCTTCGGCGGCGGCAGCTGCCTGCTGCCGCTGCAGGTAACAACCGTCATCTACCGCAGGCACGTCAACGACACGCTCGGCTCGCAGCGCAACATGCTGATCCGTGGCGTCCCCGCGGTCGTCTATGACGGCGGCCGCTCGATCGAGCTCTACAGCGGCAGGCTCGCGATCGACATCTTCTCCGACCGCTACACCCACGCGCTCGCTGCTGCACAGGCGCTGCGCCCCGTCAACGCCCCCGGCAGCGCGACCGGGGACCTGCCGCCGCCGGTCTACTGCCCGGGCCTGTCTCGCGAAATCGGCGCGCTCGTGTGGGTCGTGATGGATAGCCTGCCCGGGCACATCTGCCAGCGCTCGGCGGGCGCCACCGCGTTCGCGAAGGGGCTCACCGAATAGCGGGCTCGAGCCGCGGACTCGAGATCTCGCGACGCAGGCTGAGGAACGCGGCCGAGCCGATCAGCGCGGGCAGCCACAGCGAGATCGCGCGGTAGATCACGACCGCCGCGATCACCTGCGAGGCGGGCCGCACGCCGAACAGCAGCAGCATCCCCACGAGGCCGCCTTCGACTGCCACGAAGCCCCCCGGCACCGGCACCGAGTTGGCGAGCATGCCGACGAGGTAGGACATCGCGACCGCCCAGAACGAGGGCGCATTGGTGTGACCGAAGGCGGTGATGCATGCGTACAGCACGAGGTTGTCGAACAGCCAGTAGGCAACCGCGCCGAGCAGCTTCCAGTCGCCTTCGCGGATCAACTCGAGCGCGTCCTCCACCCCGCCGCTGAGCGCGACAAGAACCACCGCTATGCGCCCGTCGCTGTGCGGGCGCCGGGCGGCCGCGCGGCGCGCCCAGTTCGCCAGCGCGAGCACCCCGGCAAGCGTCGCAAGCGCAGCCGCTGCCGGCACGAGCGTGAGCAGCGGATCGCGCGAGCCGGACAGCAGGCCGAGCCACATCGGCACGCCGATCACGACCACCGCGGCGACGTTGACCGCGCTCGTGAGCACGAAGATCAGCACCGAGCGCTTGGCGATCCGCTCGAGTGACATCCCCTCTGCGCGCAGCACCCACGCCCCGAGCGCGATCCCGGCGAGGCCGGAGAGCGACAGCACGGAGTTGGCGGCAAGCTCCGACAGCGACAGCCGCGCGCTGATGCGCGCGCTGAGCATCGGGAAGACCAGCTTGAACAGCACGAGGTAGCCGACGCACGAGAGCACCTCCAAGACCAGCGCCAGCGCGACCCACCACGGGTTCGCGTCGGTGATCCGCTCGGCCGCGGCGCGCAACCCCGGAACGGCGAGCAGAAGCCCTGCGAGGAGCACGAAGAACACGGCGAGGCTGATCACGCTGTTGCGCAGCGTGCGCGTCTGCGCAGCGATCGCGGCCGAGCGCTCTCCGCCAGAGTCCTCCGGCTCTTTGCTCGTCGCGGTCGCGATGCACGCATTCTCGCATTCCAGAAACGGCGGGCGTGCGCTGCAGCGGCGCTGCGCTGGAGCGAGCTCACCCTGAGCTGCGGCGCACCTGCGCGCGAAAGCGCGCGGGTGAGACGCCGTAGCGGCGGCGGAACGCACGCGCCAGGTGCGCGGCCTGGGTGTAGCCCACCAGGCGCGCCACGTCGCTCACCGGGATCGAGCGCTGGTTGGCGAGCAGCTCCGCGGCCGCGGCCATCCTGCGCGCATGCAGATCCTCGCTGAAGCTGAGCTCTCCGAACTGCGCATACACGCGCTGCAGCTGGCGCGGGGAGCTCGCGAGCGAGCGCGCGACGAGCGCGAGCGTGAGCTCACGCCGATAGTGGCGCGCGACGAGCACGCGCGCGAGCAGATACAGGCGCCGGCGTGCGTGAAGCGTCTGCGGGTGCACACCGACCACTCCGACGCGCGCGCGCAGGCGGGACGGTTGGCGCCCGCTCAGTGCGCGTAGCGAAGCGCGACCCGCTCGGCCGCCGCGCAATAGGAGCCCCCGAAAAGCACCGCGTGCACGAGCAGCGGAAGCAGCTGGTAGAGCTCGACGCGATCGCGCCATCCCTCCGCGAGCGGCGAGCGCTCCTCGTAAGCGGCGAGGACGCGCTCGGACGGCGCTCCGAACAGCGCAAGCATCGCCAGGTCGACCTCGCGATGACCGCCGTATGCGGAGGGGTCGATCAGCCACGGGCGCCCGTCGGCGTCGGCCATCACGTTGCCCGACCACAGATCGCCGTGCAGCCTCGCGGGCGGCTCGGGCTCCCCCACGAGGCCTGGAAGCTTCTCGCATACGCGCTCGATCGCCCGCGCGCCCGCGCGCGTGAGCGCACCTTGATCGCGTGCGATCGCCGCGAGCGGGTCGAGGCGCCTGAGCGCATAGAACTGCGGCCAGTCCGCGCACGGCTCGTTCGAGAGGCTGACCGCGCCGAAGCGCATTGGCGCGCCGGCTCCGCTGTCGCCGAACGCGGGCGCGTGCGCCGCATGGGTGTCCGCCAGCCCGCGGCCGAGCTCCTCCGCGCCGGCCGCGTCCAGCGCACCGGGCGGAATCCACTCGAGCGCCAGGTAGCGATCGTCGACCGCGAGCACCGCGGGCGTGCGCAGCGCGCCCGGCTGCGCAAGCCAGTGCAGGCCGTGGGCCTCCGCCTCATACTCACCCGCGGGCGCGTCCGCGCGGCTCTTGACGAACGCGTCGCGACCGTCGGCGAGAACGACGCGAAAGGCCTCGTTGATGTCGCCGCCGCCGATGCGACGCGCTTCGCTCGCGCCAGCGGGCAGCGTCACCGAAGCTCGCCGCTTGCGAGGAGCGCGAGCAGGCCGGCGCACGCCGCCTCGATCATCCCGAGCACCTCATCGAAGCCGCCGGCGGCGCCGTAGTACGGGTCGGGGACGTCCAGCTCGCCGGCGGCGGCGCTGGCGGGGTCGAACTCGCGCAGCAGCCTTACCTTCGCGCGCTCGTCCTCGTCGCGGGCCAGGCGGCGCAGCTCGCGCGCGTTCTCGCCGTCCATCGCGAGCAGCAGATCGAAGCGCTCGAAGTCCTCCGCCTGCACCTGCCGGGCGCTGCCGGCGAGCGCGATCCCGCGTGCGCGTGCCGCTTCGGTGGCGCGCTCATCGGGCGCGCTGCCCACGTGCCAGCTCCCCGTGCCCGCGGATTCGAGCTCGATGCCCGCAGCGAGTCCTTGCTTTTGCACGAGCGCGCGCATGACCCCCTCGGCGGTCGGCGAGCGGCAGATGTTGCCGAGGCACACGAACAGCAGCCGCATCTACTCCTCGCCGAGTTCGAGCACGGCCAGGAACGCCTCCTGCGGCACCTCCACGCGACCGACCTGCTTCATCCGCTTCTTGCCCTCCTTCTGCTTCTCGAGCAGCTTTTTCTTGCGCGTGATGTCGCCGCCGTAGCACTTCGCGATCACGTCCTTGCGAAACGCCTTGACGGTCTCGCGGGCGATCACGTGCGCGCCGATCGCAGCCTGGATCGGAACGTCGTACTGCTGGCGCGGGATACGTTTGCGCAGCTTCGCGGTCAGCGAGCGCCCCATCTCATAGGCCTTCTCGCGGTGCACCACGAGCGAGAGCGCATCGACCGCATCGCCGGCGAGCAGCACGTCGAGCTTGACGAGGTCCGACGGCTTCATGGCGCTCAGCTCGTAGTCGAGCGACGCGTATCCGCGCGTGCGGGACTTCAGCTGGTCGAAGAAGTCGAGCACGATTTCCGCGAGCGGCAGATCGTAGGTCATCTGCACGCGCTCGGGTGAGAGGTAGTGCATCGCGATGTGCTCGCCGCGGCGCTCCTGGCAGAGCTCCATCACCGCGCCGACGAACTCTTTCGGCGCGATCACCGACGCCCGGATCATCGGCTCGCGGATCTCGACGATCGTGCCCGGGTCGGGCATGTCGGAGGGGTTGTGGACCTCGAGCACATCGCCGCTGGAGAGGGTCACGTCGAAGCGCACCGATGGCATCGTCGCGAGCAGCTCGAGGTCGTACTCGCGCTCGAGGCGCTCACGCACGATGTCCATGTGCAGGAGGCCGAGAAAACCGCAGCGAAAGCCGAAGCCGAGGGCGTCGGAGGTCTCGGGCTCCCACGACAGCGCAGCGTCGTTGAGGCTCAGCTTTTCGAGCGCGTCGCGCAGGTCGGGGTAGTCGTCGGACTCGATCGGAAACAGCCCGCAGAAGACCATCGGCTTGACCTCGCGATAGCCGGGCAGCGCCTCGGTCGCGCGCGCTGCCTGCACGCCACCGCTCACGCGCGCGCGCGTCGTGAGCGTGTCGCCCACACGCAGCTGGGTCACGTCCTTCAGCCCCGTGATCAGATAGCCGACCTCGCCAGCCGCGAGCTGGTCGGTGGGCATCATCTGCGGGCTGAAGACGCCGATGTCGTCGATGTCAGCCTCGGTTCCAGCGGCCATCGCGCGGATCACCTCCCCCTTGCGGAAGACCCCGTCCACGACGCGGATGTAGGCGATCACGCCGCGGTACTGATCGAACTCCGAGTCGAAGATGAGCGCGCGCGGAGGACCGTCGGGGTCGCCCGCGGGCGGCGGCACGCGCGCGATCAGCTCCTCGAGCACCTCGCTGACGCCCGCGCCGGTCTTGCCGCTGATCCGCAGGATCGGACCCGACTCGCCGATAAGCTCCCCGACTTCCGCGGCGACGCGCTCGGGGTCCGCTCCCGGCAGGTCGATCTTGTTCAGGCAGGGGATCAGCTCGAGCCCCGACTCGACCGCCAGGTAGCTGTTGGCGACCGTCTGCGCCTCCACACCCTGGGAGGCGTCGACCACCAGCAGCGCGCCCTCGCACGCCGCGAGCGAGCGCGAGACCTCGTATGTGAAGTCGACGTGCCCGGGCGTGTCGATCAAATGCAGCTGATAGGTCTCGCCGTCGGAGGCCGTGAAGAACACGCGCACCGCCTGCGCCTTGATCGTGATCCCTCGCTCGCGCTCGAGGTCCATCGAGTCGAGCACCTGCGCTCGCATCTCGCGCGCGGACACGGTGTGCGTGAGCTCGAGGATGCGATCGGCGAGCGTCGACTTGCCGTGATCGATGTGCGCGATGATCGAGAAGTTGCGGATGCGTGATTGGTCCATTTGGCTGCTACAGCCTAGAAGCACGCTGCGCGCGCTAGTGTTGATGGCTCGGCGGATCGCCTACTCGGCCGGGATCTTTCGAGATCCAACCAGGCAACGCGCCGGCCTCTGGCCGGCGGCCAGTCCGGTGGCCGGGAGTGTCACGCCGCCCAGGCAAGACACAAAGTCCTGGGACGTAGTAGTTAAGCGGCGATCCTTGTCCGGGCGCCGGGCGGGCTTCGGCTCGTCCGGCACTATTCACTTGCTCCTCGCGCGCCGCGCGCAACCGCTCGCTCCAGGCACGCGCGTCATGCGCGGCCGAGCTGCGCTCGGATCAGGCGCGTCACCTGCTGGGCCTCGGGCACGCGCATCGCGAGCACCGCGCGCACGTAGATCAGCGACCCGACCGCTGCGGCCGCGCCGACGCTCAGTATCTGCGCGGCGAGCGAGGAGCCGAGCACGCCGTTGAGCAGCTTCCAAACGCCCCACGAGACGCCCGCGAGCAGCGCGGAGGCGAGGGCGATCCGCGCGGTGATCATCGTCGTCTGCGCGCCCTCGATGCGACCGTCGAAGCCACGGCGCAGGCGGTGCAGCTGAAGCGCGGTCATCAGCGCGTTCGCCACGACCGTCCCGATGATCAGCCCGGCGATGCCGAGCGGCTTGTACAGCCCGACGCTCACGAGGATGTCCACGACGATGTTCAGCGCCGCGAGCCCGGTCGGGATCCACGGGCGCTGGACCGCGAAGAAGGTCCGTGTGAGCAGCAGGTTCAAACCCCCGAAGGGCAGGCTAAAAGCGAACCAGAACAGCGCGATCGAGACGAGGTGCGTCGAGTGCGCGTCGAAGTTGCCGCGTTGGAAGACCAGCCGCACGATCGGCGTCGCGAGGACGATCATGAACGTCGCTGCGGGAATCAGCAGCAGGTTGATCTGGCGCATGCCGATGCCGACCGCGCGTCGCATCGCAGCGACATCGCGGCGGGCGGCCATGCGGCTGAGCGTCGGGAACAGGACCGTCGCGACGGCCACGCTGAAGAGCCCCTGCGGGAGCATGTAGATGCGAAACGCGTTGTCGATCGCGCGCGGCGCCTGCTTGGAGACGAGCGTCCCGAAAACCGAGTTGATCAGCTGATCGAGGTTGACGATCCCCAGCCCGATCGTGACGGGCAGCATCAACGTGAAGACCTGCCTGATCCGCGGGTCGTGCCAGTCGACGGAGAACTGCAGGCGAAAGTCGATCCGGCCCAGCGCCGCGAGCGCCATCAGCAGCTGCACGAAGGTCGCGGCGAGCACCGCGATCGCGAGCGCGTACAGCTCGTTGCCGTCTTCGTAGCCGCCGTGGAAGTGCGGCCTCAGCACGACCAGCAGCACGATGATCACGACGTTCCAGACCGCCGGGGAGATCGCGGGGATCGTGAAGTGGTCATAGGACTGCAGGACACCCACCAGGAGTCCGTTCAGCCCGAGCAGCAGCACGACCGGAAACAGAACCCTCGAGAGCCCCGCGGTGAGCCCGTCCAGCGGACCGCCGAACGTCGGTCCGGTGAACAGCGGCATCACCACGCCGGCGGCGAGGATGAACAGCGCGGTGATCGCGCCCAGCGCTATCAGCATGATCCAGAACAGCGTCGAGGCGAGACGGAACGCCTCGCGACGCCGGCCCTGCTGGAGCAGGTCGGTGAACACCGGCACGAACGCCGCCGACAGGGCTGCGTTGGCGAACAGGTTGCTGACCAGGTTCGGGATCTGAAACGCGAGCGTGTAGGCGGAGGCCGGGCCGCGCGTGCCGAAGAAGCTCGCCGCCACGATTTCGCGGGCGAGCCCGGCTATCCGCGAGACGCCGGTTGCGATCGAGAAGATCGCCGTGTTGCGCGCGATCCCGCCACCGCCCGGCGGGGCTGGGGCCGGCGGCTCCTCGGCAAATGCTTCGGCGCTCGCGGACAAGGCCGCTATAGTACGGCGCTCCGCGGCGCGGGCGGACTCTCTCCGGCCGGCCGCGTGCTCGTATGGCCAACATCCATTCCCAGAAGAAGCGGATCCTGCGCTCCGAGCGCGAGCGGCTGGAGAACCGCCGCTACACCTCCACGATCAAGACGCACCTCCGAAGCCTGCAGGCGCTCGTGGAGAGCGGCGACGCAGACGGTGCCGCGACCGCGCACAAACAGCTCTCGAGCACGATCGACAAGGCCGTCAAGCGCGGCGCTCTGCACCGCAACACCGGCGCTCGCAAGAAGTCCCGCGCGGCGCGGATCGCAGCCGCGGTCTCCGCGCGCAAGCCCGCTAGCGAGTAATCGTCTCGATCGCTCGCAGCGCGAGCGTATCCTCGGTCAGACCCGCCACCGGCGTGCGGCTCGCCGCGATCGGAGCGCCACCGCGCGAGTCGAGCTCGAGATCCGAGAGCGCCACCAGCGCGTCGCGCAGCCGCTCGGGGTCGCTGCGGGCGACGTCCGCGACGAAGCGCTCGGCAGCGCGCGGCGGCATGCGCAGCCCGCGCTTGAGCTCCGCCGCGGACTCGCCCGCGCGCAGACGCACGGCGAGCGAGAGCGCGTCGCGCAGCCGCTGAGCCATCAGGTAGGTCAGCCCCGCGAGGCGCTCTCCCTGCTGGCGCAGGCGCAGATAGGAGCGCGTCGCCTCCTCGCAGTCGCCCGCGACCAGCGCGTCCGCGAGCCCGTACGCGCGCCACTGCGCCGAGTGCGCGGCGAGGCGCTCGACGTCCTCGAGCTCGATCCGCCTGCCCTCGCGCGCGGCGCCCGCGCCCTGCGCGGGCGCATCGCATTCGAGCGCGAGCTTCTCGAGCTCGCGCAAGAGCCGCTGCTGGCGCTCGCCGACCTGGGCGACCAGCGCCTTCGCGGCGGCGCTGTCGAGCGCGAGGCCCATGCGCGCCGCCTGCTCACGGGCCCAGCCCGCGAGCTCCCAGGGCTTGACCGTCATCTGCGCCACGACCTGGCCACCGGCGCCCGTGACGGCCTTGTGCAGTGCCGCGGGAGCTGTTGCGCGGGCCTCCTCCCTGGCGAACAGCGCGAGCGTGGTATCGGGCGCCATCGAGCTCAGCGCCGGCGTCAGGTGCTGCTCGACGTCTGCGTCGCGCCAGCGCTCCACGCCCTCGACGATGATCACGCGCCGGCCGATCGAGAGCGTCATCGCGGCCAGCGCCGCTGCGGCGGCCTCGGGCGTCGCAGCATCGCCCTCGAGCAGCTCGAGGCCCGCGCCGGCGCCCTGGCCCTCCTCGGCGAGCGCGCGCAGGCGCGCGCGCCGCTCGGCGATCGCGCCGTGGTCATCGCCGTGGATCAGATACGCGGGCCTGAGCTCTGCCATACGGCTCGAGTGTATGCCCCGGCTCAGCGCACGACGAGATTGACGAGCTTGCCGGGGACGACGATCTCTTTGACGATCTCGCGGCCGTCGAGGTGCGCCTTGACGTTCGGCGCAGCGCGGCAGAGATCCTTCAGCGTCTGCGGGCTCGCGTCCGCGCTCGCCTGCACGCGGTCGCGCACTTTGCCGTTCACCTGGCAGACGAGCTCGTATACGTCGCTCTCGAGCATCGCCTCCTCGGCCTGCGGCCACGGCTGCTCCCAAACGCGCTCGCCGGTCAGGCGCTCGTAGATGTCTGCGCTGACGTGCGGGGCGAACGGGAAGAGCAGCGATGCAGCGCTGCCGAGCGCGAAGCGCAGCGTGCGCACATCGACCGCGTCGCGCAGTCGCGAGCAGTCATTGAGCAGCTCCATCACGGCGGCGATCGCGGTGTTGAACGCGAAGCGCCGCAGGTCGGTGCTCGCCTTGTCGATCGCCCAGTGGGTCTTACGCGCCAGCGCCAGATCCTCGCCCTCTGGCATCGCGGCCATCGCCAGCTCCCCGGCCTCCGGGCCGGCGCCTTCGGCGGTCTCCGCGGCCAGCCGCCACAGCCGCGAGAGGAAGCGGTGCACCCCCTCGACGCCGTCGTCGGACCAGTCCGCGTCCTGCTCGGGCGGCCCGACGAACAGGATGTAGCAGCGCGCCGTGTCGGCGCCGAGGCGCTCGACGATCGCGGCGGGCGAGACGACGTTGCCCTTGGACTTGCTCATCTTCGAGCCGTCCTTGGTGACCATGCCCTGCGTGAACAGCGCCTGGAAGGGCTCCTGGAAGTCGAGGTGCCCAAGGTCGGCGAGCGCCTTGCAGAAGAAGCGCGCGTACATCAGGTGCAGGATCGCGTGCTCGACGCCGCCGATGTACTGGTCGACCGCCATCCACTCGCGCAGCGCGCTGCGATCCCACGCGGCGCGCTCGTTCGCGGCGTCGCAGTAGCGCAGGAAGTACCACGAGGAGTCGACGAACGTGTCCATCGTGTCGGTCTCCCTGCGCGCGGCACCGCCGCACTCGGGGCAGCTGGTGTTGACCCAGTCCTCGGCCGCGGCCAGCGGCGAGCGACCCTTCGGCGTGTAGTCGTCGATGTCGGGCAGCACCACCGGCAGCTGCTCCTCGGCGACGGGGACCACGCCGCAGCGCTCGCAGTAGAGGATCGGGATCGGACAGCCCCAATAGCGCTGTCTCGACACGAGCCAGTCGCGCAGGCGGTAGTTGACGGAGGCGTGGCCCTTGCCCTCACGGTCGAGCCACGCGACGATCGCGGCGAGCGCCGCGCGGCTGTCCATGCCGTCGAAGTCCGGATGGGAGTTCACCAGCACGCCGGCGCCGGTGTAGGGCAGCTCCTGATCCTGCGGCTCCTGCGTCTCGGGGGCTGCGATCACGCGCCGGATCGGCAGATCGAAGGCGCGCGCGAACGCGTGATCGCGCTCGTCGTGCGCGGGGACGGCCATGATCGCGCCGGTGCCGTACTCCATCAGCACGTAGTCCGCCACGTACATCGGCAGCCGCTCACCGTTGACGGGGTTGATGACGGTGCGTCCGAGCGGCACGCCTGTCTTCGGCTTCTCGAGGTTCCCGCGTTCCTCGTTGGTCTCGTTGAGCGAGTGGGTGACATACTCGCGAACCGCGTGCTCGCAGTCGGTGCCCGCCGCGAGGCGCATCACGTCCGGGTGCTCAGGCGCGATCACGAAGAAGGTCGCGCCGAACAGCGTGTCCGGCCGTGTGGTGAAGACGGGGTAGTCGATCGCCGGGGCCTCGCAGCGAAAGATCACCTCCGCCCCCTCGCTGCGCCCGATCCAGTTGCGCTGCATCGTCTTGACGTTCTCGGGCCACTCGATCCCCTCGAGATCGCTGAGCAGGCGCTCGGCGTAGTCGGTGATGCGCAGGAACCATTGCTCCAGCTGCCTGATCTCCACCAGCGCGCCGCAGCGCTCACAGCGCCCGTCGGCGTCGACCTGCTCGTTGGCGAGCACCGTCTGGTCTTTCGGGCACCACTTGACCGCCGCCTCCTTGCGGTAGGCGAGGCCGGCGCGGAAGAGCTCGAGGAATATCCACTGCGTCCAGCGGTAGTAGCTCGGTTCGCAGGTGGCGAGCTCACGAGACCAGTCGACCGAGATCCCCCACGAGCGGAACTGGCGCTGGAATGAGGCGATCGACTCGGCGGTCGACTCGCGCGGATGCACGCCGGTCTTGATCGCGTGGTTCTCCGCGGGCAGGCCGAACGCGTCGTAGCCCATCGGGTGAAGGACGCGGCGTCCGAGCCGCCGGTGGAAGTGTGCGATCGCGTCGCCCAGCGCGTAGCACTTCAGGTGGCCGATGTGCGGCTCACCGCTCGGATAGGGAAGCATCTCGAGCACGTAGGACTTCGGCGGCGGAGATCCCCCGCGCGCGCCGTCGCCTGCTTCGGCGGCGCCTCCGTTGGTGACCTCCCACGTGCGCTCGCGCTCCCACAGCGCCTGCCAGCGCGGCTCGATCTCCTGCGGCTGATAGCGGTGCTCGCCCATCGGTGCCCGCAGGTTAGCGACCAGCCCCGCGCGCGCAGCGCCGGCGCACGCCGCTCACGCCGGCGCGGGCGGCCCGGTCACGGTCGCGCGGGCGGCGCGGGGGCGCTCACGCGGATGTGGTAACAGCGTCGCCCGGATGCTCGGCGAAGCGACTTCGACTGCGGAGCAGCGCGACGATCTCCTGCGGCGCCTTGCTCGGCGAGCCCGCATCGAAGGGCGGCTGCGGGTCGTACTCGATCCCCAGCTGGATCGCCTGCGCTACCTGCTCGCCCGAGATCCGCGCAGCGAGAGCGAGCGCCATGTCGATGCCGGCCGACACGCCCGCCGCGGTGACGATCTCGCCGTCGAAGACCACGCGCTCGGACACCGGCTGCGCGCCCAGCCTGCCCAGCTCCTCGAGCGCGAGCCAGTGGCTCGTCGCGCGTCGCCCGTCCAGCAGGCCGGCGGCGGCGAGGATCAGCGAGCCGGTGCAGACCGAGGTGGTCCAGGTCGCGCTCGCGTGCGCGTCGCGCAGCCATTCGAGCACCGGCGCACCGGCGCGCACAGCCACCTCGCCCGGTCCTCCCGGGACGAGCACGATGTCGGGCCGCGCAAGCTCGCCGAGCGAGCGCTCGGCGATCAGCGTGAGCATGCCGTTGTCGCTGTGAACCTCGCCGGCCTGCGCCGCGAGGAACGTGACGCGCGCGCCGGGAAGGCGGCTCAGCACCTCATACGGGCCGATCGCGTCGAGCGCGGTGAAGCGGTCATAGAGGACGATCGCGATGTTCATGTGAGCTCTCCTCGCTGTCGTTGGGGTCATGCGGCTCGGGGTCCGGCGGCTATCGCCTGAAAACGCCGCCGATACTCGGCGGGGCCGACCTGGAGGGTGCGCAGGAACACGCGCCGCATCGTCTCGGCGCAGCCAAAGCCGCACGCGGCCGCTACCGCGGCGATCGGCTCGGCGCCCTCCTCCAGCAGTCGGCGCGCGGCCTCGAGGCGCACGCGCTCCACGTAGCGCGCGGGCGTGACGCCGGTCTCGGCGCGGAATGCGCGCGCGAAATGGCGCGCGCTCATGTTGGCGCGCGTCGCGAGCGCTTCCACCGTGTGCTCTGCTGCGGGTTCGGCGACGATCGCGTGCGTCGCCTCGCGCAGCGGCTCGCGCTGCGGCTGCTCGGCCGCGAGCGCGGCGCTGAACTGCGACTGGCCGCCGGGCCGGCGCAGGAACAGCACGAGATGGCGGGCGACGATCAGCGCGCACTCGCGGCCGAGGTCCTGCTCGACGAGCGCCAGCGCGAGGTCCATGCCCGCGCACACGCCGGCTGAGGTCCAGATCGACCCGTCGCGCACGAAGATCGGCTCCGGATCGACCATCACCTGCGGGTATGCGCGTGCGAGCTTCTCGGCGGCCGCCCAGTGGGTGCTCGCGCGGCGCCCGTCGAGCAGTCCCGCGCGTGCGAGCAGGAACGCGCCCGTGCACACCGACACCGTCCTTCGTGCCGCGGTTGAGCTCCGCGAGATCCAGTCGAGAAGCTCCTCGTCGGCGCAAGCCCGCTCGTGCCCCGGGCCTCCCGGCACGATCAGCGTGTCGAGCACGCGCGGCGCATCGCTGAGCCCGCCGTGCGGGAGCAGCTCCAGGCCGCTCGAGCTGCGAACCGGCGCTGCGCTGCGGGCGAGGATGCTCACCCGGTAGCCGCGCTCCGAGCGGCCGCTCGCCTCGATCAGCTGCTGTGCTCCGGCGAACACCTCGAGCGGCCCGGTCACGTCGAGGCTCTGCACGCCGGGATAGACGAGGATCACGACCTCGCGTGGGCTGCTCGAGCGGCTCATGCAGTGATGATCGCGAACGCAGCGTCTGTCCGCAAGGACATATTTCCCACGATTCCTGCCACGCAAGCGCCGTGTGCAAGCGCGCGGCGCGCGCATGCACCATGGACCCGGCGCGGGGCTACGATGAGCCCGTGCAAGAGCATGCTCCCGAAGCACCGGAGGGCTCAGACCCGGAGCACCTCAGCGCGGCGCCCGGACGCGTCGCGCAGATCGTCGCGGCGGCGGAACGCACCGCGGTGCAGCTGCGCGAGCAGGCTGAGGCGCGCGCGCGCGAGCGGATCGCGGAGGCCGACAGGGCGGGCGAGCACCGCGTTAGCGCCGCCGAGGAGGAGGCCGAGGAGATCCTGCGCGCGGCGCGCGCGCAGGCGGAGACCGCGCGCAACGATGCGCTCGCGGCGGTCGCGGCGCTCCACGCCGAGGGAGAGCGCGTGCGCGAGCAGGCGGCGCACGTGATGGCCGAGGCGCGCGAGCAGGCCGACGCGGTGCTCGCCGCCGCGAAGCAGCAGACAGAGCAGCTGGCCGGCGCCTCGCGCGCCGAGATCGAGCGACTGCGCGCCGCGGCGGCGCACGACTCGCAGGAGCTGCTCGCGAGCGCTCGCGAGCAGG
>JAXDGS010000091.1:0-9885 GCA_034664905.1 Solirubrobacteraceae bacterium | reverse complement strand
GCGCTGCCAGCGTTGGAACAGCTCGCGCGGGTCGTCGGCGACGGCGTGCGATGACGATGGGCTTGAAACCTCCGGGGGCATTTGGTGCTCCCTTCCTTTCCGCTTAACCTGATCCCCTGCTTACGGTGCCAAAGACAAGCTGCGTTGGCAGCGCACGGATTGAAGTGTACCCGCTCAGCGGCATTCAATGCAAGCACTTTAAGACGCTCGTAACGCAGATTGCAAGCTAGTCTCAGGCAATGTCGCCGCCGACGCCGCCGCAGACGCCGCCACCCGTCGCGGAGATACTCGAGCGCCGCAAAGGCGAGGAGCTGGCGCTCAACGACAGCTTCCTGAACCCGCAGATGGGACGGATCCTGCGCACGCTCGGTTTCCAGAAGGTGTGGAGTGGCGGCGAGGGAGCCCACCTCATCGACGCCGACGGAGAGCGCTACCTGGACCTGTTCGGCGGCTACGGCGTGTTCGCGATCGGGCGCAACCATCCTGAGGCAATCGCCGCCGTGCAGGAGGTGATGGCGGCGCGAACCGGAAACCTGCCGCAGCTCGGCGTGACGCTGCTGAGCGGCGTGCTTGCCGAGCAGCTGCTCGCGCGCTCGCCCGCGAGCGTGGCTGCGATGGTGCCGGCCAACAGCGGCACCGAGGCGGTCGAGGCGGCGATCAAGATCGCACGCGCTGCGACCGGCCGCACGCGCGTGCTGTACGCCGAGCACGCCTTTCACGGGCTCACGCTCGGCTCGCTGTCGCTGAACGGCAACGCCGAGTTCCGTGAGGGCTTCGGGCCGCTGCTCGCTGGCTGCGATCCGGTGGGCTTCGGCGATCTGCACGCGCTCGAGCGTGAGCTCGAAGGAGGGGAGGTCGCGGCGTTCGTCGTGGAGCCGGTCCAGGGCAAGGGCGTGAACCTGCCGCCACATGAATATCTGGCGCGCGCGCAGCAGCTCTGCCGCGATGCCGGCGCGCTGTTCGTGTGCGATGAGGTCCAGACGGGGATCGGCCGCACCGGACGCTTCCTGGCGCTCGAGCACTGGGGGCTTCAGCCCGATCTCATCTGTCTCGCCAAGGCGCTCTCCGGGGGGCTGGTGCCGATCGGCGCCGTCCTGGTCTCGCGCGCTGCCTTCGAGCGGGTCTTCGACGGGATGGAGCGCGCGGTGCGCCACGGCTCGACATTCGGTGGCAACGATCTCGCGGCGGCAGCCGCGCTTGCGACTTTGCGCGTGCTCGACCAGGAGCATCTGATCGCGCGCGCCGAGCGGCTGGGAGGTCTGCTGCTGGAGTTGACCGCGCCGCTGGTCGAGCGCTACGAGGTCGTCAAGGAGGTGCGCGGACTCGGGCTGATGTGGGCGATCGAGTTCGGTCCGCCGGCCGGCGCGGGCGCGCGCGCGCTGTGGGAGACCGTCGAGCGCCGCCAGCCGGGCCTGTTCTCCCAGCTCATCATCGTGCCGCTGTTTCACGAGCACCGCATCCTCTGCCAGGTCGCAGGGCATCGAATGAACGTGATCAAGGTGCTTCCCGCGCTCACGATCGAGGAGCAGGAGATCCGGCGTTTCGCCGCGGCGCTCGAGGAAACGATCGCGGCAGCCGAGCGCTACCCGGCGGCGCTCGCACGCTTCGGCGTCCGTACTGCGTTCAGGGCAGCCGGCGCGCGTCGCTAGCCTGTCCTCGGGTGCTCGTACCGAGGAACGACATACGCAACGTCGCGATCATCGCGCACGTCGACCACGGCAAGACCACCCTCGTTGACGCGATGCTGTGGCAGTCGGGCGCGTTTCGCGTCGGCCAGGACGTCGCCACGCGCGTGCTCGACTCGATGGACCTCGAGCGCGAGAAGGGCATCACGATCCTCGCCAAGAACATGTCGCTCCGCTACCGCGACGTGAAGCTGAACATCATCGACACGCCCGGCCACGCGGACTTCGGCGGCGAGGTCGAGCGCGGTCTCACGATGGTCGACGGAGTGCTCCTGCTCGTCGACGCCTCCGAGGGGCCGTTGCCGCAGACGCGGTTCGTGTTGCGCAAGGCGCTCGAGGCGAAACTGCCGGTAATCCTCGTCATCAACAAGGTCGACCGCTCCGACGCGCGCGTAGCCGAGGTCGTGGACGAGGTCTATGAGCTGTTCCTCGACCTCGACGCGGGGGAGCAGCAGATCGACTTCCCGATCGTCTACTGCAACGCCAAGGCCGGTGTCGCCTCGCTGCGCTACCAGCCGGGCGACCGGCTCACCGACGGCGACCTCGCGCCGCTGCTTGACCTGCTGCTCGAGCACATCCCGCCGCCGATGTATGACCCCGCGCATCCGCTGCAGGCGCTGGTGACGAACCTCGATGCCTCGCCTTACGTCGGACGTCTCGCGATCTGCCGCGTACGCCACGGCAACATCCGCAAGGGGCAGGCGATCGCCTGGTGCCGAGCCGACGGCTCGGTTCGCCGTGAGCAGGTCTCAGAGCTCTACGTCACCGTCGCGCTCGATCGACGTGACGCCGAGCAGGCGGGCCCCGGCGAGATCATCGCCGTCGCCGGCATCGAGGAGGTGACGATCGGCGAGACGCTCGCCGACGCAGGCGACCCGCGGCCGCTTCCGGTGATAACCGTCGAGGAGCCGGCGATGTCGATCACGATTGGCGTCAACACCTCGCCGCTCGCGGGCAAAGAGGGGGAGAAGCTGACCGCGCGACAGATCAAGGCCAGACTCGACCAGGAGCTCGTCGGCAACGTGTCGCTGCGCGTTCGCGATACCGAGCGGCCGGACACCTACGAGGTTCAAGGCCGTGGCGAGCTGCAGCTCGCGGTGCTCGTGGAGATGATGCGCCGGGAGGGGTTCGAGCTGACGGTGGGTCAGCCGCATGTGGTCGAGCGCGAGATCGAAGGCGAGCGCCACGAGCCGGTCGAGCGCCTCTCGATCGACGTGCCCGAGGACCACGTCGGCACTGTCACCCAGCTGCTCGCCGTTCGCAAAGGACGCATGGAGCACATGACAAATCACGGAACCGGCTGGGTGAGAATGGAGTATCTCGTGCCCGCGCGCGGTCTGATCGGGTTTCGCACCGAGTTCATCACCGAGACGCGCGGGACCGGAATTATGCATCACGTCTTCGACCGCTGGGAGCCGTGGGCGGGAGATCTGCTGACGCGAACGAACGGAGTGCTCGTGGCCGACCGCCGCGGTGAGAGCGCCACCTACTCGCTGATGACCCTGCAGGAGCGCGGCGCGCTGTTCGTGGGGCCGGGCGAGGAGGTCTACGAAGGCATGATCATCGGCGAAAACGCCCGCGCGGAGGACCTCGACGTCAACCCATGCAAGGAAAAGCACCTCACGAACATGCGCTCATCGACCTCCGATGTGCTCGTGCGGCTCGACACCGTCCATGCGCTCATCCTCGACGAGGCGCTTGAGTTCGTGCGCGAGGACGAGTGCGTCGAAGTGACGCCGGCCTCGATCCGCCCGCGTAAGCTCGATCTGTCGAAGATCCAGCGCAACAAGGCGACGAAACTGGCGCGCAAGTAACGGCGCCGCCCCGCGCGACGGACGCGTGATCGTCCGCGCCGCGCGACCGTGGCGCAGGTGACGCTCCGCGACGTTAGGGTTCCGCGGATGCATAGATCCCTCCAAGCACGCACGCTCCTTCTCTCAGCGCTCATTTCCTCGCTCGCGGTGGCGCTCACGGCGCCCGGCCCAGCGATCGCAGAAGAAGCCGTCAAATACACGCACGAGAGCCTCGCCGCCTACCGGCAGCAGCTCGCCAGCGGCCAGGTCACCGCGCTCACGATCAACAAGCGGATCCGCCGGGTGCACGTCACGCTCAAGGACGGGCGGCACCTGCTCGCGCTCTACGGGCCGCACGAAGAGCCGAAGGTCGCTGCGGAAGCACAGGCGAAGCACGTGCCGGTGACCGTGCTCAAACCGGCCCAGGCGGCGAAAGAGGCCGCGAAAATACCGGTCCACCACAAACTCCGCTATATCGCGGGCGGCATCCTGATCGCTGTGATCGTCGTCGTCGGCGCGGTTCTGCTGATCGACCGTCGCCGCAAAGCCGCGCTGGAATAGGCGCGCGCAGGGCGCGGCGCCGGCACTGGAAGCTCAGCAGTGCGGCCGGCGTCGCGGCCGCAGCGGGTGGATCGAGGAGCGTCCGTGCTCGAGCGCGTGCACCGCTGCGCGGGTGTCCGTGACGAGCACGTCGACCATGTCGCGCGAGAAGTTCTCCTTGACGACTATCCGCATGACCGTGAGGTGCTCGGCGTTCGCCGGCAGCGTGTAGGCGGGAACGATCCAGCCACGCTCGCGCAGCAGGTGCGAGAGCGCCACGAGATCGAGCCGCTCGGGGTCGGCGGCGCGCACCGCCACGATCGGAAAGGCGCTGCCGTCGGTGATCACCTCGAGGCCCTCGATCGTGCCGAGCTTGGCCGCGAGCGCCTGCGCGTTGGCGAGCACGCCGGCCACGATCTGCTCGTAGCCGGCGCGGCCGAGGCGCAGGAACGCGAAGTACTGCAGGATCACCGAGGAGGACGGTCGCGAGAAGTTCAGCGAGTAGTTGGGCATGTCGCCACCGAGGTAGTTGATGTGGAACACCAGCTCCTCGGGTAGGTCGGACGCTTCGCGGAACACGACCGTTCCCATCCCCGGGTAGACGAGGCCGAACTTGTGGTTGGAGACGTTGATCGAGCGAACGGACTCCAGGCGGAAGTCCCACTTCTCGTCGGGCCGCGCGAAGGGCGTGATGAAGCCGCCGGACGCGGCATCGACGTGCAGCGGAATGTGGAGATCGCGCTCGGCCTTTACGCGCAGGAGCAGCTCATCGATCGAGCGCAGGTCGTCCATCTGGCCCGTGAACGTGGTGCCGAGCAGCCCCGCGACGCCGATCGTGCGCTCGTCGAGCAGCGGCTCCACCTCCTGCGCGCCGATCGTGTAGCGGCCGGGCTCCATCGGCACGACGCGTGCTTCCACCTCGAAGTAGCGCGCAAACTTCTCCCAGCAGGTGTGCACGTCGGCGCCCATCACGATGTTCGGGCGGTCGCTCGCCAGGCCCGCCGCCTCGCGCCGGCGCTGCCACGAGCGCTTGTGCGCGAGCATCGCCAGCATGATCGCCTCCGAGGATCCGATCGTCGCCGTCCCGGTGGCACGTCCGTGCGGTGGCGCGTGAAAGAGATGCCCGATCATGCTCACCACGCGCTCGTGGATGAGCTCGGTCTGGGGGTACTCGTCCTGGTCGATCATGTTCTTCGCGAGCGTCTCCGCGGCCAGGCGGTCCGCCTGCGGCTCCATCCAGCTGGTGACGAACGAGGCGAGGTTGAGGGCAGGGTTGCCGTCGAGGTTCAACTCGTCGTGGACGAGCAGATACGCGGCGTCGGCCTCCACGCCCGCCGCCGGCAGGCGGTACTTGGGAATGTCGTGCGAGAAGGACCGGCGCGCGTAGGTGGGCGAGACGAGCTCCTCCGAATCGAGCTTCAGCGTGTGCATGTGTGCCTCCGTCGGGGTTGGCCTGACCTGGGCCGGATCGCGCCGGGCGTGCCGGCCGCCGCTTGCGGCGCCACGCATGATGGCGCCGCGCCCGCCAGATAGGCGGCGACGCAGCCAAGGGTGAAGATCGCGACGACGAGCAGCAGCGGGCCGGAATCCTCGACCAGCGCGCCGAGCACCCCAGCCGCGAGGCCGCCGGCGAGCGCAGCGCTCCAGGCTGCGTCCGAGCGGACCGGGGCGAGCAGGCGCTCGAGCCTCGCCCATCCCGCGCCTGCGGCGAGCAGCGCGACAGCGGTGGCGGCGGGCATCGCGTGATTTCCAAGCTCATGCCACGCGGCCCGGTAGCGGCGCAGGATCACCTCGCGCACGTCTGCGGCCGAGCGAGCGTGCAGAATGCTGCCGCTGTAGTGCCCGCCGCCGCCCGCGCTGGCGAGGTCGATCCCGGCGAGCACGAGCAGCCCGATCAGCGGGGCGATCGTCACGATCAGGATGCGCCTGCGTGTGAGGGCGCCCGGCAGCATCATCACGGCGGCGAGCGCGAAGCTCGCGCACACGATGATCACGCCGCCGACGCCCGCTCCGAGGCGCGCGGGGCCCTCGAGCAGCGCGAGCGCGACCCCCGCGCCCGCCACGCTCGCAGCAGCGCGCCTCGATCGCGTCGCGGGGTAGAGAGCGGCCGCGCACGCCGCGAGCACGAGCACCGCGAGGCCGGACTTGAGCTCGTTGCCGATCCCATAGAAGCGCGCGCCGAGGATCGGGTCCGGTCCGAGCAGCGAGCGCATCAGCAGCTGCGTGTGTGCAAGCGCGTCGGCGCCCAGCGCGAGCACCGCCGCTAGCGCGGGCGCAAGCGGCGCTCGCGGCCACGGCAGCACGCGGTCGGTGAGCGCTCCCAGCAAAAGGCAACCGACCGCGATCACGACGTACTCCACCGCGGCGCCCGGCTCGAGCGCGGCTGCGATCAGCACGACCACCGGTGCCCACAGGACGCCGATCGCGCCGACCCGGATCGCCCACGCGCGTGACCGTGGCGAGCGAGAGCAGACGAGCGCCAGCAGCACCCAAGCGCACAGCAGCAAGCCGAGCGCGCGCAGCCGTCGCGCGGAGATCACGCGGAGCCGAGCCATCAGCGCACGAAGGCTCACCGGTTCAAGCGCGCCGTCGGCTGCGATCGGCCGGCCACGCATCGATGCCGGGACGGCGCGGCCGAGATGCTCGAGAACGCTTGGCGCGAGGTCGATCGAGGCGATCAGGCCGCGCTCGTTGGTCGTCTGGGAGCTCAGCTCGCTCGCGCCCGCGCCCGCGAGCCCTGCCGCCGCGCTCCACAGGAGCTCTCCCCCCGGATGATCCGGGGCTCGCTGAACGGCGATCAGGAGCTCGCCGGGCTCCCGCGTGCGCAGCAGCGCTCGCAGGTCGGCCACGCCGCCCGGCCCGCCCGGCAGATCCGCGACGACGAAGCTCAGCCCGCGGCGCAGCGTCGCGATGCGGCCGAGCAGTGTGCGCGCGGTGCCGCTGGAGAACGCCGCGACACGGCCACTGGAGTCGGCGGCGGCGGCGCCGTCAAGCTCTGCTTCGCCCGCGACACCGGCATAGCCCGCCCCTCCCGGGATCTGCGTGGCAAGCAGCCCGGGATGCAAGAGCTGCGAGGAAGCGCGCCGGCGTGCGGCAGGCCAGCCGGCGAGCTGCGCTCCGGCACCGGCGGGGGAGATGCGAAGCGGCGGGGGGCGCCCTTGCGCGTACGACGAGGAGGAGACTCGCGCGCCCTGCGTGAGGTCGAGCAGGAACTGCGCGGTCGTGTAGCTGCCCTGGGTCGCCGAGAGGATGCCCACCGAGAGCCCTCCGATGCTCGACAGTTGCGCTGCGTCGGTCGCGAGGAAGACGAGCAGCGCGGAGCGCCGCTCGTGCGGTGCGGCCTGCGCGCGTGCGCTCGTTGCGGACACGCAGGCCGCCGCGACCGCCGCCAGCAGGGCGACCACGCCCGCCCGGCGGACTCGTCTCAGCGCTCCGCTGCTTCGGCGGCCCAGCCGAGCAGAACGCGCCGGCGATGCGTCGTCGTCGAGCACGAGGTCTTAGTTCACGCTCGGGTCGAGCGGCATGCGCGCGATCAGCGCGTAGCTTCCGCCCTTGCGCGTCAGCACCGTGCTCCACAGCTCGGCGGGCATCTCGCTGAACACGTCCTCCGGCAACGCGGCCTGCGCGATCCAGTCGCCCTGGTCGATCTCCGCATCGAGCTGCCCCTCGCCCCAGCCGGCGAACCCCGCGAACACGCGCGTGCGCGCGGTCGTCTCGGCAAGCTCCTCGATGCCGGCGTCCGGTGCCGGGAAGCCGATGCGCCCGAGCACCAGCAGCTCGGCTTGCGACGGATCCAGGAACTCGGCGAGGCACACGACGGAGGTCGGCTGGACTGGCCCGCCGACGTAGACAGGCTCGAGCTCATCCACAGCCCCCTGCAGCTGGGGCACCGCCTCGCTGACGGTCACCGTGGAGGGCCGGTTCAGCACGACGCCCATCGCGCCGTCCTCGTTGTGGACGCCGATCAGCACGACCGTGCGCATGAAGTTCGGGTCGCGCAGGGAAGGAGACGCGAGCAGCAGCTGGCCGGCGACGGATTCCGCCATCATCACGACGAGGCTATCGACCCAACGTGAGCGGTCAAGTGAGGAGTCGCCGTGGCTGAAGTCAGGGAGTTCGACGTGCTCGTGCTCGGCGCCGGTCCGGCCGGCGAGGTGTGCGCTGGGCGCCTCGCCGAGAACGGGATGTCGGTCGCGCTCGTGGAGCGTGAGCTAGTCGGCGGGGAGTGTTCGTTCTATGCGTGCATGCCGTCGAAGGCCCTGCTGCGTCCCGCGCAGGTGCTGGCGGAGGCACGCCGCGTCCCCGGCGCAGCGCAGGCTGCCCGTGGCGAGCTCGACGTGCCCGCGGTGCTTCGCCGGCGCGATGAGGTGATCCACGGGCTTGATGACTCCTCACAGCTCGGATGGCTCGAGCGGCGCTCGATCGTGCTCGTGCGCGGGGAGGGAAGGCTCGCGGCCGAGCGCGAGCTTCAGGTGGGCCCCGAGCGCTTGCGCGCTCGCCGCGCGGTGGTGCTGGCGAGCGGAAGCGATGCGTCGCTGCCGGCGATCGACGGCCTCGGCGACGCCAGACCGTGGACGAGTCGCGAGGCCACGACCGCAAGCGCGGTTCCGGAGTCGTTGCTCGTGCTCGGCGGCGGCGTGGTCGGCGTGGAGATGGCCTGCGCTTACGCCTCGCTCGGCGCGCGCGTGACGATCGTCGAGGCGGCCGAGCGGCTGATCGCCGGCGAGGAGGAGTTCGCCTCCGAGCTGTTGCGCGAATCGCTCGAGCGCCAGGGTGTGCGGGTTGCGCTCGGCGCGAAGGCGAGCTCCGTGCGACGCCCGGACGCTGGCGGCGCTGTGACGCTCGAGCTGCAGGACGGCGGCTCCTTCGCCGCCGCGGAGATCCTGGTGGCGACCGGTCGGCGCGCGCGCACCGATGGGCTCGGGCTCGAGTCGCTCGGGCTGGACGGCGGGCACCCGCTCGAGGTGCGCGACACGATGCAGGTGCCGGGCCACGACTGGCTGTACGCCGTCGGCGACGCGAACGGGCGCGCGCTGCTGACGCACATGGGCAAGTATCAGGCGCGCATCGCCGCGGCGCACATACTCGGGCATCGACTCGAGCGCTGCCCGGAAGCGCAGATGGTGCCGCGGGTGATCTTCACCGATCCGCAGATCGCGGCGGTGGGGCACACGCTCGCGAGCGCGCGCGAGGCGGGCTTGAACGCGCGCGCGGTCGATGCGCAGATCGGGAGCACGGCAGGCGCCAGCTTCCTCGGGCACGGGGAGCCCGGCCAGGCGCGCATCGTCGTCGAGCAGGACCGCGGCGTGCTCGTGGGGGCGACGTTCGCCGGCGTGGAGGTCGCAGAGTCCCTCCAGGCGGCGACGGTCGCCCTCGTCGGCGAGGTGCCGCTCACGCGGCTGTGGCACGCCGTGCCCAGTTTTCCGACCCGCAGCGAGGTGTGGCTCGCGCTGCTCGAGCCCTACGGCCCCTAGCCGGCCGAGAAGATGTCAAGCGTGCCCGTGAGCGCGTGGTCGTTTGCGTTGCCCTCCGGCTCGAGCACGTGTCCGTCGACGGCTATCGGGCTGTTCCAATGCCCCGAGCGCCCGGGCAGCGTGGCGATCGGCCGCGCGGAGCCGGGGCGGTACACGTGCACGCCACCGGCGGAGGGGTCGTACACGTACAGCAGGCCGCCGGCCATAACAGGGCTCGTCCCCGGCGTTCGGTTCTGCCACGCTCGATAGAGCCGCCCGCCGCGCAACACGAACGCCGCGGTGCCTTCGCCGTCGGCGACGAACACGGTCGTGCGCGCGCCCCTGCGCCATACGGCGGGCGCGGCGAACAGCTCGCCGCCGGCGGGCGCATGCCCGTCGAGGCGAGAGAGCCGC
>JAXDGS010000090.1:0-5693 GCA_034664905.1 Solirubrobacteraceae bacterium | reverse complement strand
ACCGACTCCTCGTACTCGTAATCTGGCTTGGCGTCTGCGACCGTACCGCCGCCTGCCTGCACGTGGGCGACGCCGTCCTTGATCACCAGCGTACGGATGTGGATCGCGGTGTCGAGGTCGCCGGCGTAGCTGAGATAGCCGACCGCGCCGCCGTAGCCGCCGCGCTTGACCGGCTCGAGCTCGTCGATGATCTGCATCGCCCTCACCTTCGGCGCGCCCGAGAGCGTGCCGGCGGGGAGCACCGAGCGCAGCGCGTCCATCGCGCCGACGCCGTCGCGCAGCGTGCCCGAGACCGTGGAGACGATGTGCATGACATGGCTGTAGAACTCGATCTCCATCAGCTCGTCGACCGTGACGCTCCCGTACTCGCAGACGCGGCCGAGGTCGTTTCGCCCGAGGTCCACGAGCATCACGTGCTCGGCGCGCTCCTTCTCGTCGGCGAGTAGTTCGCGTGCGATCGCGCGATCCTCCTCGGGGCTCGCGCCGCGCGGGCGCGTGCCGGCGATCGGCTTGGTTGCGACGTCGCGGCCGTTGACTGTCAGCAGCGGCTCGGGGCTCGCACCGGCGACCTGGAAGTCGCCGAAGTCGAGGAAGTACATGTACGGGCTCGGGTTGACGGCGCGCAGCCCACGATAGATCGAGAATGCGTCGACCGGCACCGGCGCTGACCAGCGCTGCGAGGGCACGACCTGGAAGGCGTCGCCAGCGTAGATGTACTCGATCACGCGCTCCACGATCGCTTCGAAGCGCTCTCGGTTCATGTTCGAGGAGAACTCCGGCATCGCTCGCTCGAGCGCCTCGCTCGCGCGCGGAACCGGGCCGGCGAGCGCGGTGCGCACTTCGCCGATCACGTGCGCGGCCTGCTCGTAAGCACGCTCGACGTCCGGTTCGGCGTTCAGATCGGCGTTGGCGAGAATCGTGACCGTGTGCTTGAGGTGGTCGAAGGCGACGAGCGCGTCGGAGAGCATCAGCGCCATGTCGGGCAGGCCGAGCGGGTCCGGCGGCGGATCGCCGAGCGGCTCGACGGTGCGCACGAGGTCGTATGCGAAGAAGCCGACCGCACCGCCGGTGAACGGCGGCGCGTCGGCCATCGGCGCCTGATTGAAGCTGGCGACGCGCTCGGCGGCGAGCGCATACGGATCGCCGCCGTCGGCGGGCGTCCAGCGAAGCACCGCGCGCGGGCGAAAGCCGATGAACGACCAGCGGCCGACACGCTGGCCCTGCTCGGCGGACTCGAGCAGGAACGCCGGCTCACCGGGCGCGAGCGCGCGCAGCTTCAGGAACGCCGAGACCGGGGTCTCGCAGTCCTCGACGAAGCTGTAGGTGAGCGGGATCAGGTTGTGTGTGCGCGCGAGCGAGCGAGCCCGCTCGAGGCTCGGCGCCAGCGCGACGCTCGCAGCGGCGTCCCTTTGACTCGCCCCGGGGGCGCTAGGAGCGACGGCCATCGAGCACCCGCTCTGCGTCGCTGAGCGAGCGGCCGCGGCTGCGCAGCAGCACGAGCAGGTGGTAGATCACGTCCGCGGCCTCCTCGTCGATGCGCTCGTCGGACTCCTCGCGCGCGGCACGCGCGACCTCCTCGGCCTCCTCCATCACCTTCTCACCGATCCTGCGCGGGTTCTCGAGCAGCTCGACCGTGTAGGAGCCCTGCGGCCGTTCGCGTGCACGATCGGCGAGCGTACGCTCGAGCGCGGCGAGCGCCTCATACGGTGCCGCGGGCGCAAGCTCGCCTTCGTGAAAGCAGGTTCGCTCGCCGGTGTGGCACGCGGGCCCGGCGGGCTCGACGAGTGCGAGCAGCGTGTCGCGATCGCAGTCGAGGCGTAGCGCTCGGACCGTCTGGATGTTGCCGCTCGTGGCGCCCTTGTGCCATGGCTGCGAGCGCGAGCGGCTCCACAGGTGAAGCTCGCCGGTCGCGCGCGTGCGCTGCAGCGCCTGCTCGTTCATGTAGGCGTGCATCAGCACCTCGCCGGTGCTCCAGTCCTGCACGATGCAGGGGACGAGCCCCTCGCTGTCGTAGGCCACCTGCTGCTCGATCCGATCGCCGTTTTCGCCGCTCATCGCTTCGACGATTGTAGGTACAGCTGCTCAGGGCCGGTTTCAGAGAGACTGCCGGGGGATGCAATCGCTGCTCGAGCGCAAGCTCATCGTGGTCACGGGCAAGGGCGGCGTCGGCAAGACGACCGTTGCGGCGGCGATCGGCACGATGGCGGCAGCCCGCGGGCTGCGAACGATCATCGTCGAGGTCGGCGATCAGCAACGCTTGCCCGCGCTGTTTGCCGCGCGGACGCGCGATGCGGGCGCGGAGACCCTGCTGAGCGATCGTCTTTCGAGCATCTCGATCGATCCGGACCAGGCGCTGCTCGAATGGCTGCAGAGGCTCGGCGGGCGCGTGTCCGGGCGCTTGCTCGCCTCGAGCGGCACCTTTCATTACTTCGCCGCCGCGGCACCCGGCGCGAAGGAGCTCGTGAGCATGGTCAAGGTCTGGGAGCTGACCCGCGGCGAGCGCTGGGAGCGGCGCGCGGCGGGCTATGACCTCGTGGTGCTCGACGCCCCCGCGACCGGGAACGCGCTGGGCATGCTCGCATCGCCGCAGACCTTCGGCGCGATCGCGAAAGTGGGTCCGATCGCAAAACAGGCGCAGCGCGTGCGCCAGCTGCTCGAGGATCCCGCGCTCAGCGCGTATGTCGCGGTTGCGCTGCCGAGCGACATGGCTGTGACCGAGACGCTCGAGCTGCAGGAGGGTCTGAAGGACACGCTCGGGCGCAGCCTCTCGGCGGTGGTGGTCAACGAGCTGCTGCCGCAGCGCTTCACCGCTGCAGAGCTCGAGCTGATCGACGGGCTGGGTTCAGGCGGCGAGCGTCGCAGCGGCAACCGCGGAAGCGGCGCTCCAGGCGGCGCGCGCGCCGGCGGCGGCAGGCTCACCCCTGCGCAGACCGCGGTCAGGCGCTCGGCGGCGCGCGCGGCGCGCACGGTGCATGAGCGTGCGCGCTTTCAGCACAACCAGCTCGCGCGCTTGCGCCGCCGCAGCTTCGACGTGCTGAGCGTGCCGTTCGTGTGGGGGGGCGAGATGGACCTGCAGGCGATCGAGCGCATCTCCGAGCAGCTCGGCCGCGGTCTCGATCGGGGCGCGTCTAGGTGATGCCGAGGCGGTCGAGCAGGCTGTCATCGGCGCGCCAGTCGCGGCGCACGCGCACAGCCAGCTCGAGGTGAACCTGGCAGCCGAGCTCACGCTCGAGTTCTGCGCGCGCGGCGATGCCGATCGCCTTGATCATGCGGCCGCGCGCGCCGATCACGATGCCCTTCTGGGAGTCGCTCTCGACCCAGATCAGCGCGCGCACGACGGCAAGATCGGCGCGTGGGCGGGCGAGCTCGTCGATCACCACCTCGACGGCGTGCGGGATCTCCTGGAAGGTGCGCCTGATGACCGCCTCGCGCACGAGCTCGGAAAGCAGCTGCTCACGCGGCTGATCGGAGGCGGCGCCCTCGGGAAACAGGAACGGGCCCTCGGGCATGAGGCTTGCGAGGTGCTCGATCAGCTCCTGCACGCCCGAGCCGGTGCGCGCGGAGATCGGGAAGACCTCCTCGCCGACGTCGAGCTCCGCCGCGGACTGAAGCGCCTCGAGCAGCTGTGAGCGTGCGAGGCGGTCGATCTTGTTGACGGCTATCGCGACAGGCACGCTCGCGCCGGCGAGCGTGCTTGCGATGTAGCGGTCGCCTGGCCCGACGCCCTGCTCGCCGTTGAGCATCAGCAGCGCTGCGTCGCTGCCGTCGAGCTCGTGGCGTACGCGAGCCGCCATGCGCGTCGTCAGCGCGTCGCGCGGGCGCTGCACGCCGGGCAGGTCAACGAGCACCAGCTCGCAGTCGCCTTTGCGGTGAAAGCCGCGGATCGCGCGCCGCGTGGTCTGAGGGCGGTCGGAGACGATCGCGACCTTCTGCCCGACGACCGCGTTGACGAACGTGGACTTGCCGACGTTGGGACGACCGGCGAGCGCGACGAAGCCGCCACGGCTCACGGCCTCTCCGCGCGCAGCAGCCGCTGCTGCAGGGCGAGCATCTCACCGCTGTCGGTCTCGTGATCCATGCCGAGAAGATGCAGCATCCCGTGCACGATCGCCTCGCGCACGTCGGAGGTGTGCTGCGCGCAGATCACGACATCGCCGAGCTCGCGCATCGGCGGCGCCTCGAGCACGCCTCGGTCCGAGGCGGCGCTCGCGGGAGCGAGCGGCTCGACACCGTCGATCGGAAACGACAGTACGTCGGTCGGCTCCGCGAGCCCGCGGTGCTTCCAGTTGAGCTCGGTGATCCGCTGCTCATCCGCGAATTCGATGGCGACGTGCGCTGCCGCGATGCCGGCGCACGAGGCTGCTGCGACGCACAGGCGGCGAATCTCCGCACGCGGCGGCGCATCGGGGGCGAGCGCCGCGCCGAGGACGTCAACGTCGAGCATCGGCGCTCAGGCGCTGCGGATCGAGCGGGCGCCGGCGTCGGGGGCGCTCGCGACCGGCGCGCGCGCTGGTTGATCGCGCTGGGAGTGCTCGTCGTAGGCCTCGACGATTCGCTGCACGAGCTTGTGGCGCACAACGTCCTCGCCACCGAAGCGCACGAAGGCGATCCCCTCGACCGATTCGAGCACCTCCCCCACGACGATCAGTCCGGAGCGCTGCTCGCGCGGCAGGTCGACCTGGGTCACATCGCCTGTGACAACCATCCGCGATCCGAAGCCGAGCCGCGTGAGGAACATCTTCATCTGCTCGGGGGTCGTGTTCTGCGCCTCGTCGAGGATCACGAACGAGTCGTTCAGCGTGCGCCCGCGCATGAAAGCGAGCGGCGCGATCTCGATCACCCCGCGCTCGATGTGCTGGGCGACCTTCTCGGGGTCGAGCATGTCATGCAGCGCGTCGAACAGCGGCCGCAGGTAGGGGTCCACCTTCGCCATCATGTCGCCGGGCAGGAAGCCGAGGCGCTCGCCGGCCTCGACGGCGGGCCTGGTGAGGATGATGCGGTTCACCTCGTGGCGTGCGAGCGCGGCGGCTGCCATCGCGACAGCGAGGAAGGTCTTGCCTGTTCCGGCGGGACCGACGCCGAAGGTGATCGTGTTCGCGCGCACCGAGTCGACGTAGCGCTTCTGGTTGACGGTCTTCGGAGCAACCCGCAGTCCGCGATGGCGCCACACGACGTCCTCGAGGACGTGCGCGGGCGATTCGTGCGCGTCGAGCGCGCCGGTGACCGCGGTGATCGTCCCTGGCCCGATCTGGTGCCCGCGGGCGATCAGGTCGGCGAGCTCGCGCACGACGCGCTCGCCTGCGTTGGTCTCGCTCTCATCGCCGTCGAAGGTGAGCAGATTTCCGCGCAGGAACACCTTGCAGTCCAGGTGCGCCTCGAGCGCGCGCAGCACGGCGTCCTGGCTCCCGGCCAGCTCGGCTGCGACTTCGTTCGATAGCTCTATCTGCGTCCTCATCCTTGCAGCGCGGCCCGCACCAGCCCCGATACGCGCTTCCCGTCGGCGCGGCCGCCGACTGCAGCCATCGCCTCCTTCATGACCCTGCCCATGTCGGAAGCCGAGGCCGCGCCGCTGTCCTGCACGGCGCGCTCGACGATCGCGCGAAGCTCGTCCTCAGAGAGCTCCGCGGGCAGATAGCCGCTGATCAGCTCGGCCTCGGACTCCTCCGCGGAAGCGAGCTCATCGCGCCCGGCCT
>JAXDGS010000089.1:0-3593 GCA_034664905.1 Solirubrobacteraceae bacterium | reverse complement strand
GTAGGCGCGGCGTGCCCGAGCACGGGTCATTCCCAGCCTCACCAGCCCCAATGTCCTGCCTCTCAACCGACCCGTCGCCGGCGGACAACCGGGACGGACCGCCACCGGGCGCCGGCAGGCTGCGCCTCCCTGGCTGATCACGCCGGAGAGCGGGAGATCCTGCGACGAAGTGCCCACCGAGATCCGGTCGCAGCCACTCGCTATCCGCCAGGCGTTCGCGCTGTCACTCCAGTAGGAGAACGCGCGCGTCCCGAGGGTGAACGTCACGCGTTCGCTCTGCCCGGGCGCCAGCAGGCGTTTCGCGAATCCCTGGAGTTGCTCGGGAGGCTCCGGAACGCCGGGGAGCGACGGCAACCCAACGTAGAGCTCCGGCACCGCCCAGCCCGTTCGCCCGCCGGTGTTCGTGACGGTCGCACGGACTCGGGCTGTGCCGTCCCCGCCGGGCGTGAGGTGCAGATCGCTGAGGCGAAAGGCCGTATAGGAAAGCCCGAAGCCGAACGGGAACGCCGGCGTGATGGCCTGGTGCTGATACCAGCGGTAGCCGACCATCACCCCCTCGCTGTAGGTCTCCTGGTGGTACGGACACGGAACGAACGTCGTGTTGACCTCGCATGGACTGAGCGTCGGGTCGACGACGCCCGGGTACCGCTGCGCGCCGCCGGACGCGGTCGGAATGTCCGCCGCCTGCTTGGGGAAGGTGACCGGCAGCCGGCCGCCGGGATCGACGTCGCCGAACAGGATCCGCGCAATCGCGGTGCCGCCGTCCTGTCCCGGGTACCAGGCCTCGAGCAGCGCCCCGATCTGCGAGCGCCACGGGGTGAGGACCGGTGCGCCGGTCTCGAGTACCACGGCGGTGCGCGGGTTCGCCTGAGCGATGCTCGAGATCAGGCTGTCCTGATCGCCGAACGCTAGTTGCGTGACCTGGGGGTTGGGCGGAGCCGCCTGCCCGCCGCTGCACTGCGGGGTCAGCGACATGCACGGCTTGTCGACGCCCTCGCCCTCCGTGTCGGCGGCCACGACGATCGCGAGGTCCGAGCGTCTGGCCAGCGCCTGCGCCTGCTGAACGTTTGTGCCGGCGTCGTAGCTGACCCTGATCCCGGCCTGCCGGGCGCGCGACTCGATGCCCTGGAGCGCATTCGTCGTGGAATACGGCGTCACCTTGGAAGAGCCGTTGCCGAAGATGTACTGGTTCGCTGCCGGGCCGATGACGGCGATCGAGTGCACCCGGCGTGGATCGATCGGGAGGAGGCCGGCGTTCTCGAGGAGCACCGAGCCTCGCTCGGCGACGGACTCCGCGACCGCGGCATCGCCGCTGCGGTCGTCCTGACCCGTGTTGCTCGGCCACGTCGGGTGGTCGAAGAAGCCAAACGAGAACAGCGTGCGCAGGATCTCGAGCACCCGCGCGTCGAGCGTCGCCTGGCTCACCGACCCATCGGCGAGCGCAATGTCGACGGCCGGCGCCGTGTAGCACGTGTTGAGGATGTCGAAGTCGAGGCCGGCGTTGAGATCGGCGCTCGTCTCATGACAGGCGCCTGCGTCCGAGAAGACGAACCCCGAAAAGCCCCACGCCTGGCGCAGGATGTGCCCGAGCAGGAACGGGTCCGCACAGGCATACACGCCGTTGAGAAGGTTGTAGGAACACATCACGGTTGCGCTGTGGGCCTCGGTCACGGCAGCCTCGAACGCCGGGAACTCGGTCTCGCGCAGAGTGCGCTGATCGACCTGGGCGTTGACGGTCAGTCGCCCGCCCACGGCGCTCGAGATCGGGGAGACACCGACCTGACCCTCCTGGTTGTTGGCAGCGAAATGCTTCACGTCCGCCATCACGTCCTGCGCCTGGAGCCCGTCGATCCAGCCCACCGCGGTCCGCGCGTCAAGGAACGGATCCTCCCCGTAGCCCTCAAAGGTGCGGCCGCCGAGGGGCGTGCGCATGAGGTTGACGGTCGGGCCCCAGTCTCCGTCGAAGCCGCGGTGCTTGACCTCGGCGCCGACGACGGCGCCGTAGTGCTGGGCCGTCGTCTGATCGAAGTTTGCGGCTAGCGCGATTCCCGCCGGCATGGCGGTGGCGCCACTGCCGCCGGAGCCGGCACCGCCCGCACCCACGGCGCCGTCGGTGAACTTGATCGCCGGAAGCCCGACGTCGCTCGCCGCCTGGCCTGTCAGGATCCCCACCTTGTCCGATTGCGACATCGCGGCGAGCAACAGCTGGGCTCGCGCGCTCGGCGATAGGGCAGTGTCACACCACGCGTGATCTCCGCACCGGCCGATCGCATCGGCCGCTGGGGCGGACCCGCCGAGCACCACGAGGCCTGCACAGACGGCGAGCAGACCCAGACGGGCGCGAACCATTCTCTCCCTCTCCTCAGAGTTACGAAGCGTAGGTTACAGCACGTTACCTACGTAACGTAGCTTACGTGCTGTAGGCTGTCAACCGGTGACCGACACGAACGTTCATCAGATAACCGAGCACCGGCGCGGGAGGGTGCCGCGCGTTGTGCGGGAGCGCCAACTGCTCAACATCGCCGAGGAGTTCTTCGCGCAGCGCGGCTACGAAGCGACGTCGATCGAGGAGATCGCTCGCGTGGCTGAGATCAGCCGCCCAATCGTCTATGAGCACTTCGGCTCGAAAGAGGGCGTCTACCTCGCCTGCGTCCGGCGCGCCCGCACAGAGTTCGAGCATGCGCTCGTCGAAGCGGTTGCCAACACCACCAGCCTCTATGACACTCTCGAACGCGGCGGCGACGCCTTTTTCTCCGTGCTGGAGCGCGATCCCCGCCGCTGGGCCATCCTCTTCGGCATCTCGGCGCCGCTTCAGGGCTCGTTCGGTGAAGAGCTCACCGAGCTCCGCTTCGGGACCGTCTCCCGGATCGCCGAGATCCTCGCTGCCCACGCCCCGGACGCAGAGACCGAGCGGCTCGATGTCTTCGCGCACGCCATCTCGGGCGTCGGTGAGCAACTGGGCCGTTGGTGGATCGCGAATCCCGCCGTTCCGCGCCAGCGCGTGGTCTCACATTTCCGTGACTTCGCGTGGGCGGGCTTCAAGCAGCTCGTTCCGAACGCAGACTGACTCCGGGTCAGGCCGCAGCCGCGGCGGGCTCGGGCTCGGGCTCGGCGGCCACCGCCGCCACCTGCCCGGCGCGGGCGAAGCGCATCGCATCGTCCTCGAGCGAGCCGAGCTTCAGCGTCACCACGTCCAGAGCGTAGTTCTGGTAGACCCGCCACGGCCGCTCGGCGCCCTGACGCGGGAACTTGTCGAGCGAGCGCAGGATGTAGCCCGAGTCGAGGTCGAGCAGCGGTTTCGAGGTGACCGGGAGATCACCCTCCTCGGGCACGCAGTAGTCGTAGTGGTGCTCGCGCATGTGGTTGAGCAGCCGGCACACGTACTCGCAGGTGAGATCGCACTTCAGCGTCCACGACGCGTTGGTATAGCCCATCACCAGCGCCGCGTTGGGCACGCCGCTGAGCATCATGCCCTTGTAGGTGAGGTGCTCGGGAAGGTCGAGCTCCTGGCCGTCGATGGTGACCTCGACGCCGCCCACGGGCAGCAGCTCCAGCCCGGTGGCGGTGATGACGACGTCGGCCTCGAGCTCCGC
>JAXDGS010000088.1:0-3752 GCA_034664905.1 Solirubrobacteraceae bacterium | reverse complement strand
GTCGTGAGCCCCGGGCGGTGTCGCCCATCTGGCGACGCTTCAGAAGCCACGCCCGCAGGTCGGGCCCCGGAATCGGACGGCTGAGGTAGTAGCCCTGGGCAGTGGTGCAGCCAAGGGCCCTCAACCGGTCCCATACCGCCTTGCTCTCGACTCCTTCGGCGACGACGTCGAAGCCGAAGCTTCGCGCGAGATCGATGGCGCACCGCACGATCGTGGCGTCGTCCTCGTCTCGCTCCATGTTCATCACGAGCGACCGGTCGAGCTTGACCTCGCTCACCGGGAGACGCTTGAGGTAGGCCAGCGACGAAGTGCCGGTGCCGAAGTCGTCGATGGAGAGCCGGAGGCCCATGGCCGACAGCTGGTCGATGACGAGCTTGGTGCGCAGCGGGTCGGCGAGCATCGCCGACTCCGTGATCTCGAGCTCGAGGAGGCTCGCCGGCACGCCCCATCGCTCGAGCAGTCCCGCGATCCCCGCGGGGAGCTCGCCGTCCAGGAGGTTACGCGCCGCCAGGTTGACCGAGATGGCCAGCGTCAACCCCTGGTCGCGCCACGCCCGGCACTGACGCAGCGCCTCGTCGATCACGTAATGGGTCAGCGGATTGATCAGTCCCGTCTGCTGAGCGGTCGGGATGAAGTCGTCAGGCAGCACGAGGCCTCGTGCCGGATGCTGCCAGCGCAGCAGCGCCTCCACCTCGTGGACATCGCCATCGGCGAGGCTGGCCTTGGGTTGGTAGTAGAGGACCAGCTCACGCTGGTCGAGCGCCCGGCGCAGCTCTCCTATCAGGGTGAGGCGTGCGGTGTCCGCCCGGATGCGGCTGCTGTCGTAGAACGCCGAGCCGGACTTCTCCTCCTTGGCCTGATACATCGCCCCGTCGGCGCATCGGAGCAGCGCCTCGACATCCTGGCCGTCATCCGGATACAGCGCGATCCCGATCGAGGCCTCCAGGGACAGCGACAGCCCCTGCAGCACGACGGGATTCTCGATCGTCGCCTGCATCCGCGTGATCGTGCGCACCACGTCCTCGGGTCCGCTCGGATTGGGCAGCAGTACGCCGAACTCATCGCCTCCCAGGCGGGCCACCGTGTCCGAGCTGCGTACCGCGGACTGCAGGCGCTTGGCCAGCTCGACGAGCAGATCGTCGCCCGCTGCGTGGCCCAGCGAGTCGTTGATCTCCTTGAAGCCGTCGAGGTCCATCACCATGAGCGCAGCGTGCGTGTCGGCGCGGCGCCCGGCCTTGACCACCTGGTCGATCCGGTCGCGAAACAGCGTCCGGTTGGCGAGCCCGGTCAGCGCGTCGTGGAGCGCCTGGTGCTCGTTGAGCGCGGCCTGAGAGACCAGGGCTGCCTCAGCCTTCCTGCGCTGAGTGATGTCCTGGATCATCACGATCGCAAAGCTCTTGTCCCCATCGGCGTCTGGCACCAGCGACGCGGAGGCGTCGACCCAGACGAGCTCGGCGTCGCGGCCCAGAAACCGGTGTTGCATGCGCAGCGAGGTCTCGCCGTTGGCGATCATCTCCTGGTAGGCAGCTCGCGTGCCCTCGCGTTCCTCCGGAGGCACGAACTCCGAGAGCCGGCGCCCCTCGAGCTCGGAATGCGTGTGACCCAGCAGCTCGTGGATCGCCGGATTGGAGTCGATGACCCGGCCGCCGAGATCCAGCAGCAGCATTCCGGTCAGGGCGCTCGCGAAAGTCGCCTCGAAGCGGGCCAGCGCGTCGACCTGGTCGCGCTTGGCCTCGAACTCGGCGGCGTGCGCCAGTGCGGATGACAGCACGACGGACAGCAGCTCCATCATGGTGACGTCGCGCTCGCCGAAGGCGCCGGGCTCGTCGCCGTAGAGCAGGAGAAGCCCGACGGCCTTCCCGGCGTGAAGGAGCGGGACGGCGATGATCGAGCGAACGCCGCGGCTGCGTGACAGCGCCGCGTCGACGCGATCGTCGGTCTCGGTGTCGAGGCAGAGCAGGGACCGCCCGCTGCGCATGGCGTGCCCTGAGAGATTGTTCGCGATCGGAAGGCGGTGAGGTCGCGCGATCTCGGGCGCGCCGCTCGTGGCACCACACACCAGGGCGTCGCCCTCGAGCAGCCGAACCGCGGCCGACGTGCCCCCCGTCAGCTCGCGCGTGCGGTCCGCAATGCGCTGCATGACCGCTCTGAGATCGAGCCCGACGGCGGCAAGCTCATGCTGCATGGCGATGACCTCACGAAGGACCGACACGTCAAGCGTGCGACCTCCGTTGGCGGTTCCGTGAGCGCCCGGCGTCCCGCCGGTGCTCACGGTGTGGGACTCAGCCGATGTTCCGTGGACCTCTTCGTGTCGAGCCTCGCTGGCGCGGGAGCGGCGTTTGGCAGCGCTTGGCATCAGAGGCCTCGAGGCGCGCGGCGCATCAGCGGTGCCTTTTTCTCCGAATACAACACATGCTGACGGGTCGACCACGCAGGCCTGGAGCTTTAGCAACACCCCGCCCGCTCCACGAACAGAGCGTCGACCGTCACGACAGGCACTGGGGAGGACGACGCCCCCGGGAGGTGGCTCGATACCAGGTCAGGCCTCGACCAGGTGGTCGAGTTCGAGCAGCGGTTCGCTCGCCTACTCAGGCCGGCCGGCCGATGGCTCGGAGGTCGTCGGCACGGCTGACGCCGCGGCGTGCGCGGTCGCCTCGGGGACGATCGGCACAGGGACGATCGGCTCGCTGGTGTACTCCGCGCGAAAGCCCGCGTTCCGCGTGGACCACAGAATCCAATCCTGGTCGGACCGTGACAGCGTCCAGTACTCCTCCAGCGGGACCTTCTGACGACCCCTGTCCTCGGGCAGTGCTCGACGCGTTCCGTCCGGTTCCTCGAGCGCGCGACGCAGCCTGGCACGCACCCGTAGGCGCACCAGTCCCCGATCGGCCAGCAGGCCGACATAGTCCAGACGCGGCCCCGACAGGATTTCGACCCGGTAGCGGTGACCGGCGGCGGTGTAGCCGTCCAGCCGCTTGGTCCAGTCGGACATCAGATCGGGATCGCTGATGCGAGCCAGCCGCTTGCGATCGCCCGCGTCCCACGCCGCCTGCACCTCGCCGAACAGTCGAGCCCCAGCGGCGATCACAGCGGCCGGCCCGTATGCCGGGCCGTCACCGGCCGCGGCCTCGACCGCCTTCACGCGCCGGCGCAGACGCACCTGCGCCGGCAGCTTGACCAGCGCCACGACGCCCCAGATGAGCCCGAATGCGATCGCGACGCCGAGGATCGTGAGAGGCACCTCCTGCCACAGCGGGAGCCCCGAGTCGTGAATGTGGATGTAAACGCCGACCGGCAATTGGATGGCCTCCGGAGGGCCCTTGAACCCTCGCCGGCTTGGCTAACGCATCTGCGGCAGATCCTGGGCCACCTGGCCGAACACGCCCATCACCTGCGCCAGGGCATCTCCCGTATATGCGCTCACAACTCCGACGTTGTCGACGATTGCGCCGGCGCGCGTCACGATGCTCAGGAACTCCTGGCTTGCTCGAATGGAGTCGAGCGCGGCCTGCTCGCCACGCATGATGATGAATCCATCGAGATCGCCGGCGTGCGGCGCGAGCAGGTACACGTCGAAGCCGTCGATCTGGCCGCCCTCCTGCAGCTTGGTGTAGTAGGCGATGCTCTCCTGAAACACCTCCAACGCGAGTTGCTCCCGCCCGCGCACGACCTGACCCCACCCCAGAAACAATGCGTCGCCAGCCATGGTTGCCCCTTCGTTTGAGTTGGTGCAGTGAGGTGACTCTAAAGCC
>JAXDGS010000087.1:0-4356 GCA_034664905.1 Solirubrobacteraceae bacterium | reverse complement strand
GAGCTGGCAACCGCGGAGCTTTCCTAGCCTTGATGCGAGTTGTCTCGGCAACCCCTGCCTGCGACGATGAGGCTCGATTGCGCACGTCGCAAGGGAGGGAACGGAGATGTCCGAGGGGACCGGCCTTCAAGCCGGCGATCCGTACAGCGGGCGGCAACCAACCAGTCATGAACGGAAGGCCGGTCAGCCGTGGAACGCGTCGTATCTCAACGGCGCGGCACCGTGGGACGTCGGACCTCAGCCGGCGGTGCTGCGTCTGGCGGGCGAGGGCGCATTCGCCGGCGCGGTTCTCGATGCGGGATGCGGAACAGGCGAGAACGCCCTTCACGTTGCCTCTCTGGGGCTGCAGGTTCTGGGATTCGATGTGTCTGAGACCGCACTGTCGATCGCGCGGGAGAAGGCCGCGGGTCGCGGCATCGACGCTGACTTCGTGGTTGCCGATGCCTTGCACCTGGACCGTCTGGGCCGAGTGTTTGACACGGTGCTCGATTGCGGGTTGTTCCACACGTTCGACAGCGATGAGCGGGGAGACTACGTGGCGGGTCTGGCGTCCGTGACGAGTCGTGGCACGGGCCTGTACGTGCTCTGTTTCAGTGACGTCGGGCCTGGTACCGCTGGCCCGCATCCCATCAGTCAGCAGGAGTTGAGGGCAGCGTTCAAACGTAGCGGCGGCTGGAGCGTCGCCTCCGTGAGTCCCGATCGGATCCAGACAAGGTTCGACGCGCGGGGTGCACCGGCCTGGTTGGCGAAGATCGAGCGGGTCTAGCCACAGGATGAGGCCCGGTCGACGCCGGCTACGTGCGAATTGACCGGGGCCGGCGCTCCATCCGCCCGGCATCGAAAACCATGCGACATGGCTCCAGAGCCCCTCGCCGGCGAGTTGCACTCACGGAGCAAGGCTCGTGAGCTTGAGCCGGCAACGCCTCGCGTAGACCATCCACAACCGGACACGGAGAGGCGACCCGGGGCGGTGTCCGCCCGTCGCGCAGCCCGTCGCAGATGCCGAACCCTGGGGCGTGCGACAGTCGCCGACCGCGCCGCGGTGCGAGCGTCATTGGTGCCGCCACGATCGTGATGTTCGGGCTGGTGATCGTCCGGATGATCGGGCTCGCGCGGGCGCAGGAGACAGCTGCCAAGCGTGAAAGCGTGCTGCGGGAAAGCGACAGCCGGGCGGAACGCGCTGGTAGCTCAGGCCGGATCTCTCGAGCTCGAGCGCGTCGGTCGCCAAGCGGAACTCCAGGTCCGGCCGCGCCGTCAAACCTGGACCCGAGGTCCTCCAGGCGCTAGCGTTTTCCGCATGCCGGGGCGGTGCGATGCCGTTTAATCCGCTGGGCCTGCAGCCAACGATTCGAGACGGGATCAGGGGCGAGGGGCTGGTGACGAAATCGGCGGCTGGCCCTGACAGCTCGGGCATCGGTGAAGAAAAGGGGTTCACGGGCGGCTTTCGCCACTTCAGCGCGACGACACCGATGATCGTTCGTGTGCCCGGGCATCCGCCGTTTCACGTCATGCCCCAGCGGCTCGCCTCTCGCGAGAAGTACGCGGTCGTGGGAATGCGGCTGCCGCTTGTCGTCTCACGCGACCTGCGCCGGGTTCGGATCGAATGGGATCAGGTGCCGACGGTCGACGGGCTGATCGCGCGCGGGGAGCGCATGTTCACTGATCCTGACTCGGTCGCCGCCGAGCTTGAGTCAGCCTGGATTGAGGTCGCGGCCCACGCCGGTGGTAGCCCACCTCACCGCGTGCCCCGCGCGGTCTTCGATCGTCCCACCGCTCGCGTCATCGCTGTCGGCCACGGCGCCAACGACCATGAGGCGGTGATCGGCAAGTGGGAACTTCTGCTCTCGGTTTCGGTGCCGGGTCGACCCCGGTTCGGCTATCGGTTCACCAAGCGGGTACCCCGCAAGGTGCTCCTTCTCCCGGGGACTGACATCCCCGTCGATGTCGACGCCGACGGCGTGCGGATCCCGTGGGACCAAATCGGGTCGGTCAGCAACTTCGCCTCGAGCCTCGCGTCGCTCGCCCAGGCTTTCAGGCCTGCCGCGCCGATCGTGTCCGTCGCGCCCGCGCAGCTGGCCGACGATCCTGGCGCGTCGGATCCGCTCGACGACCTCAAGCGCCTGGGGAGTCTCCGCGACGCGGGCATCCTGACCGAAGCCGAATTCGCCGCCGAGAAGGCCCGGCTGCTCGACCGAATCTGACGGGAGGTCGATGTTCCGCAAGCGCAAACAGGAGCTGCTGGCCAAGATGGGACTCGATCCGACGACGCTGCAGCAGGCGGCGGTGCGGGTCCAGGCGGTCACGACCACCCAGGTGCGAACTCAAGTGGCCTACCGACTGCTGGTGCAACGCGTCGCCGCCGGGCCCGAGATGCCGGCGACGCTGCGGTCCTTCGCGATCGGCGAACCGCAGCCCCAGATGGGCGGCGTGAGCGTCTCGCTCGAGCTGGTGATCGAGCCGCCCGGCAGCGCGACGTATGCGGCGACGGCTTACCAGGTGCTGCCGGAGGCGATCGCCCAGACTCTCGCCGAGGGTCAGCGCCTGACTGTCAAGGTCGCGCCAGATGATCAACAGTGCGTGATGCTGTGGAACACTCCCCACACGCTCGGCGGAGCCGACCCGGACACCGGGCGCGCGCTGGCCGCCACCGGCCCCGGGGCATCGACTGACGATCGGATCGCACGGCTGGAGAAGCTCGGGGAACTGCGCGACGCCGGCGTCCTTACCGAAGACGAGTTCCAAGCGCAGAAGGCGAAGATCCTGGCACGGTGAGCCTGCGAGACCGAGGCTCAGATTGGCACTCGGGATGGCACCACGACTACTAGCCTGCCGGCCCCGAATTTGGCGAGCCGCGAGTTCTCCGTGATGTGGTGGGGATATCAGGAGTAGGCTCGTTCGATCGTGGGACGATCGGTTGCGATCCTTCGCCTGGTATGCGTCGCGGCGGGTATCACGACGGGTGTCACGTTTCCGGCCACGGCCGGCGCGCTGAGCGCCCCGGAGGTGTTCTACGCCGAGGGGGACGTTTCGAGCTATGAAGGCGACGTGCCGCAGTCGCTATGGCGTCCGCTTGCCGGTGCGGACGTCGCGACCTTGTCGCCGACGATCGGGGTGCGTCTGCAGGATTCACAATCGACCGGCACCGCACATCCGTTCAAGATCGAGGCCCTGTCCGTCCCCGACGGGCGACCGAGCCAGGATCCTTTCTACTGGGGCGGCGGTTGCATCTTCGCGGGCGGAGCGATCGGTCAGATCGGCGAGCTGCAGCAGCTTCAATACGAAGGTCCGGGGACTTACACGATCCGTGTGACGGCGTTCAATGAGTCCGACATCTCAGCGACGCATTGCGCGAGTGGCGGCGTCGCCCAGGTGGTGAGCTTCAGGATCGATGGCCGTCCCACACTGCGGTTCAGCGCGCCGACGCTGTTAGCCGGAGGCCCGGCTCGGGATCGGCACGGGCAGGAGATCGGCTTGATCGAGACGCTCCCGCCGCTGGCTTCCAGTCAGCAGACGGTGTGCGCCCTTGACGGCCGGGTCGCCGCAGACGGCTCGGTATCGGGGAGTCGCAGCTTCGACGACGGGGCCGGCGGGGCTTCGCAGAACCGGTTTCCGGCGCCGGGCAAGTGGACGTGTGTCGCACGCGCGTTCGCCGGCGTGAGTCACCCGCCGCCCGGCGACTCCGATCCGACCCGTGCGACGGCCTGGTCAGCGCCCGCCAGCGCATTCTTCCGCACGGATGTCTCGCTCGTCTCGCTCCGGATTGCCGATGCCAGCTCGCCCCACTTTGCGCTTGCAGGTAAGGTCACTCGGGCCGCCGCCGGGGGCATGCTCACCTTACACATCACCCGTACTCGGGGCTGCCCGCGGGCGGTCGCAAATGAGGTCGTGCGTGCGCGCGTGCGAAGGAATGGATCGTTCAGGCTCAAGATGCGCCTCGCGGTCAGACGGTCCAGACGAGGCAAGCTCGACCTCGCGCTGTGGCGCGCGACTGTGTCCTACTCGGGCAATCCTCTGGTCCGACCGGACGCGCGATTCGGCGAGCTGTTCATGGGCCGCTCGGTCGGCTTCGTGCCGGGCATCGGCTACCTGAAGCCACCCGCCGAACGGCGCCTGAAGCTCTACAGCGGCGGCACCTGCGTCGACTACGCCTAGCGTCGATCCATCCGAGGCAACGCTCGCGGACCCGACCGCGCCGCCTCAGAGCAAATAGCCACCCATCGATCGCCTCGGTGCTCGAGGACCGGCTCCACCGTAGACGAATGACGCTACTATGACTAGCGTCATGCTCCACGTGCGGATCGATCGGTCTGATCCCGCCCTGCTGCATGATCAGGTGGCGCGAGAGATCCGGCGCGC
>JAXDGS010000086.1:0-3732 GCA_034664905.1 Solirubrobacteraceae bacterium | reverse complement strand
CGGATCGCCGACCGCCGCGCGCCACGCAAAAGCCAGCGCTGGCGGCTGGATGGTGGCCGTCATCGCGTCGTCTTGATGGATCACGTTGTAGTAAAGCGAGCGCGGCCCGCTGACCGGGTGCTCCCAGAAGACCGTGTGACCGATGAACCCGTCCGGCCGCGCCGCGGCGAGCAGCGTCTCGAGCTCCGCACGGGCGCGCGCCGGGTCGAGACCGCGCCACGCGATTGCCGCGAAGCAGGAGTCCCAGTACCACTGCCAGCGATAGCGCGTCGGGCTCGGGCGGGTGTAGGCGAAGGGGATCCCGTCGCGCTCGCCGGCCGTCCAGTTCGCCGCCAGGGTCTCCTGGCAGCGCTGGGACAGGAGGCTCACGGGGTGAGAGCTTGCCAAATCGGACGGCCGGGGGCGAGCAGGGTCGTAGGCAAGCCCGCAAGCTTAGGAGCGTCGTCGCGTCGACCGCGATGTGAATGGCCCCGCTCTCGCCCGGGTTACGCGCAGCATCAGATTTACAGGGGGCTCAACATGACTGCGCGCTCCGTTCGCATCGTCGCGAGCTCCTCGGCTCTGAGTCCTTCGGCGAACTCGTCGATCTTCCGCTTCGGGCCAGTAACCGTGAACGCGACCTGAGTCGTAAGTAGATGTGGACGCTCAATGACCTCGCAGCGCAGGTCGAGCTTGTCGGCCCATTCGCGCATCGTCTGCTCGACTTCTGAGCGGATCAGCTTGCCGGTGCTGGCAACCATCGTGCGCGATTCGACCTTCTCGGCGTCACGCTCGCGCGCGTCCTCGGCGTCCTTTGAGCTGCCCGTTAGCGGCGGGTCCACCTGGAGCCATTCATCGAATCGCTCATCCCAATGGCTGACGAAGATGGCGGCTTTCACGTCGTCGCGCCTCAGCACGGCCTCGATTGCCAGCCGCGCCGTCGTCAGCGAGTCTTTGCTCGCGGCATAGGCGAACAGCAGCTTGCCATCGTGAGTGATCGCGACATCATGCGAGACGACCTCGCCGACTTCCTTGACTACATCAGGTCCGCGCACCCGGCGAAGGAGGCGGTCGAGGGCGCTGCGCCTATCCGCACTGTCAAGCTCGGCCTTCAGCCGCCAGTCCTGGTCATCCGGCACGGTCCTCCGATCTCCTGTGGCCGATCCTACCGCGCATCGGGCGGGTGGGGAATGGTTGATGATCAGACACTAACGACGTGCGAAAACAACGTACGCAACACGGGCTCTCCAGCCAGGAACCGCTTCGCAGAGAGCCGCAGCCGCTGGCCGCGCCGAGTGTCTACTGCCGACGTGATAGCTGGAGCAAGCCTGGCGGTTGCCGATAGGTGCCTACGGGAGTATTGAGCCTGACGCCGTTCGTAGGTCCTTGGACCGACACCGAGCGCGCAGCGCCACTCTTGATCCTCTGTATCCAGCGCGGCGTCCCGCGACGCAGCATCGGAGGACAAATGACGAGCGAGAGCGCCGGGATCAGGATGTCAGTCCGGTTGAAGCTACTGGCGTCGTTTGGCCTCGTGGTCGCGTTGATGCTCGGTCTCGGGCTGTTCGCGGTCACGCGCCTGGGCAGTGACAACCAGCATCTCAGGACGCTCGCTTCAAAGGTCGTTCCAAGCGCACGCGCGGTGGGCCAGATCAACGCGCTGATGGGCAAGTACCGCAAGGACCAACTCGTCTACATACTCGCCAAGCCGGCCGACAGAGTACCGAACGACCTCGCAGTGGACCCGTCGCTGATGTCTCGCTACCTGCGCGCCTACCGAGCTCAGGGGCTGATTCAAAATCCGCCCGAACAGCGGCTGCTCGAGGAATTTGAGGCGACGTTCACGCGCTACGTCGTCCTCACGGCGTCGTTCCGTGCACTGGCCGATCAGGGTCGCACCTCCCAGGCCAGGGAAGCGGTGGTCAACGGTCCGGGCGACGTGGCGAACGACAAGCTGAAGGTAGTGATCGGCGCGTGGACCGACCAACAGGTCAAAACCGCGCGGGCTGCCGAGAACGCGTCGGAGTCCGCTTACAGCGCCAGCCTGGTTCTGATCTTGACGCTGTTGGCCGTCGCTGTCGTGCTTGCGGTCTCGGTCGCGCTCATCCTTGCTCACAGGACGACGCGGGCCGTCTACGATGTCGCCGCCGCAGCCAAGGCGATCTCCCGTGGGGATATAGACCAGCGGGTGGTTGTGCGCAGTCGCGACGAGCTCGGCGAGATGGCTGTCGACTTCGATTCCATGATCGACTACCTGCGCAGGACGGCCGGCATTGCCGAGACGATCGCCGCCGGTGATCTCGAGGTTGATGTTCGCCCGCGCTCCGAGCGCGACGTGCTCGGCAAGGCGCTTGTCAAGATGACAGGCAGCCTGCGTCGCCTGAGGACCGAGAACGAGCACTTGCTCGCCATCAGTCGCGAGGAAGCCGACACCGACGCGTTGACAGCGCTGCCGAATCGCCGTGCACTGATACGCGACCTCGAGACTCAGCTTGACAATGCCAGCGAGGAGCGGCCGCTCATGCTGACACTGTTTGACCTCGACGGCTTCAAGCAATACAACGACACCTTCGGTCACCCTGCAGGTGACGCGCTGCTTACCCGTCTCGGCGGCAAACTCCGGCAGGCACTCGAGGGATCTGGTCGCGGATATCGTATGGGCGGCGACGAGTTCTGCATGCTCGTGGCAGTCGAACCGAACAGTTTCGCTGCAATCGCCGCGTGCGCCGCCGACGCGCTGAGCGAGAAGGGCGAGGGCTTCAACGTCGGCTGCTCCTACGGGACCGCGACATTGCCTCGAGACGCATCCACCGCGGCGGACGCGCTCGGCGTGGCCGACAGGCGCATGTATCAGCGCAAGGCCGGGCGAACTTCTGCCTCGCGTCAGAGCACCGACGTATTGCTGAAGGCGCTCAGCGAGCGCAACCCGGGTCTGGGCGAGCACACCAGCGTGGTCGCTCAGCTGGCCAAAATGACCGCTCAGCGCCTCGGGCTCGACGAGCACGAAGTGAAATGCATTGAGCTGGCCGGCGAGCTCCACGACATCGGCAAGGTCGCGATTCCGGAAGCACTATTGAACAAGGCGGGCCCGCTCGACGAAGAGGAGTGGGAGTTCATGCGGCGGCACACTCTTATCGGCGAGCGCATCCTGATCGCGGCGCCTTCGCTCGCCCTGGTAGCCGAGCTGGTGCGCTCGAGCCACGAGCGCTTTGACGGTGGGGGCTACCCCGACGGGCTCGCCGGCGAGAGCATCCCGCTCGGCGCGAGTGTTGTAGCGGTGTGCGATGCATTCGACGCGATGAGCTCGGTACGTCCCTATGGTGCCGCGCTCAGCGTCACCGACGCGCTCGACGAGCTGCGTCGCTGCTCGGGATCGCAATTCAACCCGCGTGTCGTAAGCGCCTTCTGCGATGGGATCGAACGACCCCCCCCCTCGATTCGCTCAAGCGAGCGGCCGCCGATACCGCCGGGGTCGCTTCCCCGTCCTGATCTGCCATCGCGGCCTGCTGCGCCGTCACTGGACTACAGCCTGTCAGCAGCCGTCTGCTCAAGAACACGCAGCGAACATCCACAAGGCATGAGTCACCCGTGGCGAATATGCTTCGAGCCGCGGGTCGTCGGCCGTTGAGACGCGCTTCCTCGGGCGCCGCGGCGACCCGGCCGCGTGGATCCGCTGTCGTTTCGAGAGCCGGTCTCAAGGCATCTCTGCCACGTCAACCGAAAGGACCAGCTTTATGTCATCTCGCTCCGGCC
>JAXDGS010000085.1:0-7968 GCA_034664905.1 Solirubrobacteraceae bacterium | reverse complement strand
TCTTAGGCGCGGACATGGGGTCAATCGTGGCGGGTTGCCTTGCGGCGCAACGAGTCTGCTACTCGTCGGCGGCTTCCTTGTCCTCGGTGGTGAACTCGGCATGGCACGCGCCGCACATCGGGGCTCGGCCAGGGTCGCGGGGCAACGACGCTCAGCCACCAAGCGTCAGTGACGATTGGTGCACAGTCGCCATCGACGATCGTGCAGGTGGGTTGGTTATCGACTGGGACGTGTATCCCCGGCGCAAGTGCCACCACCGTCACTACTCTGAGTAGGGCGCGAGGCGACTAACGCCGGCCACGACGAGTGCATCGACAACTTGTTGCCAGCCAGAGAGGGCACCTGCATCGGCAGCGTGAGCACGCATGTTGATGAGCCAGGTCGACAGTAGGAAGCTGCGACCGGCTATTTCCGGGGCGTCCGCGAGAACGAGCACAACGATCCATGGCAGACCGGTACGAACCTGATCCTCGGGCGCCAGGGCACCGAGAAAGCCGATGAGTTGGTCGACGCACGTAGCGTTGCCTGCAGCGACCGGTAGCCAATCCTGGACCTCCGACTGCCAGGCGACAGGGTCCCACCAGATGATGGGCTCGTCCTCCACCTCGCGATAAAGGTACGAGACCTCGTGCGCGGCGTTGGGCATGAGTGCCGCGAGCGCCATGTCCCCGTAGTGGCTCCCGCCGAACGGCGTGTGCCCTGATTCGTCCAGGGCGAGCACGTGCTTGATGACATTTGGCCAGATCCGACGCGCGGCCGCAGCGCGATTTGGTGCCTCCTCTGCCGCCGCCGACAATGCTCGGAGGAACGCTCCCAACAGTGCCGCGTTATCGGCGTACGAATCGATGTGTTCATAGATCGGTGCGTCGTTGCCGCTGGCGGCGAGCGTCAGCAGCGCGCGGGCACTCACCAGCGCATGCGTGCCGCGGTCGTCCATGCCGCTCTCCTGTCCCATCAATGCCCGACGCTGGGCAGCGAGGAGAACCATGAGGAGATCGCGGGCTCGCGCGGAAACGCAGATGTTGGCCATCGCGGCAGGAGCCAGCGCTCGTATCGCCGCATCCAGGCCAAAAACGAGGATCGAGCCATCACCGATCTGGGCGAGCGACTCGCCGATGGGTTCCTCAAGCTGGAGGATACGGGATCTTCCCAGCTCGGGGTCCCAGTTGCCGAGCACACAATCGCGCATTGTCTCGACAGCGAGCTGCAGCGCAACCTCATGGTGGCAAGCACCATCAGCGCACGGCGCTTCCCATGCCCGATCGAGTCCGCGGGCGAGGTGGAGCCGCACTTCGCTCGCGACTGCGTGCGCAAGGTTGATGCCAGCAGTCACGGCGCGCCCGTACGTCGCTGACCCATCCTGGCCATCGACGGTTGCGTGCAGTGAAGCGGCAAGGGGAAGCAGCAGCAATGGAAGGGTACGCGCCGCGCTGCGGTCGGCGCCCTGCTCAAAGTGCGTGCCCTCAAACTCAAACTGGCGCGGCGGGGGTTCGCGCTCTCCGATGCGAAGCACCGTGTCTACGGCGAAGGCGAGCGTCTCCTCTGGGAGGGCCGCATCACCCAGGAGGTGCGCCTCAAGCGCCACTGCTACAACAGCAGCGGGTGTATCCCATGGATGACCGGCGTTGAACGCCGGCGGGTGCTCTAGCAAGTCGTGGGCTATAGCGACGTCGGTGGCCAGTTCGTCATCGGGAACGTGTTCAGCCTCGCCGCGTTTGGGCCGGATGTGGTAGCGCACGAGGAGGCGTGTGGCCTCCTGGCCGCGTTGGGAATCTTCGTTGTTTTGTTGCAACGCTTGCACAACATCAGCCGGTGGCGTGCTTTGTATGTACAGGCCGTCCTCGTGTTCGTACGCCTGGTAGGTGTCGCGGTCGAGACCGCTCGCCCATGCGCGAACCGTGACCAGTTCCCGTGCCACAGCCGCATCATCGGCCTCGTCCGCCTTGGATGCTTCGTGATCACTGGCACCAGTTAAGAGGCGGCGTGCGTTCTCAACGAGGAGATCGCCGATGGCGCGAAGCTCGGCGATACGTGCGTCGTCAGCCCGCACGACCAACATGCTCCCAGCCTCCCGCAATGACCAGGTTCGGCGGTCAGGTGCGACGACACCTTCGGAACTCGCTGCCAACCCGCTCGTCTCGTTCACGACCCGCGCGAACTCGTGGTGCCAGATGAGCGGCTCGGCGAGATAGGGATCGAGCAGCCGTTCGACCTTCTCCAGGTGCCGCACGAGCAGCCCGACGACGAGCCCGACCATCGCGAGGTTCTCGCAGCCATCGAGCAGCACACCGACCAACTTCGCGATCGGGATGCCGATCTCCACGAATTGATCACAAATGCGTTCGAGGGCTTGCAGCGCGCTCATGCATGGGTATGGACCAACGCCCGTCCCGCGGTACCAGATCCAGACGTGATCGTCGCCGATGTACACGGCAGGCGTCGTGCTGGTGATCGCTAACTCGGTCTTGTAGCGGCCGATAGCGTCCTCGTCGACCGGCCCTCCCGTCTCATGCACGGCAAGTATTCCCGCGCGAACGAGAGCAGCGTGGTTGAGCATGCGGTTGAGCACCGCGACACCATTGCGAAAGTCGGTCTGAAACAGCGGCATGAACGGACCGCGATACCAGGCGGCAAGCGGCGCCGCCACGTCCATGCTTCGAGCGTGGTGGTGACGAATTCCCTCGTCATGGAAGCCGGAACCGTCGGCGTCCTCATCGAGGTAGTACGCCTGGGTGAGTTCGGCGAGAAAGCCGCGCCGGTAGGACGCGAGCGCGCGCCCGGTAAGCACTTTCTCGATGGCGGGGGCAAGCCGCGCCGGCGCGTCCTGCGCAACGCGGCGGAGTATCGCCTCGCCGGCGTCGCCTAGATCAGTGCCGAGTAGCGCGAGCAGCTCCATCATGCTCTCTTGGGTGATCTCGCGCGGGACCTCGGGTCGCTCCTGCAGTCGTTTGCTGCGGGGGTAACCGATCCCGGTGAAGAGCGCGCGGTTCTTCTCCATGAATTTGCGCTCTTCCTCGATCTCCTTGGGTGATCGTGCGGCGCGTGCTGCGGCAGCAGCTTCGCGCTTTTCGCGGAGGCGCCGATCCGCCTCCGCGCACGCCGCAACGAGCCGATCTCGAAGACGAATGCGCAGCGGATGACCGGCGGGTGTGTCCGCGACAACGTGCGCGCGCAACCAGTCGCGCACTAGCTTTGCGGCGTAATCCTCTGACCACGGTGTTGCATCATCGAGCAGAAGCGTGACGATCGGCTCAGCCGCAGCGATGTGGACGATGCCGTTCTCGCCGCAGTGTCGTTGACCCACGAGGCGGGCCAGCCGTCGGAGACCGGCAGCGTCATCGGCACGTAGCTCCGACCACGCATCTCGCAGAACTGGGTCGGAATCACCCATTGTGAGCAACGCCTCTCCAGGAACATCGCCCCAACGCTCGCCATGACCAGCATCGACGAGCGCGTCGAACGCCTCCTGCAGCTTGGCGAACCGACCGTGTAGCGGCCTGGCAGCCGTGTCTGGCAGCGACAGCAGCGTCTGGCATGCGAGTCGAGCCGCCGCAAGCGACCACCGCGGAGCACCGGCTTCGGCGACTTTCGATGCGGGGCCGGGGGCGGCGAGCATGAGGCGGGCGACGGCGTAGCGCCGCACCTCGTCGTGCGCGAACTCGGGACCGATCTTGAAGGGATCATCGGACGACGTGCGGAGCAGTCCGTCTCGACGAAGTCCATCGAGCGCTGCGGCGTCGAGTGTGCCGACGACATCAAGGGCATCACGTCCCATGAGCGCAAGATCGGCTAATCGCAGGAGAGTGAATTCGCGCGCATCCGGCGTGCCCCTGTCCGATTTCTCGCGTCGTCGAACGAGTCCGGCCCACACCTCACGCATTGCGCCCGCATCGTTCAACGGAACGCCGGAGACACCCCCTCGCACGAGCAGGTCGATCACCACTGGTCGGCGCAGCAACTCACGCGAACGGGGGTTCGCAGCAAGGGTACCCGTTTCAGTGAACCTCGCGACAACTTCATCGAGTTGCGCGTCGGTCAACGCAGGCACTGTGTACTCCGCGACGCCCATCTCGAACCGCTCGATGATCGTGTCACTCACAACCTGCTTACTGTCGAGTGCAGTGACAGCGATGACCGTCAGGTCGCTGTGTCGAGCGGCATCAAGGAGGTAGCGCAATGTGTCGACCATGCCCTCGGCCACCGCGTCGGCGCTATCGATGATGAGCATGCGTTGCGGTGCGCTCAGCTCACCGAGCAGCATTGCGAGCGGGCATCCGAGAATGGCCTCAAACTCAAGCGTCGTCGAAGGAAGCTGCCGCAAGTTGATGCACAACGCTTGCACGGCGTCGGGATCCGCGGTTGCCGCTGCCGTCGCGGACAGGAGTGCGAGTGCACTTTTGCCGACACCGGACTCGCCGTGGACTACGACGGCGGACGCGTTCGCCGCTGCTGAGAGCAGCTGCGACGCTGCGTCGCTCCGGTCGACATGCACGCAGCGATCGCCGTCGGTTGAGCTGATGTCATTGCGCACCGATGCAAGCGCTCGCTGATGGAGATGGTCGAGGGACTGCCAGCCCTGCTGGCGCCGCCGCACGGTCGCGTCGAGCACCTGATGCGCATCGCGTCGAAGCAGGCTCAGATCGACAGTAGCGGCCTTCGGTGGGTACTCGGCGGCTAGCGCGACGAGGCGGTCGCGCAGCAGCGATGCGCCGGTGAGGTCTGTGGCGCGCGCGACGGGGACGAGCGCGTTCTGCAGTGCCCCCCAATCCGTTTCATCAGGCGACTCGAGTCGCGGCATCAGGACGGTCAGGCGCGCGAGCAGCTCCCAGGTGCGTTGCTGGACGAGCGCGATCTCGGGATCCGTGACGCCGAGGTCGATCAGCGCGCGCTTCACGAGCGCTTCGACGTGATCGAGCCGACTCAGGACCTCCTGTTGAAACTTCTTCGGCGTGCGTAGGAGGCGGAAGAAGCTCGACGCTCCATCTGTGGCGCCGCGAGGGCGGCTAACTCGGCGAGTTGTTTGGCGTGCGGCTGTCCTCCAGCGACAACGAGGGCGAACCGGTGGCTGGGGCCGTCCGACGGCGCAGTGATCACGGCGTGAACGAACTCGCGAATGAGCTTCTGCGTCGAATCGTCGCTCTGCACGAGGTCCGGTGCGCGCCGGACGGCAAGGGCGAGCACGAGAGACGGGTCCGGCTCGTCGGCGCGGGATGCGTGCACGACAAGGTCGTCGACCGGATGGTCGGGACCCTGCTGGAACGCCACGCTCACGACCGCACGCCCCTCGCCGAGTTCGACCGCGCCGTCGCCAACGAGGAGGTGGGCCAGGTATTGAACGGCGACCTTGCGCTCGAACGTGACCCCGCCCCCGCCCGTCGGGTAGGGACTCATGCCCGCCCGGGCCGCGACGGTCTCCTCGCCGGGTCCCGGGTCGGGCCCGCTTGTCTCGTCAACGCCGGGCTGGGTCATCGCTCATGAATCCATTCGGGTGGCAAGCCACCATGGTGCCGTTTCGGGGAGTGTCGCCGCCGAACTGGTCGGATCGACCGGCACGGTGGTCGGCATCGGGTTGACACCAGGCCGCTGCCCGGGCAGCGTGGCGGCGATCCTGGGTCCTCCGCGAGGGCCGCCGCCACGTCGGGGATCGGCAACGGCAACGGAACGTCGCCCACGACCGGCAGGATAGGCGACACCTCCGACACTGAGCTCCGACGGCGGGCGTGGCCCACCTTGCCCCACCGACACTTCGCTTTCACCGCCGATGGCCACGACGGTGCGACCCTTAAGGCCTTCCACCGTCACTGGCATTTTCGTGACGTGGGAGCACTGTCCTTCTCCTCCTGTCGCTCCACACCCCAGCGCCGGGAGGCGGCGTCGCCCACGCAGGTCAGGTCAGGTCGCGCACACGGGCGGCCAGCGTGACGGACAGGGCTGGTCGGGTTCGCCTGAGTGTCCCGGGCTCCGGTGAACACCGCCGTGCCGCACACCATGTCGCGGCAGTGACCAAACGCGGCAGCCACTCGCGTGGCACACAGGTTCGGCCACCCCTGGATCTCGGTACTGGTCCACATCACCAACCGGGGCGACAACTCGACCGCCAGCAGCTCGGCCCCCGTGGCAGCGGGCGAGCTGCTGGCGGAGATCAACCCCACCACCGCCGCCACAGGGTCGGTCGGGAAACACACAGCGGTCTCGACGCCACCGGTAGGAGCCACCCACACCGCCCGCAGTGGCACCGCAACCGGCGCAGAACAGGGGCCAGCCGCCGGCACCCAGAACGCCCCGGCACGCTCACTGCAACCGCGCCCCCACCAATCCGCCAACCCCCCACCCCCCACAGCTCGCCGCGCTGCCGTAACCCCTGCACCCACCGAGTGGCCCGAGATTACAATCCGCGACCAGCACACGACCAGCACGTCACCGGAAATCACCCGCAGGAGAAGGAGAAAACTTGCGCCACCCGTTCACCGGTACAGGCAACCGATCATCTCCTCGCCAGCGATACGTTGATGTCATCGAGCGCGACCGTCAGCGTGCCAGTAAGACCCACGGTCCCGCTCACGTGCGTTGTTTCCCAGCACCCACGCCTCGCACGTCGGATCACGAACCCCTCGACTAAATAGTGACCACCATTCCCAGCTGGCCGGAATCCTCGGGCCCCTATCCGTAGGAATCACTACCTCGGCCAACAAAAGGCGATTCGTAGTGTATCGGAACTGTTTGCTCGTCGAGCGAAGCGGAAGTCCCCGGCCGGACTTCTTTTACAAGGAACCACAGAACCTACCGAGAGCCCCCAGCGCAAGAATCTCCGCCCCCGGCCGTAGAGCTTTCTTCCTGCCACTAGGGGAGAGAGTCTTAATGCTGATACATCAGTCCTCGGCGAGCGGCGAGCACCAGCGCAAGCCACACCCGCTCACGCCCGAAATCACCGGCCGGATACGACGCTCGACACTTCGCAATCGCACCCTCGCAGGCCGCTGTGGGCATGCTCGGATCGGCCCACTGGCAGGCAAAAGCGCCACGAGGACCGCGTGCCACCGCGATCGTGATCTCCGCCCCGCAGGCCCACAACCGCGCCTGCGGGCCCTCGCACAGGGCCAACGCCGCGGTCTCCGCCCCGCGCTGCGTGCGATGGTTCCAGGCGTAGGCCGTGCCACTGGTGGGCGAATACGCCACCGCGCACCACCGTTGCCGCGCCGCCCGGTTCCGGTTGATCGTCTCCCCCACCAGGTGGCCGATCACCCAACCACGCAAGACGCTGTCCATCCCCGTCACCTCCAATCCCCTCGGTGCCTCGACCGCATCATGATCCACTTGTCCCAGCCGCAACAGCGTTAGGTACAGCGCACCGCACCGAGCCCCGCTGGTTCAGTGATTCTGCCGACCGGCCTGCTGGCCAGAAGGTGCCGCTCGCCCGGTCCGCTTGGCCGGCTCGGTCCGGCCGCCGGCCGCGGTGAGCTGCTTGGCCGCCTCGATCTGGGTTCGGAGTTCGCTGACGAGTTCCTCGTAGCGGGCTTGCTGATCGGCCAACCGCTGCCCGGCGTGGGTTTTCTCGGCCTCAATGCTGGCGTGCGCGGCGGTCAACTCCGAACGCAGCGCGGCCAACTCGGCGCGATGCTCACCGGCCTGGGCCTGCCAGTGCTCACCCTGCCCCCGCGCGGCGGCCAGCTCGGTGGCCAGCTGCTCAAGCTGGCCGGCGGCCCGAGTCGCGTCGTGCTCAGCGGCCTCGGCCCGCCGACGCTGCGTCTCCACTGCTTGGCGTTCCTCGGCCAGCTGCGCCGTCAGCTCGGTCCGCGCGACCGCCAGGTCGGCGGCTTCCTGACGGACGGTGGCCAGCTGCTCGCGGAGGGTCTCGATCTGTCCCCGTGCGGCGGTCAGCTCACCGGTGGTGGCCGCCAAGCGTTGGCTGGTGCGGTCCCACTCCGCCTGCACACTCGCCGCGTGCGCGTGGGCGGTGTCGCGCTCCTC
>JAXDGS010000084.1:0-2687 GCA_034664905.1 Solirubrobacteraceae bacterium | reverse complement strand
CGCTCGGGTGAGTCCTGGCGAAAGGCCTTCATGTCGACGAGATCGATCACGCCGGAGACGTCGTGCTCGGCGCCGATCGGGATCTCCGTCGCGACGGCGTGCGGCCCGAACGCGCGCTTGATCTGCTCGAGCGTGCGGAAGAAGTCGGCGCGCTCGCGGTCGAGCATGTTGACGAACAGCATCCGCGCGATGTCGAGCTCGGCCGCGCGCGCCCACAGGCGGCTCGTCGACACCTCGACGCCCATCACCGCGTTGACGACGAAGATCGCCGACTCGCAGACGCGCAGCGCGCCGAGCGCGTCGGCGACGAAGCTTGGCTCGCCCGGCGTGTCGAGCAGGTTGATCTTGCGTTCGCGCCACTCGAATGAGCTGAGCGAGGCGGAGATCGACATCTGCCGCGACTGCTCGTCGGGATCGGAGTCCGACACCGTGCTGCCGTCGGGGACCGACCCGAGCCGCCCGATCACACCGGCCTCGAACAGCAACGCCTCGTGCAGCGAAGTCTTGCCGGCGCCGCGATGGCCGACGAGGGCGACGTTGCGAATCCGGTCCGCCGGTGGGCGGCCTCCATTGCCTCGCATGCGATCTCCTCTCTGAGCTGTCGAGAGGACCATACCGCCGGCGTCAATCAGTCGTCAAAGGACTCCTCCTGCATGCGCGAGCGCAGGCGCAGGACGGCCTTGGTGTGCATCTGCGAGACGCGCGACTCGGTCACACCGAGCACCTCGCCGATCTCTCGGAGCGTCAGGTTCTCGTAGTAGTACAGCGCGATCACGAGCTTCTCGCGCTCGGGCAGCTTGGCGATCGAGTCGGCGATCCGGTCCTTGAGGTCGCCGAGGTCGAGCGAGCGGGCGGGGTCGGGCGCGTTGGGATCCTCGATCGTGTCCATCAGCGACACCTGGTCGCCACTTGAGTCCGACACGCTCCAGAGCTCGTCCAACGCGACCATCGACGAGTGCGAGATCGCGAGCAGCGACTCGTTCAGTTCGTCGACGGTGATCCCCAGCTCCTTGGCGATCTCCTCATCGGTCGGCGCCCGTTGCAGCGCGTTCTCGAGCTTGGCGTTGGCGCGCTCGACTTCACGCGCGCGCGCTCGGACGCTGCGCGGCACCCAGTCCATCGAGCGCAGCTCGTCGATGATCGCGCCCTTGATCCGCATGATCGCGTACGTCTCGAACTTGATGTCGCGGGACAGATCGAACCGCTCGATCGCGCTGATCAGCCCGACCAGGCCGTAGGAGATCAGGTCGGCCTCCTCGACGTGCGGCGGCAGCCCGGCGGCGGTCCGCCCGGCTACGTACTTGACCAGCGGCGAGTACGCGACGACCAACCGCTCGCGGGCCTTGCCGTCACTGTCGGACTTGTATCGCCGCCAGAGTTCCCGCAGCTCGATCGGTTTGACATTGGTCTCCAGGGTCATTTCCCCTATCAGGCCCGAGGATGGCTGCGCGCATAGGCGCTTTTGAGCCTCGCGGACTCTACCCGAGTGTAAATCTGGGTGCTCGACACGCTCGCGTGCCCGAGCAGCTCCTGGATCGTCCGCAGATCGGCGCCGCCGTCGAGCAGGTGCGTGGCGAAGCTGTGGCGCAGCGCATGCGGCGAGATCGCGCCGGCGCCGCGCGAGGCGTCTGTCTGCACACGGGAGGTCCACGTGCGCAGGCGCCGCCGCACGTCGCTCGTGCCGAGCTGGCGTCCGGTCTTTGAGAGGAACATCGCATCGTCCCCGCCCGCGCCGCGCCCGCCGCGCGCCTCGCCGCGGCCGTCGGCGGGGCCGGGCGTCGCCAGCGCAGGGCGCGCGCGGTCGAGATAGCGCCGCAGCGCGACCATCGCCGGCTCGCCGACGGGCACGAAGCGCGTCTTTCGTCCCTTGCCCTCGACGCGCAATTGCTCGCCGTCCCAGTCGACGTCGTCCACGCGCAGCGAGACGAGCTCCTCGGCGCGCAGCCCGCACGCGTAGGCCAGCTCGAACATCGCCCGGTCGCGCAGCTCGAGCGGTCCACCGGCGGGGATGCCGTCGAGCAGGCTGGCCGCCTCGCGCGCGCTGAGCACGCGCGGCAGCGGCGAGGGGCGACGCGGGGTCGAAACGAGGTCGGCCGGGTTCTCGGCGATCGCGCCGTGCTCGCGCAGGCTCGCGAACAGCGCCCGCAGCGCGGCGAGCTTGCGCGCGCTCGTGCTCGGCGCGGCGCCGCGCCTGGTCAGCTGCGCGATGTAGCGGCGCACGGTCTTCGGGGCGATCTCGTCCGGCGCGTGTCCCGCCGCGAGCGCCCATTGCGCGAACTGCTCGAGATCGACGCGGTAGGCCCTGCGGGTGCGCGCAGCGGCGTCGCGCCGCGCGAGGTCGTCCATCAGCAGGGCGATCGCCGCGCGCCACGCCTCCCCGCACGCGCCGGACGCGTCGTCACTCCGATTCGCGCTCATGACCTCGCCTATTTTCGCCGCAACCCGCCTCGCGCCTTCCATGGCCGCCTCCCGCTACATTGCACCGAGATGAGCCTAGCTCCGTCGCTGGCCGATCCCCGGTCACGCAAATTCGAGGCGCGGTAGGTGCTCGAGCAGACCGTACGCCGATCGTGGCGAGAGATCGACTGGCGCTCGCACCAGCGCTGGATCGTCGTCGACGGATCGCCGGTGAACGTGATCGAGCTCGAACCCGACCGCGAGCAGGCCACGACGCAGCCGCTCGTGTT
>JAXDGS010000083.1:0-34822 GCA_034664905.1 Solirubrobacteraceae bacterium | reverse complement strand
CGCGGTCACCGACGCCGAGCTGCCGCGCCAGAGCATCGTCGGCGGCGCCTCGGTTTACCCGTTCGTGCAGAACCTGCTGCTCGGGCTGCGCGCCGAAGGCCTCGGCGCGGCGCTCACCACGCTGCTGGCGCCCGCCGAGGCGGAGGTCAGGAGCCTGCTCGAGATGCCCGATGACATCGCGATCGCCGCCTACATCGCCGTCGGCTACCGCGATGGTGACTGGCCCGCGCGCCTCGCCCGCAACCCGGTCGACGAGTTCGCGTTCCTCGAGCGCTTCGGCGAGCCGCTGGCGGCGGCGAACGAGCCGCCGCCGCGCTGAGCGCCGCTCAGCCGAGCAGCGTGTGCAGCTCCGCCAGCTCGGTCGGGTCGATCGAGTAGGTGTGCTCGGGGCCGGGATAGCGGCCCGCGCGCACATCGTCTGCGAACGCGCTGACGCCGTCGTTCATCTCCTGCTGCAGGTTCGCGTAGCGCTTGACGAACCGCGGGCCGAGCCCGTCGCGGATGCCGAGCAGATCGTGGAAGACCAGCACCTGCCCGTCCGTCGCCGCTCCGGCGCCGATGCCGATCACCGGTATCTCCATCAGCGCCATCAGCTCCTCGCTGACCGCGCTCGGTATCGCCTCGAAGACGATCGCAAAGCAGCCGGCCTGCTGCAGCGCCAGCGCCTCTGCGGCGATCCGCGCGGCAGCTGCCGCGGTGCGTCCCTGCGCCTTCCATCCGCCCAGCGCGGTGGAGCTCTGCGGGGTCAGGCCGACGTGACCCATGACCGGGATCCCGGCGCCGATGATCGCCCGCGCCCTGCTGACCGACGCCTCGCCGCCGCCCTCGAGCTTCACCGCTTCGCAGCCGGCGTCCTTGACCATGCGCACGGCCGTGGCGATGGCCTGCTCGTCAGAGACCTCATAGGAGCCGAACGGCAGATCGCCGATCAGCAGCGGTGTGCGCAGGCCGCGGCGCACCGCGCGCGCGAGCACGAGCATGTCCGCGAGCTCGACCGGCGTCGTCGAGTTGTAGCCGAGCACGGTCGTCGCGGCGGAGTCGCCAACGAGCACCAGGTCAACGCCGGCGGCGTCTGCCGCCCTCGCGCTCGGATAGTCATACGCGGTCACCATCACGAGCGGCTCGCCGAGCCGCTTCTTCTCCATCAGCAGCGGCAGGGTCATCGGCAGCCGGCCGGGGTCGGACGGGCTCTGAATGGCGGGTTGGCTTGACATCGTGGCTCCTCTCTGACGTCGGTTGACGCTCCGCTCAGGCGAGCAGGGTCGCCACCTCGTCGTCGACGGTGATGATGCGATTGCTGTGCGCCTCGACATGAACGACGCGCGGCTCATAGCTCTGAAGCTCTGCCTGCTCGTACTGGCCGTAGGAGATGACGATGATCGTGTCTCCGCGGTGCACGAGCCGCGCGGCGGCGCCGTTGACGCACATCGCACCGGAGCCGCGCTCGCCGGCGATCGTGTACGTCTCGAAGCGCGCGCCGTTGTCTACGTCAACGACGTGGACCTGCTCGTGCTCGAGGATGTCGGCCGCCTCGAGCAGGTCCGGGTCGATCGTGATCGAGCCGACATAGTGCAGGTCGCAGTCGGTGACCGTCGCCCTGTGGATCTTTGACTTGAGCATCACGCGTTGCATGTGGCGATAGCGTCTCCTGGGAGCGGGTGTATGGTCCTCTGCTTCACATTTGCGAGCAGCGTCGTGTTGTCGATCAGGCGCACATCTCCGACGCGCGCTGCGATCGCGAGCAACGCTTCGCCCGCGAGCTGGTCGACCGGCTCGAGCGTGCGCGGCTCGACGAGTGCCACGTACTCGGGCACGACGTCGTGCTCGCGCATCCGCGCCCGCGCCGCCTCCAGCAGCGCCTGCGCGGAGCGCTCGCCGTCGGCCGCGAGCGCGCGCGCGGCGTCGAGCGCTGCGCCCAGCGCCAGCGCGCGAGAGCGATCGCGGGGGTCGAGCAGCGCGTTGCGGCTCGACATCGCGAGCCCGTCGGGCTCGCGCACCGTCGGCAGCGCAACGACGCGCACCGGGATGTTGAGATCCTCGACGAGGCGGCGGATCACCAGCACCTGTTGGGCATCCTTCTGCCCGAAGTACGCGACCTCCGGGATCGCCATGCACAGCAGCTTCGTGACGACCGTCGCGACACCGCGGAAATGCTCGCTTCCGCGCGCCGCTCCCTCGAGCCGGTCGGTCAGGCCGAGGACCTCGACGGAGGTCGCGAAGCCCGCCGGATAGACCTCCTCGACCGAGGGGGCGAACAGCACCTCGGCGCCCGCGCCGGCCGCGAGCCGCGCATCTGCGCGCTCATCGCGCGGGTAGCCGGCGAGATCCGCGCGCTCGTTGAACTGTGCGGGGTTCACGAACAGGCTCACAACGACGAGGTCGCAGTCCTGCGCAGCACGCCGTATGAGTGATAGATGCCCCTCGTGCAGAGCGCCCATCGTCGGAACGAGCCCGATCGTGAGACCCTCGCGCCGCGCCTGTGCAAGCGTCGCGCGCAGCGCTGCCACGGTGCGCACGGTTCTCATGCGCGTGGCGAGGTTCGAGTGTGGTGGCTCATTGATTTCGGTCCAGTTCCCGTGGGATACCGGCGCGACAAAAGATGTGAGACGGCGAACTACACGAGGTCCGGCCCGAGCGAGCTCGCTGACGGCCTCGCGCACATGATACATCCCGTCGCACGGGAGTGGGAAACGTGTCGGCGCTGTGTGCGCAGTGTCACACGAGCAGCGCGCTCACCACGCGTCGACGTTCGGCCGCTTCTTCTGAGCGCGGCGCCACCACTCGGGCGCCTCCGGCTCGAACAGGGTCGCGATCCAGCGGCGCGAGTCCGCCGGGTCGATCACGTCGTCGATCTCTCCGTAGGTGGCCATGCTGACCCCGCGCCCGCGCTCGTATGCCGCGGCGACCGTGTCCGTGAACACGCGCTCGCGCTCCTGCGGGTCATCGATCGCCTCGAGCTCGCGGCGCATGCCGAGCCGGACCGCGCCCTCGAGGCCCATCGCGCCGAACTCCGACGTGGGCCACCCAACCGTGAATAGCGGCGCCTTGAAGCCGCCGCCGGCCATCGCCTGCGCGCCGAGCCCGTAGCCCTTGCGCACGATGATCGTCCCCGTCGGAACGGTGACGTTCGCGCCCGTCAGGAACATGCGCGCGAAATGGCGCACCGTCGCCGTCTGCTCGGCCGCCGGGCCGACCATGAACCCGGGCGTGTCGCACACGAACAGCACGGGCAGCTCGAACGCGTCGCACAGCTGCATGAAGCGCGCGGCCTTGTCCGCGCCGTCCGCGTCGATCGCGCCGCCGAGATGGGTCGGGTCGTTCGCCACGACGCCCAGCGGGCGACCGTCGAGACGCGCGAGCGCCGTGAGCATCCCCGCGGCGAAGCCACGGCGCAGCTCGAGCATCGAGCCCTCGTCGAAGAGCGTCTCGATCACGCGCCTGATCTCATACACCCGCTTTCGCTGCTCCGGGACGATGCGCCGCAGCTGCTCCTGGTCGGGGACCGCGCCGGGCGCGCCGGCGCCGCGGAAGTAGGAGAGATAGCGCTTGGCAGCCGCGACCGCCTCGCGCTCGTCTGCGACCCGCAGGTCAACCACGCCGTTGGCATCCTGCACCGATATCGGGCCGACCTCGGCCGGATCGTGCACACCGAGGCCGCCGCCCTCGATCATCGCCGGGCCGCCCATGCCAATGCTCGAGTTCTCGGTTGCGATCACCACGTCGCAGCATCCGAGCAGCGCGGCATTGCCCGCGAAGCAGTAGCCCGAGGCGACGCCGACGAGCGGCACCGCGCCGCTCAGCCGCGCGAACAGCTGGAAGGCGCGGCAGTCAAGGCCCGCGACGATCGGCATGTCCACGTCCCCGGGTCGTCCGCCGCCGCCCTCCGCGAACAGCACGACCGGCAGCCGCCGGCGCTCGGCGACCTCGAACAGGCGGTCCTTCTTGAGGTGGTTGCGCATCCCCTGCGTACCGGCGAGGACCATGTAGTCGTAGGACATCGCGACGCACGGGCGCCCCTCGATCGTGCCCACGCCGCCGACGAGGCCGTCCGCGGGCGTGCGCTCGATCAGCTCCTCGCGCGTGCGGCGACGCTCCTGGGCGGCGATCAGAAGCGGGCCGTACTCGACGAAGCTGCCCTCGTCGAGCAGCTCCGCGAGGTTCTCGCGCGCCGTCCGCTGCCCGCGTTCGTGACGGCGCGCGACCGCCTCCGGACGCGCGCCGTCGAGCCCGATCGCGTGACGATCCAGCACCGCCTCCAGGTCGCTGCGCTCGCCCGCGCGCTCGGCGGTGGGCGCGCGATCGCCCTCGCTCGGCGCCGTGCCGCCGGGCTCGAGCGTCAGCAGCAGCTGGCCCTCCTCGACCGTGTCTCCGACCGCGACCTCCACGCGCCGCACGATGCCGTCGGCCTGTGCGAGGACCTCGTGCTCCATCTTCATCGCTTCGAGCACCACCAGCGGCGTGCCCGCGCCGACATGGTCCTCGACACGGTGTGCGATCGCGACCACAACGCCCGCGAACTGGGCCGTCACCGAAAGCTCGCTCGAGCCGGTCATGGTCGGGATCATCCCGCACGCGCCCCGCGGCCGGTTGCGCGCCTGCTCCCGCGGAGCCGTCCCCCCGATAGGAACTACGATGCGCGCGTGTCGCCAGCGCACAGCAAGCTGCCCGCGTCCGAGCGCAGGGAGGCCCTGAAGCGGCTGTACCTGCAGGCCCGCGACTGCACCCGCTGCACGCAGCTTGCGGCGACGCGCAAGACCGTCGTGTTCGGCGCAGGCAACGCGGATGCACAGCTGATGTTCGTGGGCGAGGCGCCGGGTGCGAGCGAGGACGAGCAGGGGCTTCCGTTCGTCGGTCGCGCCGGCAGGCTGCTCGAGGAGCTGCTCGGCGAGATCGGCCTCGCGCGCGAGGACGTGTTCATCACCAACGTGCTGCGCTGTAGGCCCCCGGGGAACCGCGACCCGCTGCCGCTGGAGATCGAGAACTGCTCGGACTACCTGATGGGGCAGATCGAGCTGATCGAGCCGACCGTCATCGGCACGCTCGGGAACTTCTCGACAAAGCTCTTGCGCGGCGAGCCGACCGGCATCACACGGCTTCACGGCCAGCCGGAGGTGCGGGTGCTGGGAACGCGCGCGGTGCGGCTGTATCCCGTCTACCACCCTGCCGCCGCCCTGTACACGCCGCGCATGCTCGACACGCTGCGCGAGGACTTCGCGCGTCTGCCGGAGCTCCTCGCGCTCGGGCCGCCCGAGCAGCCGCTGCATGCCGAGCAGGCCGTGGAGCCCACGCCGCCCGCGGAGCCCGACTCGGCGCAGGCGCAGGAGCCCGATGCCGCCGATTCGACTGAGATCTCGGGCCAAGCGCCCGGCGATGCCGACCAGCTGGGGTTGTTCTAAACACCCCTATATAAAGCTTTCACCTGCAAAGAAGGGCTTTTCCGGCACGCATCGAAAATATTTGCCCAGGTCCTAAAGTCAGCTGTGATGTCTGCCGATGAAGGACCTGTCTCCATCCCTCCAGGAGTAACGACCGGCCCGCGTCCCATTCTCCCGCGGGCCGGTCTTTTTTGTGCTCGGCCACCGGTGGGGATCCGCGGCCGAGCAGCCTCTAGAGTCTCGCCGTGGTCGCGCGCAGCGTCGAGACGACGGGTCCCGTGGAGACCGAAGCGCTCGGCGCGCAGCTCGCCGGCGTGCTCTGCGACGGCGATGTCGTGTTGATCCGCGGCGAGCTGGGCTCCGGCAAGACGACGCTCGTGCGCGGCGCTGCGCGCGCGCTCGGCGTGAGCGACCCGGTCACCAGCCCGACATTCAGCATCGGCCATCGTTACCCAGGCGCGAACGTGACCGTCACCCATCTCGACCTCTACCGGCTCGCGGGCCTCGAGCACGAGGATCCCGGCCTGCTCGACGACTACATCGGCCCCGGGCGCATCGCGCTCGTGGAGTGGCCGTCGCCCGGCGCGGCGGAGCTCGAGCGCGCCCGCGTGCGCGTGACGCTGAGCCACGAGGGCGGCGACCGGCGCCGCATCGAGGTCCTCGAGCTGCGCGAGCGCGGCGGCGCAGAGGGGCGAGCGGCGTGATCGTGCTCGGGTTCGACACCGCCACCTCCTCCACCGCGGTGGCGCTGCGCCTCGCGGACGGGCGCACGCGCGAGCTGCGCGACGACCCGTCCGCGGGGGCGCATCCGGGACATGCGACCAGGCTGCTTGCGCTGGGCCGCGAGCTGCTCGCGCGGGCGGGACTGCGCTGGAGTGAGATCGAGCGCATCGCCGTGGGTGTCGGACCTGGCACGTTCACCGGGCTGCGCGTCGGAATCGCCACCGCGCGCGGCCTTGCGCAGTCGCTCGAGGTCGAGCTCGTCGGCGTCTCCACGCCAAGGTCGCTCGCGCAGGCCGCGCTCGCCGAGGGCGAGCCCACGGACGCCTCGCACGGCGGGCGCGCCGATCGTGTGCTCGCCGTGATCGACGCCCGCCGCGGCGAGGCGTTCGCGGGCGCGTATGAGCTCGGCGCCGATGCGCTCGCCGAGGAGATCCTCCCGCCGCGGGCGCTTGCGCCGGCCGATCTGCTCGAACTGATCCCCGGCGAGTCTGCAGGCGCTGGGGTGCGCTGGCTCGCCGTGGGAGATGGCGCCGTGCGCTTCCGCGAGCAGCTGAGCGACAGCCGCGTCGTGGTCCCGCCAGACCCTTCACCGCTGCATCTCGTCAGCGCCGCGTGCACGTGTGCGCTCGGGGCGCTCGAGCCCGCGCCGGAGAGCACAGCGCAGATCGTTCCCGACTACAGGCGCCGGCCCGACGCGGAGCTTTCAGCGCAGCGCGCCGGCGTTGGAGGCGGCGAGCGTGGCTGAGCGCACGACCCTGCCGGGGAAAGCCGAGGGCCTGCCCTCGCTCGAGATCAGGCGGCTCGCGTATCCCGACCTGCCGCAGGTGATCGCGATCGAGCGACAGGTGTTTCCGACGCCGTGGTCGCTCGCGATGTTCGTGCTCGAGCTCTCCAAGCAGTCGGGCATCTGCCTCGCGGCAACCGTCGCGCAGCCCGGCGGCGAGCGGCGCCTGGTCGGCTACCTGATCTGCTCGCGCTACGACACCGTCTGGCACGTCATGAACGTCGCGGTCGCCGCCGAGCACCAGCGCCGGGGTCTCGCGCAGGCGCTGCTCGCGGAGCTCTACAGGCAGGTCGGCGACGAGAGCGCGCGCTTCACGCTCGAGGTCCGACGTTCCAACGACGTCGCGATCCGCCTGTATGAGCGCGAGGGGTTCAGGCCGGCGGGGATGCGCCGCCGCTACTACCAGGACAACGGCGAGGACGCGGTGGTGATGTGGCGGACACCCGCCACGCTCGAGGGCTCGCTCGAGGACGTGCCGAACCCCGGCTCGGCATGAGCATCCTCGCGCTCGAGACCAGTTGCGACGACACCTGCGCCGCGCTGATCGACGTGGGTGGGCGCACGCGTTCGAACGTGATCTCCTCACAGCTCGAGCACGCGCGCTTCGGTGGCGTGGTGCCCGAGATCGCCTCTCGCCACCATCTGGAGCTCGTCAACGCGATCGTCGCGCAGGCGCTCGAGGACGCCGCGATGACGCTCGATCAGGTCGAGCTGATCGCGGCGACACAGGGTCCGGGGCTCGTCGGCGCGCTGCTGGTCGGCCTGTCGACGGCCAAGGCGCTCGCCGCCGCGCGCGAGCTGCCGTTCGCCGCGGTCGACCACCTGCAGGGCCATGTGGCCGCGAACTTCCTTGCCGAGGAGGGTCCGTTCGAGCCGCCGTTCGTGTGCCTGATCGCAAGCGGCGGGCACACGCTGCTCGCGCACGTCACCGAGCACCACCGCTACGAGCAGCTCGGCCGCACGCTCGACGACGCTGCCGGGGAGGCATTCGACAAGGGCGCGCGGATGCTCGGCCTCGGCTATCCGGGCGGCCCCGCGCTCGAAGCGCTCGCCGCCGCCGGCGATCCAGCCGCATTCGCCTTTCCAGGCTCGCTGCGCCGGCGCGCCGCGGGCGGTCGCGGCCTCGGGCGCAGCGCGTTCGCGCAGAGCCTCGACTTCTCCTTCGCGGGGGTCAAGACGGCGCTGCTGTATGCGCTGCGCGAGCTCACGCCGGAGGAAGCGCAGGCCCGGGCCGCCGACCTCGCGGCCTCGTATCAGGCCGCGATCGTGGATGCGCTGCTCGCGCGTGCCGAGCAGGCGCTCGAGCAGACAGGGATCGGGCGCCTGGCGCTTGGCGGCGGGGTCGCCGCCAACGGCGAGCTGCGCCGGCGCCTACTCGAGCTCGACGCCGCCGTGCATATACCGGCGGGCGCCCTATGCACGGACAACGCCGCGATGATCGCGAGCGCCGCGCGTTTCGGCGAGCAGCTCGCCTACCCGCGCTACCTGGGGCTCGACGCGTATGCCACGGGCGAACGCCCATGACGCTGATGACCGTCTACTCGAGGCCCGGCTGCCATCTGTGCGAGGAGGCGATGCTCACCCTGCGCCGGCTTCAGGCCGAGCTCGGCTTCGGATTGCAGGAGCTCGACATCACCCTCGATGAGGCGATGCACCGCGCATACTTCGAGCGCATTCCTGTGGTCGCGCTGGACGGAGAGGAGCTGTGTGAATATTTCCTCGACGAGGCGCTCGTGCGCGAGCGTCTAGAGTCACGGCGATGAGTTACGGAGAACCCAACGCGAGCGCGATCGCGGCCGAGCACGATGGAAAGATGACCTCAAGCGATCGTCTGTCGCTGGGCGTGGCCGCCCGCCTGTCGCGCTACCTGCAGGTGCTGACGCAGGCCAAGAAGATGGGCAAGGAGACGATCTCCAGCCAGGAGCTCTCCGACTACACCCATGTGAACTCGACGCAGATCCGCCGCGATCTGTCGGGATTCGGGAAGTTCGGAAAGCGGGGAGTCGGCTACAACGTCGAGGCGCTGGTCTCGCAGATCCGCAAGATCCTGCGCACCGCCGGGCAGCACAACATCGCGCTGATCGGCGCCGGCCATCTCGGCAAGGCGATCGCCTCCTCGGAAATCTTCGCCGATCACGGATTTCGCGTGGTCGCGATCTTCGACGTGGACGACGCGAAGGTCGCAACGCGCGTGGGTACCCAGCTGGTGCGCCACATCTCCGAGCTGCGCCAGGTGGTCGAGGACGAGGACATCGTTGTCGGTGTGCTCGCGGTGCCCACGCACGCCGCGCAGGGCCTCGCGGACGAGCTCGTCGAGGCCGGCGTGAAGATCATCTTCAACTACTCCGAGTCGCTGCTCGACGTGCCCCCGGAGGTAACCGTCCACACCTCGAGCCCAGCCGTGGATCTGCTCTACGCACTGTACTTCTACCTGACCTGACACGAGGAGCTCCACGGCGCGACCGACGCCGGAGCCACCTGAGCGCAGCACCAGTACCCAGATTCGACGCGATGAACATCCTGGATCTAGACCGAGCCTCAGAGACCTTCGCCGAGTCGCAGGACTTGACGGTCGGCATCGAGGAGGAGTTCTCGATCGTCGATCCGGAGACCCTCGAACTGGTTCCGCGCTTCGAGCAGCTGCGCGTGGCCGCCGACGGCGACCCCGTCCTGCGCGAGGCGGTCGCCGGCGAGCTGATCTCCTCGGAGATCGAGATCATCTCCGGGGTCGGCTCCGACCTGCACGACGCGCTCGCCCGCCAGCGCGAGCGCCGCGCACGGCTATTCGCCCTCACGGCCTCCCATGGGCTCGCGCTCGGCGCCACCGGCACCCATCCGTGGGCCGATTATCGCGAGCAGCCGATCATCGACACCGAGCACTACCGACGCGTGGAGGAGGGCCTCAAATACGTCGCGTGGCGCAACAACACCTTCAGCCTGCACGTGCACGTCGGGATGGCGGGCATCGACCGCGCGGTACGGGTCTGCGACAGGCTCCGACCCGTGCTTCCGCTGCTGCTTGCGATCTCGGCCAACTCGCCATATCTCGACGGACGCGACAGCGGCCTGCACTCGGCGCGCACCCAGGCGTTCACCAAGAGCTTCCCGCGCTGCGGCGTGCCCGATCCCTTTGGCGGCTGGAGCGCGTATCGCGACTACATGGAGTTCCTGCTGCGCACGCGTTCGATCGTGGAGTTCACGCAGGTGTGGTGGTCGGTGCGTCCACACTTCAGGTTTGGGACGGTCGAGGTGCGGATCTGCGACGCGCAGGCGACGGCCCGGGAGTCCGATGCGCTCGCCGCGCTGATGGTGGCGTGCATCGCGCAGGCCGCCCGCGACGTCGATGAGCAGACCCCGTTCGTCGATCCGCCGCCGCGCCTGATCGAGGAGAACATGTGGCGTGCGATCCGATTCGGGCTCGACGGCCGGCTGATCGACCTGCAGGGGGCCGTGGAGTACCCGGCGAGAGAGGCGATCGACCGTCTGCTCGCGTGGAGCGCTCCCGTGCGTCGCGAGCTCGCGATCGAGCCGGTGTTCGCAGAGCGCAACGGCGCGCAGCGCCAGCGCGCCATGATCGAGGCGGGCGCGAGCCGCGAGGAGGTGTTCGCGGCCTGCGTGCAGGAGACGCGGGCGACATATTCACAGGAGGTGGCCGTGTGAGCGCAGATCCGACGCAAGCGGCGAGCGAGCCGCGGTCGGCGCCGCAGGATCCGAGCGAGGAGGAGCTGCGCGCGGCGTATGAGGCCGAGCTGAGCCGCATAACCAGCACCGAGATGATGGCCCAGGCCGTCGTCTCGCTGCTGAACATCGCCGCGCGCCGACTCGGACCGCCGGTGCCCCCGCCGGGCGCCGCGGAGCCGGCCGGGGCGCCGCCCGCGGGCGTGGCGGGCCGCGACCTCGAGCAGGTCAGGGACTCGATCGACGCCGTCAGGGCGCTACTCGAGATCCTCGAACGCAGGGTTCCCGGCGAGCTGCGCTCGCTTCGCGACGCGCTCTCGCAGCTGCAGATCGCCTATGCGCGCGAGGTCCGAGACGGCGAGGCACAGGAGCCGGCTCCCACTGGAGCCGCGCCCGGCAGCGGAGGCCCCGCCGCATCCCCGGGGGCCGCGGGGCAGCGCACTCCGCCGGGCGGCGAGGAGAGCGGCCAGCCGGGCCCCGCCCAGTCGAGCGGCAGGCTGTGGGTGCCCGGGCAGTAAGAGGCGCAGACGCGGCGCAGCGCTGGGCGGCGCCGCGCCCGCCGGCACGATAGACTCGGCGCGCAATTGCACCGGACAGAAGCTCGCGCCGAGCGGTTCGGTTCTCAAATGTGCGCGCGAACGTCCTCGCGGCACGCAAACCAGACCGCGGAGGATTTCTGTTGAGCAGCTTTCTGACGAACCATGGGGTCGTCGTCGCCCTTGTTTGCGCCGCATGCGCCGTGGTGTACGGCCTCGTGACCGCCCGTTCCCTGCTGTCGCTCTCGCCCGGCAACGAGCGCATGCAGGCGATCTCGCGCGCCGTGCAGGAAGGTGCCCGCGCGTACCTCAATCGCCAGTACACGACGATCGCTGCAGCCGGCGTCGTGCTGTTCGTAGCGCTCATCTTCGTGCAGAACATCGCGGTTGCAGCCGGCTTTGCGATCGGCGGCATTCTCTCCGGATCGGCCGGCTACATCGGCATGAACGTCTCGGTGCGAGCCAACGCACGCGTCGCCGAGGCTGCACGCGGGGGCGTCGCGCCGGCGCTGAGCGTCGCATTCCGCGGCGGCGCGATCACCGGGCTGCTCGTGGTCGGCCTCGCGCTGATGGGGCTCTCCGGCTACTACGGCCTGCTCACCGCGGTCTTCAACGACAGCCAGAAAACCGCGGTCGACGCGCTCATCGGGCTCGGCTTCGGCGGCTCGCTGATATCGGTGTTCGCGAGGCTGGGCGGCGGGATCTTCACGAAGGCCGCCGACGTGGGCGCGGACCTCGTCGGCAAGGTCGAGGCCGGCATCCCCGAGGACGATCCGCGCAACCCGGCGACGATCGCCGACAACGTCGGCGACAACGTCGGCGACTGCGCGGGCATGGCCGCCGACCTGTTCGAGACCTACGCGGTCACCGCGGTCGCGGTGATCCTGCTCGGCGTGCTCACCTTCCACGAGGCCACGCGTGTCGCGATCTATCCGCTGGTCCTCGGCGGCGCGGCGATCATCGCCTCGATCATCGGGACCTTCGCGGTGCGCTCGAAGTCCGGCAACGTAGAGCGCGCGCTCTACCAGGGCCTCGCGGTCTCCGGCGTGGTCGCGGCCGCGGCGTTCGCGCCGATCACCTACTGGCTGATGCGCGGGCTGAGCTTCTCGCAGGTGGGCAGCTCGGTGAACACGCCCGCGTGGTGGAAGTTCTACCTCTGCTCGCTGATCGGCGTCGGCGTCACGGCGCTGCTGTTCGTGATCACCGACTACTACACCTCGACGCGCTTCTCGCCGGTCAACAAGACCGCCAAAGCATCGATCACCGGGCACGCGACGAACATCATCCAGGGCTTCGGCTCCGGCCTGCAGGCGACCGCGCTGCCGGCGATCGTGATCGTGCTCGGCATCCTCGGCGCATGGAAGCTCGCCGGCGGCGGGGTAACCGGCATCTACGGCATCGGCGTCGCCGTGGTCGGACTGCTCTCGCTCACCGGCCTGATCGTCGCGCTCGACGCGTTCGGCCCGATCACCGACAACGCCGGTGGGATCGCCGAGATGGCGGACCTGCCGGCCGACGTCCGCGAGGTGACCGACCGGCTCGACGCGGTCGGCAACACGACCAAGGCCGTCACCAAGGGCTACGCGATCGGCTCGGCGGTGCTCGCGGCGGTGGTGCTTTTCGCGGGCTTCCAGAAAGAACTCGAAACAAAACTCTCGCATGCGATCTCCTTCGGCATCAACGAACCGCCGGTGCTCATCGGGCTGCTCGTCGGCGGCCTGATGGTGTGCCTGTTCGCGTCGCTGTCGATCGAGGCCGTCGGCCGCGCGGGAGGCGCCGTGGTCGAGGAGGTGCGGCGCCAGTTCCGCGAGCACCCCGGGATCATGGAGGGCACCGAAGACCCCGACTACGCGACCTGCGTGGACATCGTCACGAGGACCGCCCAGCGCGAGATGATCCTGCCCTCGCTGCTGCCGATCGGCCTGACCGTGATCGTCGGCCTGATCGATCAGCAGGCGCTCGGCGGCCTGCTGATCGGGGTGATCGTCGTGGGCTTCTTCTTCGCTGTGCTGATGACCGCCGGTGGTGGCGCGTGGGACAACGCGAAGAAGCTGATCGAGGACGGCGCGTTCGGCGGCAAGGGGTCCGATGCGCATGCTGCGTCGGTCACGGGAGACACCGTCGGGGACCCCTTCAAGGACACCGCCGGCCCTGCGATCAACCCGATGATCAAGGTCGCGAACATCGTCGCCATCCTGATCATCCCGATCATCACCTGACGACACGCCCCCGGCGTCTCGCGTTCACACCATGCTGCTGCGCTCCGAGTGGTCGCGACGTCCGCCGCTAGCGCCTAAGCTGCGTTGAGGATGACCGGCCCCCAGGTGCATCGGCTCGTCACGATGGCGTTCTCGGTGGTGATGATGGCGATCGGCGTGGCGTTGACCGTGCAGGCGGCGGGCGCGGGCGGCATCTCTCCGCGGCTGCTGCTGGGGGTGCTGTTCATCGCGGCGGGGCTCGGGCGGATGTACGTCGAGGTTCGGCGCGGACGCGGAGCATGAGCACGCCGCGCGGCCCCGGCGAGGATCGCCACGAGGGGGGCGCCCTCGAGCCCGCCGCCGCACCCGCGCAGGCGCCGCTCGGCGCTGACGGATTGCGGGCGGGCGTCCCCGAGCGCGCCGCAGGCGAGCGCGAAACCCGCTCACGCGTGATCGCGCGGCGCAGCATCGGCTCGCCGATCCTGTTCGCGATCGTCTACACCTCGCTCGCCAGCGCGATCTACTTCTCGCTCGGGGTGATCTCCGCGCACGCGCTGGGTCTCACGCCCGTCGTATTCCTCGCCGCGGCGCTTCTGTTCGCTCTCACCGCGACGACCTACGCCGAGGGAGCATCGCTTCATCCGGAGCGCAGCGGCTCCACGGTGTTCGCACGCTACGCGTTCAACGAGCTCGTGAGCTTCATCGCGGGATGGGCGATCCTGCTCGACTACATCATCCTGATCGCCGTCACCTCCTATTCGGCGACGCAGTATCTGGGTGTCTTCTGGCATCCGCTCGGCGAAAGCAACGCGGCGCTGGCGCTGTCGCTCGCCGTGATCGCGTTCGTGATGCTCGCCAACATCCGCGGCTTCGGCGGGCGCCGTGCGCGGCGCATCGGCCTGCTGGTGATCGCCGATCTGGCGCTGCAGGGATTCATCGTCGTGCTGGGGCTGATCCTGTTCTTCAACCCGCACACGCTGATCGATCCGATCCACCTCGGCCGCGCGCCGAGCTGGGATGGGCTGATCTTCGCGATGACGATCGCCGTCGTCGCGTTCACCAGCCTCGAGTCCGCGGCCGGGGTCGCGGGGGAGATCCGGATTTCATCACGCGCGCTCAAGCGCGTCGTCGGCAGCGGCACCGTGACCGTCGCGCTCCTGTACACGGGGATCGCGCTCGTGGCCGCGACGGCGCTGCCCGTGCACGGAACCCACAGCGAACTGGCCACCCGCTACATGGACGACCCGATGGTCGGCGTCGTCGCGCACGTGCATCCGCTGTGGCTTGCGCACACGCTCAAGTACCTCGTCGGCGCGCTCGGGGCGCTGACCTTGGTCGCGGCGGCGAACTCGGCGATGCTCGGGCTCTCGCGCCTCGCCTACTCGCTCTCGACCAACCGCCAGATCCCGAGTGGCCTCGGGCGGCTTCACCCGCAGCGTTCCACCCCCTACGTGCTCATCATCCTCGCGGGGCTGATCGCCGCGGGGCTGGCGGCGAGCGAGGATCTCGGCTTCCTGATCAGCATCTACGCGTTCGGCGCGATGCTCGCGTTCACGATCGCGCACGTGTCCGTGTGCCGGCTGCGCTACCTGGAGCCCGACCGCGACCGCCCGTTCCGCGTCCCGTGGTCGGTCCGTTTCAGAGGCGGCGAGCTGCCGCTGCCGGCGGTGTTCGGCGCGGTCATCTCCGCGGCGGGCTGGATCGTCGTGATCGTGCTGCACGACTCCGCACGCTACGTCGGGCTCGGCTGGATGCTCGCGGGGATGGGGCTGTACGTGATCTATCGCCTGGCCGATGAAACCTCGCTGCTCAAGCGGGTCACGGTTCCCGCGCAGATCCTGCGCGCCGAGCAGCACACCGAGCGTGACTACGGTTCGATCCTGGTGCCGCTGTTCGGGACGCCGATCGACGACGACATCGTCCAGACCGCAGCTCGCCTGGTCGCCGGCGAGCCCACCGACGAGGCCGCGATCGACACGGCCACGATCGAGGCGCTGTGGGTGTTCGTGATCCCGATGTCGCTGCCGTTGGATGCGAGCCTGCCCGACGCGCAGGTCAAACACGCGCGCCAGGTGCTCGCGCGGGCGAAGGCGGTGGGGGAGGAGTACAGCGGCGTTCACGTCGCCACCGCGATCGTGCGAACGCGGCGCGCGGGCTATGCGATCGTCGATGAGGCGCGCCGGCGTGGGGTGGAGGCGATCGTGCTGGGGGCCGAGGAGCCGTCCTTGATCCGCGGCGGCGCGCGACTGGGCGGCCGCGGAGCGCTCGATAGCTTCGTCGGTGACATCACGAAGTATGTGATCAGCAAGGCGCCGTGTCGGGTAATAGTGACCGCGCCGGCGGCCGGCGATACCCCCGTCGAGATCGCCCGCCGGGCTCAGCGTGACCAGGCCCCCATCGTCTAATCTCCCCACTATGGTGTTGTTCTCGGTCCTATGTTCATCCTGATCGTCGGCGCAGGCCGGGTGGGCTCGGCGGTCGCCAAGTCCTCGCTCGCCGCCGGCAACGAGGTGTCGGTTCTCGATGAGGATCCGCTCTCGCACGAGCGTCTCGACGCGGGCCAGGACAAGAGCTGGGAGGACGCCGGCGGCCGGTTCACCGTCGGCACCGCGCTCGAGACCGACGCGCTGATCCAGGCGGGGATCGAGAGCGCCGACGTGTTCATCGCTTCGACAGCCGGCGACAACACAAACCTCGTGATCGCCCAGATCGCCCAGCGGCGCTTCGAGGTCGAGAAGGTGATCGTGCGCGTGATGGATCCCGCGCGCGCCGGCTGGTACGGCGAGCAGGGGTTGCACACGATCTCGCCGACCAAGCACGCGATCGAGATGTTCCAAGACGCGCTCGCGGCGGAGCCGGCGTAGCCATGTACGCGATCATCGTCGGCGCCGGCAAGGTCGGGCGAAACCTGGCCCGCGAGCTCGCCAACAAGGAGCACGAGGTGACGCTGATCGAGTCCTCGCGCCCGCGCTATCTGATGCTCGAGGAAGAGTTCGAGCACGGCGTGCACTACGGCGACGCGACCGAGCTGTGGGTGCTCGAGCGCGCGGGGATCGGGCGCGCGGACCTGGTCGTCGCGGTCACCGGCGACGATGAGGACAACATCCTCGTCTGCCAGGTCGCCAAGGAGAAGTACCTCTGCGATCGGGTGATCGCGCGCGTGAACAACCCGCGCAACCACGACCACTTCAGGCTGCTGGGCATCCAGCCGGCGGTGTCGGCGACCGACCTGATCCTGCGTCTGATCGAGCACGAGGTCCCGCGCTACGGGCTCGTTCACCTTCTCGCGCTCGAAGAGGAGCGCCTGGAGATCATCGAGCTCGAGGCGAGTCCCGGCGCGCCGGCGGTCGGCGCGAAGGTATGCGACATAGACCTTCCCGAGGGCAGCCTGATCATCTCCGTGCTGCGCGGCCGCGCCGGCTTCGTGCCGAAGGCCGATACCGTGATCGAAGCGGGCGATGAGGTGCTGCTGGTGCTCGATCCCGGCCTGGAGGAGGCGATCACCGCCTACTTCGCGCCCGAGGGCGAGCCCGTCCGAATCTGAGCGCCTCGGCTGGCTATCCTTGGACCCTCCTTGCGGGGTCATCTAGTGGCAAGATGCGGGTCTCTGGAACCCGTCACGGAGGTTCGAATCCTCCCCCCGCAGCTCGCTCGCAATCGCTCGATGCGCCGTCCGGGGACACCACCGGCGGCTCAGATCGCAGCCTCCGACGCCCAGTCGCGGTAGAGGTCGAAGTAGCGGCCTTCGGCCTCGATCAGCTGATCGTGGGTGCCCTGCTCGGCGATGCGGCCGTGCTCGAGCACGACGATGCGCCCGGCCTGGCGGATCGTCGAGAGGCGATGCGCGATCACGATCGCGGTGCGGCCCGCGAGCAGCCTGCGCATGCCCTGCTCGATGCGCCCCTCGGTGTGCAGATCGACATTCGAGGTGGCCTCGTCGAGCACCAGGATCCGCGGATCGGCGATCAGCGCGCGCGCAAAGGCGATCAGCTGGCGCTGGCCCGCTGACAGCTGCGCTCCGCGCTCTCCCACCTCGGTGTCGTAGCCGAGCTCGAGCTCGGAGATGAACTCATGCACGCCGACGGCCTGCGCCGCGTCCTGGACCTCCCGCTCGGTCGCATCGGGCCGGCCGAAGGCGATGTTCTCGCCGATCGTTCCCGAGAACAGGAACGCCTCCTGCGGGACGATGCCCATCTGCGAACGCAGCGAGGAGCTCGAGACCTCACGCAGGTCGTGGCCGTCGACGAGCACGCGCCCCGCGGTCGGGTCATAGAAGCGCGCGACGAGCTTGGCCATCGTCGACTTCCCGGCGCCGGTCGCGCCCACCAGCGCGACGGTCTCGCCCGCTGGCACCCGCAGCGTCACATGATCGAGCGCAAGCGGCGTTTTCGCGACGTTCGCTCCCGCGCCGTCGGAGCCGGCCCCGGCTGTGTCCGCGACCCGCCGCCGCCTGGCATACGCGAAGGAGATGTCCTCGAAGGCGATCTCGCCGTCGATGCGCCCGAGCTCATACGCCTGTGGCGGGTCGCTCAGATCGGCCTTGACGTCGAGCAGCTGGAAGATCTTCTCGAGCGCCGCCATCCCCGACTGGTAGGTGGTGTAGAGCTGGGAGAGCTGCTGGATCGGGTCGAACAGGTTCGACAGCGCCGCGATGAACGCGACCACCGTGCCGACCGTGATCGAGCCTTCGATCGCCTGGTAGCCGCCGTAGAGCACGATCACGGCTATCGCCACGCCGCTGAGCATTTCCACCGACGGGAAATACGCGGCGTTGAGCCGCACCGTCGTCATGTTGGCGTCGCGGTTCTCGGCGTTCAGATCCGCGAAGCGAGCCTCGTGGAAGGCCTCCTGGCCGAAGCTGCGCACTACGCGGATCCCCGAGAGCGTCTCCTGCAGGTACGCGGTGATCGAGCCGATCGTCTCCCTGGTCCGTCGAAACGCACCCGCGGAGACGAGCCGGAACCACAGCGAGCCCGCGCCAAGCAGCGGGAAGACCAGGAACGTCAGCAGCGCAAGCTTGACGTCCAGCGTGAGCAGGATGACGACCGTCCCCAGCAGCGTGAGCCCTGCCTGGAAGAGCGTCACGACCGAATCGGTGACGAGGCTGTCCAACGCCTCCACGTCGTTGGTCATGCGCGAGATCAGCACGCCCGCCGGGCGGCTCTCGTAGAAGCCGATCGGAAGCGACTGCAGATGGGTGAAGATGCGGATGCGCAGATCCGAGAGCGCGCGCTGGCCGACCCACCCGACGAGATACGTCTGCGCGTAGGTCATCACCCAGACGAGCACCGCCGAGGCGAGGAACGCGAGCACCACCAGCACGAGCGTCGTCGTGTCGTGGCGCGCGATTCCCTGGTCGATCGCGACTTTCGCGAGCAGCGGCGGCGCGACCGACGCGGCGGTGCCGACGAGCAGGGCGCCGAGCATCACCGCGCAGCGCGCGCGGTAGGGGCCCAGCAGCGCGATCAGGCCCCGCAGGTTGCGCCCGCGTGTGCCCTTCGACGGACGCTCGCCCGCCCACTGGCTGGGGCCGCCGCGGCCCATCGGGGGGCTCACAGGCCGCTCACCTCGCGCTCGAGCGGCACGCGGGTCAGGAAGACCTGATCGGGCAGCCCCTTCTCGACGATTTCGCGATAGAGCTCGGAGCGATCGAGCAGTTCGGAGTGCACGCCACGGGCGACGATCGCGCCGCGCTCGAGCACGATGATCTCGTCGGCGAGGGCGATCGTCGAGAGGCGGTGGGCGATGATCAGCGTGGTGCGGCCCTCCATCGCCTCATCGAGCGCCACCCTGATCAGCCGCTCGGTCGAGGAGTCCACGGAGGAGGTCGCGTCGTCGAGGATCAGCACGCGCGGGTCAGCGAGCAGCGCGCGCGCGATCGCCAGGCGCTGGCGCTGGCCGCCCGAGAGCGTCAGGCCGCGCTCGCCGACCCGCGTCTGATAGCCCTGCGGCAGCCGCACGATGAACTCATGCGCCTGCGCGCGCACCGCGGCGGCTTCGACGTCGGAGATGTTCGCGTCGGGCTGCGCATAGGCGATGTTCTCCGCGACGCTGGCCGAGAACAGGAACGGGTCGTCGCTCACCACCGCAACGGCCTGGCGCAGCGACCGCAGGCTTACCGCGCGCACGTTGGCGCCGTCGATCAGGACCTCGCCGGAGCTCGCGTCATAGAGGCGCGGTATCAGCGAGACGAGGCTCGTCTTGCCCGATCCGGTGGCGCCGACCAGCGCAACCGTGCGCCCTCCGGGTATGTCCAGGTCGATGTCGTGCAGCACCTCGCGCGCCTGAGCGCTGCGCGTGCTCCGCTGCGACTGCGGGTAGGCGGCGCCGAACTCCTCCGCGTGCTCGTAGCGAAGCGTGACGTCTCGCAGCTGCAGATGCCCGTTGCCCGCCGGCAGCGCACGCGCGTCCTCGGGCTCGGTCAGGCGCGGAGCGCGGTCGAGCACCTGGAAGATCCGCTCGCCGGAGGCGGTGGCGCGCTGGGCGAGGCCCAGCGTGACGCCGAGCGAGCGCATCGGCGTGATCAGCATGTTCAGCAGCAGATAGAAGGTGCTGAACTGGCCGAGGGAGAGGTGCGAGTGGATCGCGCTCTCGCCGCCCACGAGCAGCACGCCCGCGAGCCCGAGCTGCGGCAGGAAGCCGATCATCGGGTTGTAGCGCGCCTCCAGCCGCGTCGCGATCATCGCCTGGTCGAACACGCGCGAGACGCTGTGGCGGAAACGCTTCAGCTGCAGCTGCTCGCGCGCGAATGACTTCACCACGCGCACGCCGGAGATGTTCTCCTCGGCGTTCGCCGTCAGCTCGGCGATCCGCTGCTGGACCTCTTGGATCGCGGGGCGCGCGCGACGACCGTAGCGCTGGGATATGAACACGACGAAGGGCGTCGGCGCCATCGCGATCAGCGCGAGCTGCGGGTTGATCGCGAGCATCAGGATGCCGGCGAGCACCAGCGTCAGGGCGGACTGCAGGATGAACACCAGGCCGTAGCCGAGGAAGAAGCGCACCGCCTGCAGATCGACCGTCGCGCGCGACATCAGCTGTCCGGTCTGCTGGTGATCGAAGAACCCGAGCTCGAGGCTCTGCAGGTGGCTGTAGAGACGCTCCCGCAGGTCGTACTCGATGCCGAGCGAGACGCGCCCGGCGATCAGGCGCCGGGAGTAGGTGAGCGCCCAGCGCAGAAGCACCGAGCCGATGATCGCCAGCGCGAGCACGAACAGCGTGTGGCGATCGTGGTTGCGCGCGGCGATCTCGTGGCGTCCGGCGTGCGCCGCGCCGCTCTTGAGCGCGTCCACCGCGCGCCCCGTCAGGTAGGGAAGCGCGACGGTCATCACCATCGCGATGCTCGCGAGCACCCATGACGCGAGCAACCCGCGCTTGTAGGGGCGCAGGAATCCGAGTAGGCGATAGAAGGTGGTCATAGTTGTATGGGCAACGATTATGGCAGGAGCGTCACGGCCGCCGGCCGCCAGAGCCGCGCGTAAGCTCCGCTCATGTCGGAACCCCGCTCCGGCGCAGAGGCCTCAGCTCCGCGGGGGGCGGGTCTGTGCGATGCGTGCATGCACCAGCAGCTCGTTGCGAACACCCGCGGCTCGGTGTTCTCGCTGTGCAGGCGCTCGCGCGAGGATCCGGACTATCCGCGCTACCCGCGGCTCCCCGTGCGCGAGTGCGCGGGATTCGAGCGCCGCGAGGCCTGACGGGCGCCGCGGCCGTCAAGCCGTTGCCACCTCCTGAGGCAGCTGCGCGGCCGCGCCGGCGGGCTCCTCGGAGGCCACGAAGTCGCGGCTGCGCACGAGCGCGAAGGCGAGGATCGCACCGGTGAAGGCGACTGCCGCGGCGATGATCAGGATGCTCGTGAGGGCGCCGGTGAAGCCGCTGCGGTAGGCGTGGTCGAGCGCGCCGCGCGCGGCCGCGGGCAGGTGGCGCGCGAGCGATCTGATTTCCCCCGACACCAGCGCGCTTGCGAGCTTGCCGTGCGCCGCAGCCACCACTTCGCGTCCCGGCCCGCTTGCTGCGAGCGCCGCGCTCGTGTTGTGGCTGACGCCGTGCTGGAAGACCGCGCCGAGACCGGCGATGCCCGTGGCGATGCCGACCTGGCGGAAGGTGTTGTTGATTCCCGAGGCCATCCCGCTGCGCGAGTGGTGCACCACCCCGATCGCCGTCGAGGCGAGCGGCGGGTTGATCATGCCGATGCCGCCACCGGCGAGCACGAACCCAGGGATCAGGGTGTCCCACCCCGAGGACGCGTCCACCGCGGTCATCGTGAGCAGGCCGCTACCGACGAGCATCAGGCCAACGCCGAGCAGCAGGCGCACGGGCACGCGCACGCTGAGGCGGCCGGAGAGCGGCGCCACGACGAAGGACAGCAGCGTGATGGGCAGGAAGCGCAGCCCCGCCTGCAGCGGGCTGAAGCCGAGCACGTCCTGGATGTAGAGGGTCAGATACAGGAACATCGAGAACATCGACGCCGACACCGCGAACGCGACGACGCTCGCGCCGGCGAACGCGGGCAGCTTGAACAGGCTGAGGTCGAGCATCGGGCGCTTCTGGCGGAGCTCGGCGACGATGAACACGACGATCAGCACCACTGAGCCGATCAGGTAGGCGAGGATCCGCGTCGAGCCCCAGCCCTTTTCGTTGCCCTGGATCAGCGCGAAGACGAGCAGGAACAGCGATCCGGAGAAGGTCAGGAGCCCGATCCAGTCCACGCCGGCGGCGTCCGGATCGCGCGACTCATCGACCTGGCGCAGCGTGAGCATGACCGCGAGCACGCCGATTGGCACGTTGACGAAGAAGATCCACTCCCAGCCGATCCCCGAGGTGATCACGCCGCCGAGCACCGGTCCGACCGCGACCGCCGCCCCGATCACCCCGCCGAAGACCCCGAAGGCGACGCCGCGATCCTTGCCGCGGAACGCCTGCGCGATCAGCGCGAGCGAGGTGGCGAACATCATCGCTCCGCCGGTGCCCTGCACGGCGCGCGCGAGATTGAGCGCGAGCGGGCTGCTCGCCAGCCCGCAGGCGGCCGAGGAGGCGGTGAAGATGACGAGGCCGGTGACGAACACGCGCCGGCGCCCGAGCAGGTCCGAGAGGGCGCCCGCAGTGAGCAGGAACGCGGCGAGCGTCAACGAGTAGGCGTTGACGACCCACTGCAGATCCTGAAAGCTTGAGTGCAGCGATCGCTGGATATCCGGCAACGCGACATTCACGACCGTGATGTCCAGCAGCAGCATAAAGATCGCGACGGAGACCGCGATGAGGGTCCACCACTTGCGCTCCACGATGTCCTCCTCGCTCGCTGGTACCGCGGCCGCTCACCCGCACTATAGGAACGGCCCGCCGCGTGACCCGCGGTGGGGCGCCGCTCAGCTGCTCTTCAGGTGGCGCTCCAGGAACGGCACGATCCGCTGCCACAGCTTCGCCGCGGCCTCGGGGCGGTAGCTGGGCCGGTAGTCAGCGAAGAATGCGTGCCCGGCGTCCTGGAAGCATTCGAGCGTGACCTCCTCGCCGCTGCGCTCGGCGCGCTCGCGCAGCTGCTCGCCGAGCGCGGGCGAGGGGTTCTGATCCTCGCCGCCGACCGCGACGAGCAGCGGGCAGTGCAGCTTCTCGGCAAGCTCGAGCGGCGGCGTCGGGCGCGGGGGTGTCGAGCGCTCCTCGGGCGTCGCGCGGTCGATGAAGCCGCCCCAGCAGTCGACGGCCGCATTCAGCCGATCGCTCGCGCAGGCGAGCAGCAGCGTGTAGCGCCCGCCCATGCAGAAGCCGATCGCGCCGACGCTGCCGGTCACGTCCTCGCTCGCGCGCAGGTGATCAGCGGCGCCCTCGAGGTCGCCGAGCGCGCGCTCGTCGGGGATCGAGAACAGCCGAGACATCAGCGCCTGGACGTCGTCCATCGGCGGAGGGCCGCCTTCGCGCGTGTACAGATCGACGGCGAGCGTCACGTAGCCGAGGTTGGCAAGGCGGTTGCTGACGTCGCGAATATGGTCGCCCAGGCCGCCCGCCTCATGGATCACGATCATCGCCGGATAACGGCCCGCCGCCGCGGGTCGCACGAGATAGCCGTTGATAGGTGTGTCCTCGAACCCGGCGAACGTGAGCTCCTGCGCCTGCAGGCCGCCTGGATCGGACAGCGCTCCGGGGACGCCCTCGGGACTGGCTTTGACCTGAACGCTCGCCATCTGCGCCACCTTCCTCTCGCTCGATGTGTGTGTCGATCGGATCCGAGCGTCGCTTACAGGATCGCTCTCGGGTATGCGCGGGTGGCGGCGAGCAGCATCGCGACGAAGAACGCCGCCACCACCAAGAAGTCGAGCCACAGCTCGCCGGCTCCGCCGACGCCGACGAGCATCTGGCGCAGGCCCTGCACCTCGTAGGTGAGCGGGTTCACCCTTGCGATGACGTGCAACCAGCCCGGCATCACGCTAAGCGGATACAGCGCGCTCGAGGCGAAGAACAGCGGCATCATGATCAGCTGCCCGATGCCCATGAAGCGCTCGCGCTCCTTGACGCCGGCGGCGAGCAGCATCGACATGCACGCGAACGCGGCGGTGCCGAGCATCAGCATCGCGAGTGTTCCCAGCACCCCGGTGAGCGTCCAGCGCACACCGATGCCCGCGACCGCGAGCACCACGAGCAGCAGCAGCGCCTGCACGAGCGCGCGCACGCATGCGCCGACAGACTTGCCGAGGACGATCGACATGCGCGAAAGCGGCGTTGCGAGCAGCCGCTGCAGCTGACCGACGTCGCGTTCCCAGATCACGGCGAGCCCGAAGAAGATCGCGATGAACATCGCGGCCTGGGCCATCACGCCCGGCGCGAGGTACGCCCGGTAGTCGAGCGTTCCGAGCGTCAGCGAGCGGTTGTTGCGCAGCGCGGTGCCGAACACGAACAGCCACAGCAGGGGCTGCACCGAGCGCGTGAGGACGTCGAGATGGTCGTGGCGCAGCTTGCGCATCTCGGCCTGCGCCATCGCAAGCGTCCCCGCGGCCATGCGCGCAACCGGCCCGGAGGCAAGCGGTTGCGGGCGCCGGGCGGGCGCGGGCCGCTCAGCCGAGCCGACGTGCGACGCGCCGCTGTGCGCGGACATTCGAAAGGCTCCCTTGTAGTTCCTCGCCGTCAGCGCCGATCTGGCGGCCGGTGACGGTTGTGAATATCTCTTCCAGGCTCTCGGTCCCATGGCGCTCCAGAAGCTCCGCTGGGGCTCCCTGCTCGACCAGCCGCCCTCTGTCCATCACCACCACGCGCTCGCAGTGCCGCTCGGCCTCCTCCATCAGATGGGTGGTCACCAGGATCGTCGTCCCCGCCTGCTCGCGCAGCGCATGCAGCCGCTCCCAGACCATCTGCCGAGCACCCGGATCGAGGCCGACGGTGGGCTCGTCGAGAAACAGCACGGCGGGTCGGTTCAGCAACGCTGTCGCGATCTCCAGACGGCGCAGCGTGCCTCCCGACAGCGTTCGTGCGAGGCGCTCGAGCATCGGCGCCAGCTCCATCGTCTCGATCGCTTCTTCGATTCGCTCGCGGCGCAGGCGTCTGGGGACACCGGTGACCCGACCGTAGAAATCGAGGTTCTCATACGCGGTCAGCGCGCCGTCGACGGAGATCGCCTGCGGGATGTAGCCGAGGCTCGCGCGCACCGCGAGGTTGTCGGCGGTGACGTCGAACCCCGCGACCATCGCCCGTCCCTCGGTCGGCGCGAGCAGCGTCGTCAGCACGCGGATCGTCGTCGTCTTGCCGGCGCCGTTGGGGCCGAGCAGCCCGAACACCTCACCCGGCGCCACCGCGAAGGACACCCCGCCGACCGCTTCAAGCGCGCCGAAGCGCACGACCAGGTCATCGACGAGCACGGCGGGCGCGGGTGCGTCCATTCAGTCCTCGCCTCCGGCGCGCGCGAGCCGTGCAGGGGGGAACGTGGCGCTCGCGCGGGCATCGAGCTCGCGGATCTTGCGCTTGGCGCGCTTGCGCGTCTCGGACAGCTCGTCCTGCAGCTTCGCGAGCTCGGCGGCGCGACGGCGCACGAGCTCGAGCTGTCGATCGATGTGCCCGAGCGCCTCGGTCAGCAGTTCGCGGCGGCGCGCCGGGTCGACGTCGTCGCGACGCAGCTGTGCGCGTACCTCCGCGCGAGCGTCCTCGGCCGCGAGCAGCGCTCTGAGCTCATCGAGTGTGATCCCGAGCAGGTCCCTGAGCCGCATGATCTCGCGCAGCCGTTCGACCTCCGCGGCCGTGTAGGTGCGGTGCCCACCCGACCGGCGCGCGGGCGCCTGCGCGAGCAGGCCGATCTCCTCGTAGTAGCGGATCGTGCGAGGCGTGGTGCCGACGATGCGCGCGACGTCGCCGATGCGCAGATTTTGCTGCGCGCCGTCACCGTCCTTGCTCGTGCTGGGAGAGTTCGATGCCATCGGCGTGCTCAGCGTACGCTTGCGGGCAGCGACTGGCTCGCGCTCTCCGCGGTCGGCTGGGCCAGAGGGGAGAAGTCGGAGCGCGGCTCGGCGTGGGAGGGACGCAGCAGGCAGACCGCCGCGCCGATCAGCGAGGTTGCCGCGAGCACCCACAGGGCGACGTGCATGTTTGCGATGAACGGTGCGAGCTTCTGCGCTGAGAGCCCCTTGGTGAGGCCGGAGAAGATCGCGAACAGTGTCGCTTTGGGGATCGCGGAGGTCACGATCGCGAGCACGAACGCGATCGAGAGCACCGCGCCGGTGTTCTGCAGAAGCGTTCGCGCGCCGGCGGCGACGCCGCGGCGGTAGGCGGGGACGACGCCCATCATCGCGGCGGTGTTCGGACTGTTGAACATGCCCGAGCCGACCCCTACGGTGGCGAGCCACAGGCTGCTCTGCCAGTAAGGGGTGTGCACGCCGAGGCTCGTCATCCCGGCGAGCCCCGCCGCCGATATGAGCATGCCGCCTGCGGCCAGCGCGCGCGAGCCATGGCGGTCCGCGTAGATGCCGGCGAGCGGTGAGGCCACGAGCATGCCCAGCGCGAGCGGTATCAGCTTGATCCCCGCTTCGATCGGCGTGTTGCCCTGCGCGCCCTGGAAGTAGAACACGAACAGGAACATCAGGGCGAACCGCGCGAGGCCGTTGATGAACGCTGCCGCGCTGGCGGCCGCGAACAGGCGGTTGCGGAAGATCTCCAGATCGAGCATCGGAGCGCGCGAGCGGCTCTCGATCAGGACCCAGATCGGCAGCAGCAGCGCCGCCGCGGCGAGCCCGGCGATCACGACGGGATCGTTCCAGCCGCTGAGGCCGCCGCGCGAGACCCCGAGAACGAGCCCGGTGAGCCCGAGCACGAAGGTGCTGGTGCCCAGCACGTCAAAGCCGCGCGTCGCGTCCGGCTTTGCGAGCTCACGCAGGATCAGCGCGCCCCAGAGCGCTCCGGCGAGCGCAAACGGGACGTTGAACCAGAACACCCAGTGCCAGGAGATCGCGACAAGCGCGCCGCCGAGCACCGGGCCGAGGACCAGCCCGATCGCCGCGACCATCGTGTTCGCGCCCATCGCGAGGCCGAGCTGCTCACGGGGAAAGGCATCGGTGACGAGCGCGGCGGCGTTCGCGAACAGGAACGCCGAGCTGATCCCCTGAAGGATGCGCCACAGGATCAGCACGGTCGCGCCGGAGGAGAAGCCCGCGCCGAGCGATGCCGCGGCGAACAGCACAAACCCACCGACGTAGGCGCGCTTGCGCCCGAACAGGTCGCTGAGCCGGCCGGCCATGAGAACCAGCACAGTCGCGGCGATCAGGTAGGCGAGGATCACCCAGACCAAGGCGAGCAGGCTCGTGTGCAGCGAGCGCTCGAGGTCGGGCAGCGCGATGATCAGCGTCCCCGAGTTGGTGGCGGCGAGCAGCATGCCGAGGCTCGTGCAGGAGAGCGCCCACCACTTGTAGTGCTCGTGACCGGCGGCGACGCCGAAGCGGCCTTCCTCGCGCTCGCTGCGTGCCTGCCGATTTCCTGTCGCGATGCTCAAAGCGTGTCGCTCCCTCGGCGCGCGCCGTCGAAAGTTGACGTGAACGTAAAGATCAACAATAGCACTGGCGCTGGCGGCGCGCGTGGTGCTAGAACATTGCCCATGAGTTCAAGCGAGTCGCCAATCTCCTCGAGCGACGCCGAGGTCGTGAAGTCCGAGCAGCAGTGGCGCGAGGAGCTCACTCCCGCGCAGTACGAGGTGCTGCGCAAGGCCGGCACCGAGCCGCCGTTCTCCGGTGAGTACGTCTACAACAAGGCCGCGGGCGACTATCGCTGCGCCGCCTGCGGCGCGGTGCTGTTCCACGGCGATACGAAGTTCGACTCCGGGACCGGCTGGCCGAGCTTCACCGAGCCGGCTGTGGCGCAGGCCGTCGTGCTGCGCCCGGACAACAGCCTGTTCGCGCGGCGCACCGAGGTGCTCTGCCGGACCTGCGGCGGGCACCTCGGCCACGTCTTCGACGACGGGCCCGGGCCGACCGGCCAGCGCTACTGCATCAACTCGCTCGCGCTGGCCTTCGACCCAACCGATCCCGCCGCGCAGCCCGATGCGGGCGGCGAGACACAGCACAGCGGATAGCCTTCGCGGCGAGATGATCATGTTCGAGCAGTCGCGGCGGCTACGTGAGCCGCTGCGCTGGGGCAGGCGCGAGAAGTCCGCGGTCGCAGTCGCGCTCGCGTGCGTGCTCGCCGCGCTGATCGCGCTCGGCGTATACGCGGCCACGAGCGGCGCGCCCGCGCGCGCCGACTGCATCAACGTGACGTTTGCGAGCACGCTCGGAGGCGCGCGCCTGCATGCATGCGGCGCGCAGGCACGCCAGGTGTGCGCCTCGCCGCCGAGCAGCTATCGGGGCATCGCCTCGGAGCTGCGCTCGGCGTGCGCGCGCGCCGGATACCGAATGCGCGAATAGCGCCCGACGAGGGCCACACAAGTGGCCTGGACAAATGTCGAAACGGCCGTGCGAAGAGTTGGCCAGGGTGTCCCTACCGGGCCTGACCCGGCGCAGATTTCATAACTGCACTGAAATCGGGGCGCCCGCAACCCAAGCGCTGGGTTGACCGTCACCACGTCCAAATGAAGGGAACCAAGCCCATATGACCTGGAGCGCATGGCCAACATGGCTGAACCCCGGCGACAACGCATGGCAGATGACGGCGGCGACGTTCGTCGGCCTGATGAGCCTGCCCGGCCTCGCCGTCCTATATGGCGGCGTGATGCAGAAGCGCTGGTCGGTGAACAGCATGATGCTCACCTTCGTCGCCTTCTGCCTCGTGCTGGTCGCGTGGTGTCTGTGGGCGTTCAAGATGGGCTTTGGCCATCCGATCGCGCACAGTGGCTCCGGTGTGTTCGGCACGAAAGGCTTTCTAGGAACCTTCCTCGGGGAACCGGGGAGCGTTCTGGGGGCGAATGCCCTGGAGAGACAGGCCGAAATCCCGTCGATCACGACGGGACCGCCGTTCCACTTCCCGCAGTCGACGCTCGTGTACTTCCAGTTCGTGTTCGCTGCGATCACGCCGATCCTGATGCTGGGTTCGGTGCTCGGGCGGATCAACTTCAAGGCGTGGATACCGTTCGTGCTGCTGTGGATCACCTGCGTGTACTCGGTCAACGCGTTCCTGATCTGGGGCGGCGGCTACTGGTCCGCGCACGGAGCGCTCGACTACTCCGGTGGTTATGTGATCCACCTCGCCGCTGGCATCTCGGGCTTCGTCGCAGCGGCGGTGATCGGGCCCAGGCTGCAACGCGACAGGGAGGTCGACGCTCCAAACAACCTGCTGATGGTCGCGGCCGGCGCGGGCCTGCTGTGGCTGGGCTGGAACGGCTTCAACGGCGGTGACTCCTACTACGCCGGCGCGAACGCGTCGGCGGCGGTGCTCAACACGAACCTGTGCACCGCCGTCGCGATGCTCGTGTGGATCACATGGGACTACATCTTCCGTGACAAGCCGTCGCTGATCGGCTCGGTCAACGGCATGATCACGGGCCTGGTGTGCATCACTCCGGCGGCGGGCTTCGTCAACGGCTACGGCGCGATCGTGATCGGCGTGGTCGGCTCGAGCGTCGTATGGATGGCGATTCGCTTCCTCAGCCGAGCTCCCATCTTCCGACATGTGGACGACACGCTGGGGGTGATCTATACCCACGGCATCGCCGGGCTGGTCGGCGGCCTGATGGTCGGGGTGCTCGCTGATCCGAAGGTCATCGAGTACATCGGCGAAAAGGGCGCGTCGAACCTGCCGGGACTCTCGGGAGTGGTGCACGGCAGCTGGACGCTGCTGCGCTGGCAGGCCGAGACCGCGGGCTGGGTGATCCTCTTCAGCGGCGCCATGACGTTCCTGCTGCTGAAGCTCGTGGGGATCTTCCTGCCGCTACGGCTCTCCGACGAGGAGCTCGAGATCGGCGATCACGCGATCCACGGCAACGAGGTCTACCCGTCCGACGTCCCGACCCTCGGCGGGCCCCATGCGGCCGGCTGGAGCCCGGCTCCAGCAGGGGCGGGTGCGTAGGCGCACGGCCTCAGCCCGGATGTGCTGGATCCAGCGGCCCCGCCCCGGCGGGGCCGCTGGCGTATCCGGGGGGAGGTCGCTACCGCGAGCGCCGGGAGAGCGCACCAAGGCGTCTCGCGGAGGGGTCCTGCGCTAGCCCGCTACGCCCACCGGGCAGGCGACTCCGGTGCCGCCGAGGCCGCAGTAGCCGCCGGGGTTCTTCGCGAGATACTGCTGGTGGTAGTCCTCGGCGTAGTAGAAGGGATGCGGGGCATCGGCGCCGGCGAGCTCGGTCGTGATCGTGCCGTGGCCCGCAGCGGAGAGCATCTGCTGATAGGCCTCGAGCGAGGCTTGCGCTTGGCTTCGCTGGGCGTCGTCGCTGCAGATGATCAGCGAGCGGTACTGGCTTCCGACGTCGTTGCCCTGGCGCATGCCCTGCGTCGGATCGTGCCCCTCCCAGAACAGCTTGAGCATGTCCTGGTAGCTCGTGAGCGCCGAATCGAACGCGACCAGCACGACCTCGGCATGCCCCGTGCGCCCGCCGCAGACCTCCTCGTAGGTCGGGTTCGGTGTCGAGCCGCCCGCGTAGCCCACGGCGGTCGTGTACGCGCCGCGCGCCTGCCAGAAGATGCGCTCCGCGCCCCAGAAGCAACCCATTCCGAAGACCGCGATCTCGACGCCCTCCGGGAACGGGCCCTTGATCGGTGTGCCGAGCACCGCATGAAGCGCCGACACCTGCACCTCCTGCGAGCGCCCCGGCAGCGCAGACCCCGCATCCAGGGGCGCTTCGCGCTCGCGCCTGAACAGCTTCATGTGACCCAGGCTAGCCGATATCGAGGGATCGACGGCACGGCTGCGCACACGCGCGACGAGGACGGGCAGGCGAGCCGCTCAGCGCGAGTAGACGCTGAAGAAGTCGCGGTCGTCGGGTTCGAGATAGCGGCTCGAGGAGCGGTCCATCGAGGGCAGCAGGTTCTTCGACACAACGGCGCCGGGCGAACCGTAGGTTATGAAGCTGACCCAGTAGGAGTTGATGTCGAGCTCCATCGCGCGCACCGCGCCGGCGCGCCTGAGCGCGCCTGCGAGGCTCTTGACCGTCTGGTTTTCGCCGGCCGCGTAGATCAGGTTGCCGCGGCTGTCCACCCCGACCCCCGAACGCCACACGAGCACCGCGGCGCCCACGGTGGCGCCCCATTCGGCATTGTTTTCGAGGTTCGCAGCGAGCTGCCCTTCGCTCAGCAGAAGCGGCAGGTTCTGGCGCGCGAACGACACCGAAGCCGGCGCGAAGGACCCGTATCGCCAGTCGATCACGTCGACGTGCCCGTCGGTGTAGCCGACGAGCGTCGCCTGGCCGTTGCGCATCGGTGCGTAGGTGTGTCCGTTCAGGACGACGCCACCCTGCGAGTCGGCGAGCTTGAAGCCGCTGTTGAAGGTGGCGAGCAGCTTCGTGCGGTCTTCCCGGGGGACATCCATGCTGCCGCGCGGGAGCGTCACCGAGGGCTCTAGCCGGCCGGGATTCAGTGTGAGCGTGGTGCGTTTGGTGTTGATCCACGCGAGGCCGGCCACCACGCGCGGGTATTCGGGCTGATCGCGGACCGTCGTGACCAGCAGCGGGGGGGTGTTTTCGGCCGATTCGAGCCCGGGGCGCGTCGCCCGCCAGACCCCCTCGCCGGCGAGCGCAGGCTGGAGCATCGACGGCACCCGCGGCGGGCGATATTCGGCGATGAGCGCCTTCGCGGAACCTCCGGCGGCGGTCGTGGCACCGCCGTAGCCGATGCGCGGCAGCGCGTGCAGGCCCGGGCCGCCCTTGCTGGGTGCGGTGAGGCTGTAGTAGATCGACTCGACCTGCGCGACGAGGCCCGCCGCGCCGTGGTCTCGCAGCCACTCGACCGTGCGAATACCCCAGCTCGAGTTCGACGGTCCGCTGATCGCGCCCATGTAGGAGAACGCGGCCGGGATCAGCGCGACGAGTGCAGCGACGAGGGCGACGCGCCGCAGGCGTCCGAGCGCCGGGACCTGAGCGCTGGGAGACGGCCGGGGCCGCCGCCTGCGCACCGGCGGCGTCGCTGTTCTAAGCTCCATGGTCAGACTGTAAGCGGCTGCTCGGTGGGTTCCTGCAGGGATTCCGACGTCGTGAGCGCATTCTCATTAAGAACAGTCTCACCTGAATCTCTGGGTCGCGCGGCTGGAGTCCGGACGCTCATGTGGAATCCTACCCTGCACCCCGAGGTGCATCTCCCCCGCAAAGCACGTACCGGAGGTTTGACATCAACTCGATAGAGGCGCTGGCCACCGACGAGGCGCTCCAGCGCGGCATGGCACATGACGCACCCCAGCGTCCGCGCCTGCGCGCGCTCGAGGCACCGGTGGCGCCGCGAGCTTCGCTCGGCGTTGTGCTCAGGGCGTGCCGTCCGCGACAGTGGAGCAAGAACCTGCTCGTGCTGGCTGCGCCGGCCGCGGCCGGCGTGCTCGGTCACCGGCTCGTGATGGTGCAGGTCGTGGGCGCGTTCGTGACGCTGTGCATGATCTCGAGCGCGACCTACCTGTTGAACGACGTGCGCGATGTGGAGCAGGATCGCTTGCATCCGAGCAAGCGCGCACGGCCGATCGCCGCAGGCCTGCTGGCGCCGCGCCCGGCGCTGCTGCTGGCGGCAATGCTGGCCGTCGTGGGCCTCGCGGGTGCGACCGCGATCAGGCCGGCGCTGGGCGGCGTGGAGCTCGGGTACATGGCGCTGACGCTCAGCTACTCGGTGTGGTGGCGACGCGTGGTCGTGGCGGACATCGTGGTGATCGCGGCCGGGTTCGTCCTGCGCGCGGTCGCGGGCGGCGCGGCTACCGATATCTACCTCTCACGACTGTTCATGATCGTGACCGCGTCATGCGCGGTGTTCCTGGTGGCGGCCAAGCGCTACGCGGAGCTGCGCGAGCACCGCGGCCGGCCACCGGCGCGCGCGACCCTGCGCCGCTACTCGCAGTCGAGCCTGCGCCTGACGCTGCTGGGAGCTTCTGCGGTCGGCGGCAGCGCATACGTGTCGTGGGCGGTCACGCGACCCGCGCACGTCGCGTGGTATGTGCTCTCGGCCGCTCCCTTCCTGCTGTGGTTGGCGCGGTATGCGGCGCTCGTGGGTGCCGGGGCCGGGCAGGCGCCCGAGGAGCTGATCCTGCGGGACCGGACGCTGCTGGCGCTCGGTCTCGCGTGGGCGGCGCTGTTCCTCGGCGGCGTCTATGTCGGTCGTTGAGCGCGCGCCGCGCGTGACGGTCGCCGGCGAGCAGCGCCAGCTGTGCGGATGGGGGCGAACGAGGCGCGTAGACGCGCGCGTGCTGAGGCCCACCTCGCTCGCGCAGGCGGTCGATCTCCTCGCTGGCGGGCTCGGCAGTGAGCGCGGCCTGATCGCGCGCGGTGCGGCGCGCAGCTACGGCGACGCCGCACAGCTCGAGGGCGGGGATGTGCTGGACACGACCGCGCTCGGGGGAATTGCTGCGATAGACACGGCGCGATGCACCGCGACGGTGCAGGCGGGCGTGACGGTTGCGCAGCTTATGGCGAGGCTCGCGAGCGACGGTCTGACGCTCCCGGTGGTGCCCGGCACGCGCTTCGTGACGATCGCGGGCGCGATCGCGAGCGATATCCACGGCAAGAACCACCATCGCGACGGAGGCTTTGCGCGGCACGTGCACTCGCTGTCGCTGTGGACCCCGGCGGGAGGGGTCTTGGAGGTCTCGCCGGAAAGCGATCCAGAGTTGTTCTACGGGACCCTCGGCGGCATGGGACTCACCGGAATCGTGCTCGAGGCGACGCTCGCGGTCGAGCGCCTTGCCTGCCCGTGGGTCGCCGCCGACGTCGATCGCACCGACAGCCTCGAGCAGACGCTCGAGCTGCTTGGAACCGATGAGCGGCACCGCTACTCGGTGGCATGGCTCGACCTGCTCGCTCCGGGCGCGGGCATGGGCCGGGCGGTCATCAGCCAGGCCGACCCGCTCCCCGCCGCAGAGGCTCCGCGCCGGCGCGCTCGCACGCCGGCGGCCACGCTCGCGCGCGGCCCTGTGCTCGACGTTCCCCGTGGCGTTCCCGCCGGTGTGCTTCGCCCGCGGGCGATGCGCGCATTCAATGCGGCTCGCTGGCACGCGAGCCCGCGCCGCGCACGCCGCCGGCCGCTCAAGCTCGCGCCGTACTTCTTCCCGCTCGACGCGCTGGGCGCATGGAACCGCCTCTACGGCCCCGCGGGGTTCGTGCAATACCAGCTCGTGATCCCCTCCGGTGAGGAGGCTGCGCTGCGGCGCTGCTTCGAGCTGATCGGCTCGCGCCGGCTGCCGGTGTATCTGGCGGTGTTCAAGCGCTTCGGCGCTGAGTTCGGCGGTCCGCTGTCGTTTCCGCTGCAGGGCTGGACGCTGGCGATGGATCTGCCGGCGGCGGCTGCGGGCCTCGAGCGAGCGCTACGTGAGCTCGACGAGATCGTCGCCGGCTGCGGCGGCCGCGTGTACCTGACCAAGGACGCTCGCCTCGCCCCGGAGACGGTTGCGGCGATGTATCCGCGGCTTCACGAGTTCGCGGCTTTGCGTGCACGCTGCGATCCCGGTGAGCGGCTGCGCTCGGATCTCGGCCGCCGGGTCGGGCTGTGCGGGACCGCGCGGTGAGCGCCGGCGGCGCGGTCGCAGCGGGCCGGCGGGTGATCGTGCTCGGCGGCACCTCGGAGATCGGGCTCGCGATCGTTCGCGAGCTGCAGCGCCGCGCGCCGCGCGAGGTCGTGCTGGCGGGGCGCGACGCGGGGGCCCTTGCGCGCGTCGCCGACGAGCTACGCGAGCACGGGGTCGCGCGCGTTGCGGTTCACGAGCTCGACGCGATGGCAAGCGATAGCCACGCGGAGATGCTTGACACGGCGTTCGCTGAGCTCGGCGGCGCGGACATCGTGATCCTGGCGGTCGGGATCCTCGGCGAGCGCGGGGGCATGCCGGCGGATCTCGCTGGAGCGGTCGACGTGCTGGCGGGGCGCGACGCGGGGGCCCTTGCGCGCGTCGCCGACGAGCTACGCGAGCACGGGGTCGCGCGCGTTGCGGTTCACGAGCTCGACGCGCTGGCACGCGATAGCGTCG
>JAXDGS010000082.1:0-4176 GCA_034664905.1 Solirubrobacteraceae bacterium | reverse complement strand
AACTCGTCGGAGTACCACTCCGGGTGGACCGGGATGCCCAGTCCGTCGGTGATCACGTACTCGCCGCCGGAGTGCCAGTCGAGTGCGGCGAGCCCGGCCTGATACGCGGCACCCGCCGCCGCGCTCTCCTCCATCTGGCGCTTGCGCAGTAACGTCAGCGCGGCGACCAACTCGTCATCGAGCGGAAGCGTCCGCTTGCCGTTGCGCGACTTCGGATCCTCGATGCGGACTCGGTACTCGACCAGGACCCGCGCTTGGTTGATGGTGAGGGTCTTGGCCTTCAGGTCGATGTCCGACCAGCGCAGGCCGAGCACCTCGCCACGGCGCAGGCCGTAGAGCGACAGTCGCCACGCGGCGTGCAGCCGGTCGCGGGCGTGCCTTGGGAGGCCCGCCCGACACGCCCGCGCCGTCCCACGATGGGCAGCACTGATCCGAATGGTCATCGGTAGCTACGGAGGCGGCCCGTCTTCCTCGGCTTCGATTGTCCGGATCGCGGCCACCGCCTCCAGGGCGGCCCTGCGGGCCATCGCACGCGATCGGCTACGCCGACCCTGGACCCGGCAGCCACTCACCTGGGTTTGGCGCCTACGAGGAGGACGGGGGCAGAGAGGTATCCACGAATTTGCTTCGATCTGCGCGTGCGACGCGCGTGACCAGCCCCTTGGCAGGAGTCCTGGCAGGCACGAAGCTATTTGCTATGGGAGCACGAGCAAATCGCAGCGCGCGTCCGAGTCTTAGGGGACAACGAATCGGATGACACTCGACGTTCCCGATGAAGTTCGAAGCCAGGCGCTTGCCGACGGGGACGCGGCATGGCTCGACGGTCTACCGTCGGTCCTAGGCTCCTTGGCCTGGGACTGGTCGCTGACGATCGGCGCAACGATGCGCGGGGGACACGCTGCCTTGGTCGTCGAAGCCACGCTCGCCGACGGGGCCCCGTCAGTCCTCAAGGTCGGGGTTCCCGGATATCGGCGCCAGCTCGGCTTCGAAGCGACCGTGCTCGATCTCGATGCGGGGAAGAGCTGCGCACGCCTGATCCGCCGGGACCTCACCCGAGACGCACTTCTGCTTGAGAGGCTCGGGCCGGCGATGTACGACGTAATTTTGGACCATCGCTCGCAACACGACATGTTGTGCGACATCGTCACGCAAATCTGGCGCCCGCTCGACGACGACATCGACTTGCCGACCGGCGCCGACTTCGCACATCGGATGCAGCACCTCATACCGCAGCTGTGGGAGGAGCTGGAACGACCATGTTCGGCAGCGACGATCGACGACGCCGTCGAATGTGCCGATCGCCGCGAGCGCGCTTACCACCGTCGAACGTCGGTGCTCGTGCATGGCGACGTTCATGAAGCGAACGCACTCCAGACAGAAGGTGGCACCTTCAAGCTGATAGATCCCGTCGGCCTGAGGGCGGAACCCGCATGTGACCTCGGGACTATCGTCCGTTGCACCCCCTCCGCCGGCGACGACTTGTGGGTTAGAACGGAACGTCTGGCAGCTCGAACTGGCGTCGACGCCACCGCAATATGGGAGTGGGGAACCGTCCATCGCGTGCTCGGCGGACTGAACAGCGTGAGAATCGGCTTCCAGCCCTTCGGCAACCTGCTTCTTGCCGAGGCGGATCGCCTTACGCAGACTGGCTGACTCGCCCGTCAGATGGGGAGTGGCGTGATGCCTAATGGGGATTCGCCCCAGCTCGCCGGGGGTGGGCGAAGCCCAGGGTGACTGCTCCCGGCCTCCGGAGCCGTATGCGCCCTAGGGGTGGCCCTACAACGGCCCTAGAGCGCCGAGGCTATTACGGGTAAGCGCGAGACAATGGACGTAGCCGCGGGGAGGACGCAGAACGCGAATGCCCACGTCACTGCGGCGCGACTGCCACTCGGGCCGGAACGCCGACACCCTGATAAGGAAGCGCTCCGAGGAACGCGCTCAGGTCGGCCGTCTCACACATCTCTCACAGACTGACCGGACAGCGCCGGATAAGCGCACGCGGACCGGACACCTGATGGACCCTGGCCTGCGGATTCAGACGACAGCGGACGGGCCGGACACCCGGCACTGATCTACGGATCAGAAGGCGGGGGGTCGAGTCCCTCCGAGCACGCCACAGTCAGTCCTCTCCGGAGAACCGCTCCCATGCTGCCTGCTTCGATACGCCGAGCACTTCCCCGATGCGGGTCCAGCTGATGCCCCGATCACGCAGGACGGCCACGTGGTCATGCACGGCAGCGTCGGCCTGGGAGACCGCAGCTTGAATCCGCGCCAGGCTCGCCAGCATCTCATCGTCCGGGTGCTCGTTCCATGAGCCGAAGTCGGGCGCGAGCTCCTCGGCGATGATCAGGTCGCAGAGGCCCACGCACTCGTTGCAGATGTACACGCCGGGCCCGGCGATGAGTTTGGCGACCGCATCTTTGTTCTTAGCGCAGAACGAGCAGCACAGGGTCTGGAGTCGGCTGGCGCCTGGCGGCGAGATTCGAGGACGCGTCATACCGTCAAGGTAGCCCTGACGTATATCGGCGTCAAAGGTTACCCTGACGAGGTTGTTGTCACATGAGGGCCATCCGGCCCAGGGTGACAAGCTTAGCTTGACGCCATACTGAGACAGCGCCGCCGCAAACGAGGCAAAGTCGATCTCGCCTGCTCGTTTAGCGGAAAGAGCCAGAAGCAGGTCAAGAAGCTCATCGCCGGAACCGGCGTGCATACCGGCGTGTGTATCTGCGACGAGTGCGTCGATCTGTGCCATGAGGCCATCGCCGAAGAATGAGACGACCTATTCGACCTACGGACGAGGCAACGAGTTGCAGTGGCCAGAGGAGAACAGCCGCTAGGCAATGCCGAAGCTGTTGACCTTCTCCGGGTAGATGCGGATGAAGGCATCGCCGAATCCTGGCCCAAGGTGCGCGCCGCCGGTCGGGAGCGCCTCGGCGCGGCCGCGGATCTCGAGGAAGCGCGGCGTCCATGGGTCAATCGACACGAGATCGTCAACAGCGATCGCCGCCCAGCCGTTGGCCTGTACATCCCGGTACTTCTTGGTCGTCGCGACGTGGTGACCGCCGACGTCGACCGTGCCGAGATCGGCGTTGTAGCGGAACGACGTCGGTACAACATGCGGCTTGTGATCCGCGCCGGCGGTGGCGAGCCGCCCCAGCAGTTGGCTTGCGAGGTACTCGACATGTGCAGCGGTCAGCTCAGCCATCCGCCCAGTAAACAACCTGAAGTGGACTTCACGTCAAGTCGCCACCCTCAGGAAGTCCTCCCAGGTCTGATGACCCACTGCTCGTTCGGGAGCCAGATTTGCGCCAGCCCGGACCGTGCGGGCCGCCTTTCCCGGAAGCCGGACCGGCACCATCAGCCGATGCTTGCGGCGAGCTCGCAGGTATCCGCGGAGAAGATCAGCCATGCTGTACACCTGCGGACCGGCTATGTCGGGCGCCAGCCCGGCCGGGGCGCCCAGCGCCAGTTTCACGAGCCGGGCAGCGACCTCACCGGCCTCGACTGGCTGGAACCGGACGCCGGCCGGGACCGGTATCACCGGCAGCTTCGTCATCGCCTGCGCCACCTTCAGGAGCGATTCATAGAACTGGGCGGCACGCAGCGTCGTCCACGGCAGGCCAGAATCGGCCACCACACGCTCGGCGGCTAGCTTGGACGCGAAATAGCCGAACATGGCGCGGTCGACGCCGCTGACGACTGGGATCCGGTCGGCGCCGACGACCGAGATATACACCAGGTGCTGTGTCCCGGCCCGCGACGCTGCCCGGGTCAGATTCAGGGTCTTATCCTCGTCGCCCTTGCTGCTGCCCGCGCAGTGCACGATGACCTGGGTCCCCTCCACCGCAGCTTCGATCCCCGCGTCCGCGGCCAGGTCGCCGGTCACGTACTCGATACCATCCGGGGCCTCGTGGCTGCGACGGCTGAGCACCCGTACCTCGCAGCCGGCTTCCCGCAGGCGCGGAACAACCTGGCGCCCGAGCGTGCCCGTGCCGCCGGTGACCAGAATGGATGACGTCATCTGTCTCCTAACCGATGGGTATTCCTGTGCACGCCATGCGCCCCGCATGTCACGTTCGCGGGGTGCCGGGTGTCAGTGTGGTGACACCCGGCAGCGAGAGAATGTGACACATGGCCGACGGTGACTGGCTGGCAGCCGCCTTCGAGGAGCACCGC
>JAXDGS010000081.1:0-17655 GCA_034664905.1 Solirubrobacteraceae bacterium | reverse complement strand
ACAGGCGGTTACGTCCGAAGGTCGACTGATGCACGTAGGAGCGCTCGAGCGTTCCCACGGCCTCCTGGTAGGTCTCGCGCCTCGTGACCATGGCTGCGACCGGCATGTAGCCTCCGCTCAGCGCCTTGCCGACGAGCACGAAGTCAGGCTCGAGCGAGGAGTGCTCGAGCGCGAACCACCTGCCGGTGCGTCCAAGTCCCGTTTGGATCTCGTCCAGGACGAACATCGTGCCGTAGCGCCGGCACAGCGCCTGCGCCTCCTGCAGGTAACCCGGCGGCGGGAGCGTCACCATGCGACCCTGGACCGGCTCGACGATGAAGGCGGCGACATCCTTCGTGCGCAGCTCCGCCTCCAGGCGTGCGAGGTCGCCGAACGGAACGCGCGCGCAGCCTGGCAGCAGCGGGCCGAAGCCCTCCTTGAAGAACTCGTCACCGACCAGCGAAAGCGGCCCGAGCGTGACCCCGTGGAAGCTGTTCTCGCAGGAGATCAAGCGCGGGCGGCGCGTCGCTGCGCGCGCGAACTTCATCGCCGAGTCCACCGCCTCGGCGCCCGTGCTCGCGAAGAAGACGGCGTCCAAGCCGTCCGGGAGGCGACGTGACAGCTCTTGCGCGAGCAACCCGGCCAACGCCGAGTAGTGCAGCTGCACGCCATCGACGAGGTCTGCGCCGAGCGCCGCCTGCAGGACCTCGCGCACGTCGGGATGGTTGTGGCCCAGGCTGGCGAAGCCCTCGCCGGTGTGGAAATCGAGATACGCGCGGCCTGCGGCGTCGTAGAGGTAGGAGCCTTGCGCTGTCGTGTAGGGCTTGCCGAGGCCGAGAATGCGCAGCACGTCAACCAGCGACGGGTCGAGGTGGCGCGCGGCGAGCTCGAGGCTCTCCTCGGCGCGCGCACAGGCTTCGTCGAGCACCCCGAGGGAATCCGTGGCGTGGAGTGGTTGAGGGTTGGCGTTGACGCTCATGGTGTTCGCATGCGGCGTGGATCGACGAGACGCTCGGGCGCTCGAGCTGCGAGGGTAGTTCACTGCACCGGCCGCGGGCGCGCGCCGCAGGGCCTAAGGTGGCGGTGATCAGCCAACGCCGGGGAGGAGCATTGATGTCTGGGGCCGCGCCGTCGCTGCAGGATCGCCGTTTGGAGATCGTCCGCGAGCACATGCGCTCGGAGAACGAGCTTCGCTTCGAGGACACGCTCGACACCTTCGATCACCCTCGCTACGAGCTCATCGCGACAAGCGAGGTCTTTGACGGAGCCGAGCAGGTGCGCGAGTACTACCGCGCGTCTCGCGCCACGTTCCCCGACCAGCGCAACGAGAACGTGCTGCTGCACGCGGCCGGGGATGCGGTGATCGCCGAGTTCGATCTGCTCGGGACGATGACCGGCGAGCACCAGGGCATGGCTCCCACCGGCCGCGGCTTTCGCTGCCGCATGTGTGCTGTGTTCGTGTTCGGGCCGGACAGCGAGCGCATCGTCTGCGAGCGCGTCTACTTCGATCAGGCGACGATCGCAGGACAGCTGCTCGCCGAGTCCTAGCCGCGCGCGTCGCAGCGTCACGCCACCCAGCGACCGGTGGCGAACTGCATCGATGCCATGCCGAGCGCAAGGCCGCTCCAACCGAGCCAGAGCGCCAGGCGCTTTCGATCGTGCAGCCAGACCGCGACGACCATCTGCAGCGGGAACAGCACGAGCAGATAGCGCGGGAAGGAGGCCAGCGGCTCGTTCGCCTTCGGAGCCGAGGTGAGGATCACCAGCGAGACGATCGTGTAGGCGCCGTAGGCGAACGGCAGACGCCGCAGCACGCCGATCGTGGCGATCAGGGCGAAGCCGAGCGCGGTGATGTCCACGATGTTGATCGCCGCAGCGCGGTAGGGGCCATTGGTTGCGGGAAACAGCCGCTCGGGTGGCGCGGTGGCGATCGAGTGCAGGCTGTGCCAGAGGATGCGCGGGACTTCCACGATCCCGCCTGCGACCTCGAAATGGCGATGCCAGACGGTGTCGTTGACGTGTAGCGGCAGCAGCGCGTCGCCGCGCTTGATGCCCATGTATGTGAAGAACGCGACCAGGCCGAGCGGGATGATCGCGAGCCACAGGAAGTCGAGCCGCGGGCGGTACCGCGGCAGCCACCGCGACCTCGGCGGCGCGAGCGGCGGCTCGCGGTCCGAGCGCGGCCCGTAGAGGTAGAGCAGCGCGATCGGGATCGCGACGAGAACGCCGGAGTTGTGCGCGGCGGAGGAGAGCGCGCCGAGGATGCACGCGATTGCCCAGTGCCCGGTGCGCGCGGCGTAGACCGCGCCGATCGTGAGCGCCACGAGCAGCGCCTCCGGATAGACGACGGAGAAGAACATCGCGGTCGGAAAGAACGCGAGCACGAGCACCGCCGTCTGCGCGTGCTCGCGGCCGAGTTCGATCGTGACGAGCCGGTGCAGCAAATAGAGGGCGACGGCGAACGACGCAAGGCTGACCGCGATGCCCGCGACGAGCAGCGAGCCCGAGACGAACCCCACCGCCCTGATCGTCAGCGGATAGAGCGGAAAGAACGCTGAAAGCGCGTCGGTGTGGTAGTTATGCGCCGCGATCGACAGGTAGAAGCCGCCGTCCCAGCGCTGCGCGGACCCGAACAGGATCTCGCCGAGGTCACCGAATGGCGCGTGCGTGTGCGGGGCGCCGCCGGTCGGGCGATAGCCGACCGCGAGGACCCCGTAGATGGCCGCGAACCACACCGCGAGCCGCGACGCCCAGAAAGCCCGCCAGACATCCGCGAGCACCGTCCGGCGCGCGTCGTAGGCGGCCGCGAGCCGCTCGCCGACGCGCGCTCCCAGAGGCTGCGTACGCGCCACGGCGCCGGCCGGAAGCTCGACGGCCGCCGCCTTGCTCCTGGCCCTCATCATGCGCGACCCACCGTGGCAGTGGCTCGCCGCGCAGCGCTGCGCCTCACCTCAGCCCCACGATCGAGGTCTCGGGGCGTTGAAAGGCGCCGTAGCTGCCGCGCATCCACAGGACCTCGGCGCTGCCGGGAGCCAGCTGGCGCGGAACGACGGGGCGCACGTTGTCGGTCTGTGTGCCGGTGATCCAGGTGCGTCGCCAGTGTCTGCCGCCATCGGGAGTCGTGAGCCGCTCGATCCGATGGTGGCCGAAGCTGCCAACGGATGCGTAGAGGTTCCGTGGATCGTTGTGGTCAAGGTCCATCCCGCCCGAATAGAAGTGCTCGGACGCGGTCGTGGTGATCGTCGCACCGCCGTCGCCGACATCATACGTATGCCATGAGCGCCCATTCCATCGCGCGTAGTGGTAGACGCGGCGGCTGCCCCCGCGAGGGAAGGTCGTGAAGAGGACGACCGCCGAGCCGTCCGGCGTCGCGGCGACGTCGTCGACCCACGCGCGGACGCCGTGGTTTGCGCCGGCGTCGTAGATGTGGTCGGCCTGTACGGGCAGGATCGGCGAGCCGAGCGCGGCGATCACGGCGCCGTCGGCGTGACGGATCATCGCTTCGCGATACTCGGCGAAGTAGATGCTGGTGACGCGGTTGCGCGGATGACCGTCGGTGAACGCGAAGTAGATCGTGTCGCGTCCGTTGGAGTCGACCTTGACGTAGGGCACGCCGTGCGGTTGCGATATCAGCGCCTGCGCGGGCGACCACGCGCCGCTCGCGTCGCGGCGCGCGAACGTTGGCTGACCGGCGCCGCGCCAGAACAGGTAGGTCTCGTTCTCCGCGGCGAGATATTGAGGGTTCGGGTAGGTGTACGCGTTGATCCCGCTGGGGTTCGTCGGCGTTGGCAGCTGAGGCGCCCAGGATGTGATGTCACCGGGGTGGATCGTCGTGCGCGAGTACATCTGCGCGCCGCTGTGATGCGAGTAGAACGCGGTGATGCGACCATCGGGCTCGATCAGCAGCGCGGGGGCGTCGTGGTCGTCGTGAAGCGCGCGCGTCCCGAGTCGCGCGATGCGCTGCGTGGTGATGCGATCCGCAGAGTCGAGTGCGCCGATCACGACATACCCCGCGTCATCCAGCCAGCCCGCATAGGTGCGGCCGTCGAAGTAGACGGCGCGCGGATCGGCAAACCAACACCACGCGCCGGCGCCGAAGCGCACGATCGGCTGCGGCTCGCCGGCCGCCGGGCGCGCAGACATACACAGCAGCAGAGCGGCTGCGCAGGCGAGAGCGGCCGCCACGATGCGGCGCGGAGCCCGCGCGCGCAGGCATGAAGGCCGGTCCTCGAAGAACAGCTGGCCGGGGCCCGCCGGCCGGCCTGATCGCGAGCAGCTCAGCGGAGCGCCGCCACCGCGCCGGGCACGCCGACCGCGGCGCTCGCATATCGCGGGGTCCAGCCGAGCTCACGCTTGAGCTTGGCGTTGCTCGAGCGCGCGGAGCGCGTCACCGCGCTCACCGCGTTGCGCCCGGCGACGAGCCGGGCGAGCCCCACGGGCACGCGTCGCGGGCGCCCGACACCGAGCGCGCGGGCGACAAGCGCGATGAACTCGTAGCAGGTGATCGGCTCGTCATCGACGACGTGATAGATCTCGCCTGGGCCTCCGCGCTCGGCGGTGTCGGCGAGAGCGCTCGCGACGTCCTCGCCGCGCACTACATCCCAAAGGTTCTCGCCGCGTCCGATGACCGCGAGGCGCCCGGGCTGGCGCAGGCGTGAGACGATCTCCTGCGCGAACCATCCGCCCGCGCCGTAGACGTGGGACGGGCGTACGACGATCGCCGGCAGACCGCAAGCGAGGACGAGGCGCTCGCCCTCCTGCTTGGAGCGCCCGTACGGCGTGTCCACCGGCAGCGGGGTACTCTCGTCGAGCAAGGCGCCGTGCGCCTCGCCGGTCACGACGGTCGAGGTGAAGATGATCCGCGGACCGTCGCGGCCATCGACCGCGAGCGCGCGGCAGGCGGCGAGCAGGCGTTCTGTGCCGCGGACGTTGACCGCCTCGATCTTGCGCGCGTCGCGCTGCGTCGCGATCTCCGCGGCGAGATGGACGACGCAGTCGGGTGCTCGCTGCTGGAGGCTCACAGCGAGCTCGCTCGAGCTGATGTCGCCGGCGACCGCTGTGGTCCCCGGCGGATTGGTAGACGGTCGGCGGATGAGCGCGTCGACTTCGTGGCCGCGCGCGAGCAACTCGGCGCACGCGAGGCCACCGATGAACCCGCTCGCGCCCGTTACGAGAACCCGCATCGCGTGCGCGAGACTACCGTTCGCGAGCTAGCGCTTGCTTGGCAGCGACCGCGCGTAGGCGACGCCGCGGCTCACCCACCGCTCGAGTTGGCGCTTGGTGCGCACGCCCTCGGCGTCGACGCGGATCCAGCCTGCCATCGCGCGACCGCGCATCTGAAAAGGCCGGGCGTGCGGCTTGCGCAGCAGCGCATCGGTTTCGGCCGGGTCGACGCGGAGCATCAGGCCGCCCTGGCCGCTCGCGCTGACCGACATGTTGCCGGCGATCAGGAATGCCAAGCCGCCGAACATGCGCTGCTCGCTCACGCCGGGCTCGGTCAGGATGAGCTCTCGAATCCGGTTCGCGAGATCCTCGTCGTATGCCATCGGCCAATTATCGCGCGCAGCCGCCCGTGCTCGCGCGGGTGCGGCGATTGCTGCGGGCGGGAGGAGGGTAGGCTGCTGTCCCAGGCCACTATGGCGTTCGATCTGGTCATCGACGTTGAGAACACGCCGGGAGCGCTGGCGGCGGTGGCGGCTGCGGTCAGCGACGCGGGCGTGAACCTCGCCGCGGCGACGTGCATCGGCTCCGGCGAGCGTGCGGAGCTTCACATTCTCGTTCCGTACCCCGAGGCGGCGAAGCACTCGCTGGCGATCGCGCAGCTTGCGGTCACGCGCGAGCGCGAGGTCGTCGTGGTCGATGTCGAGGACAACCCCGGGGTGCTGGCGGACCTCGCCCGCAAGATCGCCCGGGCGGACGTCAATCTCGATCTCGTGTACATCGCCACACGCAACCGGGTGGTCTTCGGAGCCCCCGATCTGAACGCCCTGCAGGCCGCTCTCTCCGACTGACGGATTCGGGCTACTTCAAGCGCAGGACTGCGGATGTCGATGCAATCTGAATGCCGACGATCCGCAAGCGCCCTGGCGCCCCCCGCATCAGCACCCGCTTCTTCGTCGCGCTGTTCGTGCTGCTCGCATCGCTTACGGCGGTGAGCGTCCTCGGCCTTCGGGGCTTGCAGGACGTCCAACGGGCCAACGACCAGGTCTTCGCGGACAACCTCTTGACCGCTGAAGCGACCAGCCAGCTCGCGATCGATCTCGGGAGTGCCGAGCGCGTCGGCCTGGAGATCACGGCCGTCAGCTCCGCAAAGGAGGTCGATGAACTCCGTGCGCAGCTCGACCAGGTCATCGTTCCGAAAGTCAACGCCGACATCGCGAGGTTCCTACGCTTTCACGCCGCTGATCCGCGCTCGGAGCGGGCGCAGCTCGCGCTGGTCCCGGTCACGTGGAAGGCCGTCGCGCTCACCGAAGGCGGCGCTCTGGAGGCCGCTGGCGAGGCCCAAGGCGCAACGCAACGCACCAAGGCTGCAGACGAGATCGCGGATGCGATGGACCCGCTTATCCTCTCGCTGTCGGGGCGCCAGCCGATCGAGCGGGACGCCGCAAGCGCCGCGCACGCGGGCGCGCAGGCGACCTACAAGCGCAGCCGCACCTGGCTGATGCTCGTGGCGGTCATAGCCCTGGTCGCCGCTGTCGCGATGGTTCTAGTCGGAATGACGCTCAAGCGCATGGTCGATCAGCGCGCACTTGACGAGCGGTTCGATGACAGCGAGAGCGAGTACATAGACGCGCTCCAGGTGACCGAGCACGAGGACGAAGCCCAGGAACTGCTCCGCCGGCAGGTTGAGCGATCACTCGACGCTGCGCGGGCGGTGGTCCTCGTGCGCAACAACAGCGCCGACCGGCTGGAAGCGAGGACGCCGATGGCCGAGGTCGACGCTCTGCGCGAGCCCCTTGTGGGCGCGACGCCACGCGCATGTCTTGCAGTGCGCTTCGGCCGCTGCCACACCGAGGGCGCGAGGGACGACGCCCTGGTCAGCTGTCAGATCTGCGGCGGATTGCCGGGAGCCTCGACGTGTGAGCCTCTGCTCGTGGGCGGTGAGGTCATCGGCGTCGTGCTGATCAGCCATGCGCGCGAGCTCGAGGAGGGTCCTCGCCAGCGAGTCCGCGAGACGGTCGCTCAGGCAGCGCCGGTGCTGGCCAACCTGCGCAACCTCGCTGTCGCTCAGATGCAGGCATCGACAGACTCCCTCACGGGGCTTCCCAACCGGCGCGCGGTCGAGGACACGCTGAGGCGCATGGTCGCCCAGTCCGCTCGCAACGGCGCGCCGCTCGCGGCGTTGCTGCTGGACCTCGACCACTTCAAGAAAATCAACGACGTCTACGGCCACGACCGTGGCGATGAGGTCCTCGCAGCAGCCGGCGTCGCTCTGCGCACGGTCCTGCGCGAGAGCGACTTCGTCGGGCGCTACGGAGGCGAGGAGTTTCTGCTCCTGCTTCCGGCCACCGACAAGCAGGGCGCGCTCGATGCTGCGGAGAAGGTTCGCAGTGCGATCGCGACGATCCGCGTCCCGGACGTCGATCGAGTCACTGCGAGCGTCGGCGTCGTGGTGCTCCCGGACGACGCTGCCGACGCCGTCAGCCTCTTCCGCTCCGCCGATCGCGCGCTCTACCGGGCCAAGAGCAACGGCCGCGACCGCGTCGAGACAGTCGGCTTCGATCAGGATCGACGCACGCTGGTCACCGTGGCGCCCGCGGAGGAGATCTAGCGGCTGCGGACTAATGTTTGCTCGCGATGGGTTCCGAGCCAACCAGCGATCAGCCGCTTCTGCTCCTTGACGGTTGGATACACGAGGCTCGTGCGGCGGGAGCACGCGAGCCCCGAGCGGTGGCGTTCATCACGGCGGGTGCTGACGGGCGTCCGACGGCGCGTACGGTTGCGCTCAAGCGTCTAGAGGAGGACGCGCTCCTCTTCACCTCGGCGTTGTGGACGCGCAAAGCGCGGGAGATCGAGGCGAACCCTAATGTCGCACTGCTGTTTTACTGGCCCGCAATCGGGCGGCAGGTCCATGTCGCTGGAAGAGCGATGATCGCGGAGCGCGAGCTTGCGCTCGAGCTCTACGACGAGCGTGAGCTCAGCCACAGGGTGCAGACGCTGGTCTCACGCCAAGGTGAGCCGATCGAGAGCCTCGAGCCCCTGCGAGCCCGCCACGCTCACCTCATGGACGTCTTGGAGTCCCCGCCCGAGTGCCCGCCGGATTGGGGCGCGATCCGCGTGCTGCCCGATGCTGTTGAGCTATGGCGAGAAGCTGCCGACCGCATCCATGATCGTCGCCTCTACGAGCGCACTGAGGACGGCTGGCGGTTGACGCTCCTGTCTCCGTGAGCGGGTGAGCGCCACAGCGCGGCGGATCCAGCGTGTCATCCGGACGCGTCGCATCGGTGTATGTTTGCGCGACCCAACGAGGAGAGGTTCGCCATGCATGTACGTGTCGTGAGATTCACCGGCGTGAACGGAGAGCGTCTGGAGGGGATGCTGGCGCGCATCAAGGAGTCCGGCGGACCACCGCCCGGGGTGCCTTCAGTGGGTCTGAAGGTGCTGTTCGACGCGGCACAGGGCACCGCCGTGGTGCTCCAGGAATTCGCAACAGCTGAGGACTTGGACGCAGCCGCGAAGGTGTTCAGCGCGATGGACGCCTCCGAAACGCCGGGCACCCGTGCCTCGGTAGACGCGTGTGAGGAGAAGCTCGACTTGAGGGCCTGACGGTCCCTAGATCCCGGCTTTGATCTCGACGGCTTTCAATGCTCGCGTCGCGAGTGGTTCGGCCTGTCGGGAAGCTGGATCTGCAGTCTGGCCACGATAGTCCGCAGGCTTCTTACCTGATCGAGCGCCGCGTGGATGTTCTCGACGATCTGCTCCGGCGACTCCTGCGCAGTGAACTCCTCACAGTCGCACTCCAGGCAGCGGCCCCTCGCGTCCATGCGCAACCCGCAATGGTCCCTGCGCTCGTGCCCGCACACGCACATCGTGCTAAGGGTGAGTGCCGCCGGGAGCTGGGCGGTCTCCTCGGCGATGAGCTGCTCCGCTGCCGGCGGCGCCTCGGCCAGGCCTGCGCCTGGCGTGCTTCGCGATGGCCAATGGCGACCACCCAAACTGTCTCGTAGCTTGTTCATCCCAGGGAGCGCTGCGCCCAGCCTTTTAGCAAATCCGTTAGCACCGCGCTTGCTCGACCGTGCCCGTGGGCTACGCATTCCTTCACGGTTTCGCGATGGCGGAGGAGGGACTCGAACCCGACAGGCGGGGGTTGATTGGCCCAGGCCAGCCAAAGCCGCCGCAGTCTAGGGCGTTTTGCGGTCCGTGACCCCGGAGCTGGATGGGGTCAGAAGTGTCCGAGTGGACGCCACGATCGGGGGAAGTAGGCTCTGATGTGGGTACAGCGTGGAGAATGTCCCTGATGCTCCTCGCGCTGGATGGCACGGAAGCTGTTTCCATTTCGGTGCGGGCTTTCGAGCGTGATGATGAGCCGGCCGCGCTCGACGTGTTGCGAGGGTCGTTCGGGAAATGGCCGCGTGGGATCGGAGGAGTCTCACCAGAGGAGTGCTTTCGCTGGAAGCATTACGAATGCCCGTTCGGTCCGTCGATGCTTCTCGTTGCCGAAGCAGACGGCAAGATCGTGGGGTTTCAGGGCCGAATGCAGTGGCGGCTGACAAGCGGCACAGAGGTGCTCGAGACAATGAGGGGGGCGGATCTGGCCGTGCACCCTGCCTATCGCGGCCACGGCGTGTCGCTGGCGATCCGCCGTGCCGCCCGCTTTGCGCCTCAGATTGCGTTCACGTGGAGCAACCCCAACCCACAAAGCAAACCTGGCAGCAGTAAGTTCGGACGCAGGGAAGTGGCCGCCGCGACCCGCTACATCCGCGTGCACCGCTGGCCAACACGCTTCGCGCGTCCGCGTCCGCTGGTCGGGGCGCCGAGCGCAGCGACGGTGCTAGCCGATAGCGAGCGAATTGCGCACCTGCTCGGCGAGCAATCACGAGACCCGAGGCTGAGGACGGAGCGCAGCGTGGAGTACCTGCGTTGGCGCTATGGCCACCTGCCCGGCTACCATGCGATCGCCACCGACGATGGGCTTGCGATCTTCCGCGTCAAGCGACACCGCTCGTTTTGGTTTGCAGACGTGTGCGAGATCCTCACGGCCACACGTTCGCCCAACGAGGCGAGCGGCGTCCTACGAAGAGTGCGCCAGGCGGCTGAGGTGAATCTCACCTGCTGTTGCTTTCCGTCTCAGCGGGAGGCAGCTCGGTGCGGATTCATTCGCTGGCCATCACATGACGTCCTGATGGTCACGACGCTTCATCCCGGCCTCTCCCCAGACCCCACCAGGAGAGCCGCCTGGTCATTGTCTCGTGGCGATCTCGAGCTGATCTAGCGCGGAGCAGCGGTCCGCGGGGCTCGGTCGGCTCAAACGTCAGGGCTCCCCGATCCCCAGCTTCGCGCTCCCCAGCGCTAGGGGAGCCCTGATCGCTTTTACAACGCTAGTGCGAGGTGGCCGGGCACCCGGTCGGCCAACCCGCACCACCCAGCGGACAAACTACGGACGCCGTCGCCGGCCCCTACCAGGAGCTGCGAGTGCTGCACGGATGTGATGAAGCCATCTGCCGTCCAGCACGCAGCCGCCGCCAGGCTCAGCCGAGAAGATGACTCAGCGGGGACACACGATCTCGTCTGTGTGCTGCGCGGAGCTCCTCGACGAGCTCGGGGAGCGTCTTGCCTTCACGCCTGGCGAGCCATTCCAGGGCCTGCTTCGCCTCGTCTTCGCTCGTTGGCCGTGCGTTTACCCGCTGCTCGAGTAGCGATATCAAGCGGTCATGCATCGTCTCCCCCGTCGCTTGTTATCCCAGGGCACCCAGACGGGCCCCGCTACGACTCCTTCATCCCGTCCGCGCAGTGTAGGTCGATGAACACGCGTGGTCAAGAGGAGCCTAACACCGGTTAGGAGCTCGAAAGACGGCGGCGACTCGGCGACGAGCCAATCAAGCGACAGCGCGCTCGCCGATCCCGAGGGGTGTCTGATTGCTGAGTTGCTACCTGGCAACAATCGTTTAGCGTCCGCGCGAGCGCGGCCCTGGCTCGGACGAGAGGTGCGCTCAGGCCGTATCGGATAGGTCGCCGCGTCCGGGCGTGGCCACTGGGGGGAGGTAGTCATGACGATCGAGCCTGGAGCGTCCGCTCACGGGACGGCGCGGTCGATTGGTGTGCCAGGTCTCTCCGGGCCCGCCGGGGCGAGCGGGGTTCGCGGCGCAGGGCCTTGCCGGGATGGGGCAGGCGTGAAGTCCTCAGCAAAACTCAATAGCCGCGTCACCCACGTGGTGTTGGCGTTGCTCGCGACAACCCTCTTGATGCTGCTGCTCGCTGCTACGGCGAGGCCGGCTGGCGCGCTGGCCGCCAGCGGTTCGATCGCGGGGAAGGTCACCGACGCGTCGACGAAAGCGCCGGTCGCGGGTATCTCCGCTTGTCTGTATACGGTGGCTGGCTTCTTCGAGTTCTGCCAAACGACAGACTCCGGCGGCGAATATACCTTCACGGGCGTGGAAGTCGGCGAATACAAGGTGGGCTTTTTTGTGTCGAGTGAAAGCAGCCTTAACTACTTGAACCAGTTCTATAACGGCAAGGATCTCTGCGAAGGATCCCTTGTCCGGGTGACAAGAGACCGCGTCGAGGTCACGGACCTGGTGCACCACCGGCGAATCGCCGTTCGCGCCGGACGCAAGTACCTGGCGAAGGCGCCGTGAGTCTCGAGCCGCGTGACCCTTTCACGGGCGTGATTGAGTGGCTCGACTAGAGCATGTGGGCTGACCCGTTCCACTGGGTCAGCCCACGGCGCTTGCCTAGATCAGGGAGCGGCCAGCGAAAGCGTCGGCGGCCGGCAGTGCGAACACCGCGAGAGTCGTGAGGGCGGTGATGAGCTTGAGCTTCATGATGTCTCCTCTGTCGAGTGCTGAATGGATGTGATGGAGCCATCCTCCACGCGTCAAACCGCCGCCACCACCCACCCAAGGGATGAACCGAGTTATCCCTAGCGTTCTGGCGGTGGGCGCAGGTGCGACCCACAAGCTCGACCCGTCATCCATCTCGGCTGTAGTCACGCGCAGCCCGTAGACAACGCATCGGACGCAGGTGCCTCTTGGCCTGCCCCACCCCTGCGGACTGAGCAGCGCCGATTCGACCGACTTCTCAACTTCCCAGCCGGCCGCTGGCCTCACTCGACAGACGAGCCTGGGTCGTCCCCGGGGGGTGTGGCCAGCCAAACCAAGTCGGTGCCGAGCAACAAGGAGATCGGCCGCCGAAGCCCCGGCAGCGTTCGTAGCAAGCCGGCATGCGCCTACCAGAGCGAGGCACGATCCGCCATAAGCGACTCCAGTACCGCTTGGACTGCGGCGCGGGTCGTAGGGAAGTCCCGCGTCTTGTGCCCGCTCGCCTCATCCATGTAGAGATGACGATTGACCTCGACCATGAGGGCAGTAACGCGTTTATCACGCCGGTAGCATCGAGCGGGCACGAGCGCTCCCGCGTAAGGCCGGTCGATCGCGACAGTTAGGCCACGAGCGCGAAAGCGCTCCACAGCCTCGGAGGCAAGCTTTGAGGGCGTATGGAAAGGATCGGTCCCGATACAGACCTGAGGGCGGGCGCTCCTGATTCAGGTCAGACGGGAGAGGCTCACTTGGAAAGCTGTGGCCATCGATGACGAGACACCGTCCGGTGGCGCTGAGCACGTTCTCCGTTGCCGCTTCCAGCATCTCGTGGTGAGGCTCATAGAAACGGGCCAGCAATTCGTCGCGTTCAGTTTCGCGAAGCCCGACTCTGAGGCGCGCGCCGTCCGTAGTCGCCGTATAAACCGCACCCATGCCTCTTGAGGCCATTGGCTCGATCGCGTCATCGAGGAAGCGCTCCGGATCCACGACGACGCGGCTCACCTCGAATACGACCGAGATCGCGACGGCGGGATCGAGGGCAAAGATCTCATCGGTGTAGCGATCCGTAAGGCGCAGCAGCTCCTGCTGGAGCATCTCGTCGCTAAGCGCGAACGTGGCGCGGACATCCTCGGGAACAGCTGCCGACGAATGCGGGACGTGGACGACTGCCCATGGTCCACTACCGGCTGCGGCCCCGCTCATCAGCTGAGTATCCCCGACCGCTGCATTCGGAGCTAGGCGAGCGTGTCGCGGGCCTGCGCACGCGGTGCCAGCGGCACTCAGGTATGTTGGCGGCGGCCTTGAACAATCGGAGGAGGGCGACATGAGCGCGAGCGAAATAGGCGAGTTGCTTGAGCAGGCGGTAGACGATCGGGTGGTACCCGGAGTGGTGGCACTGGTAGGTGATCGGGACGGCGTACTCTACGAGGGCGCGTTCGGGCAGCTGAACGTCAACGGTGACGGTCCCGCGCGAGTGGACACGATGTTCGGCATCATGTCGATGACTAAGGCCTTCACCAGCGTCGCCGCGCTACAGCTGATCGAGCAAGGCGCCCTCGAGCTCGAGCAGCCGGTCGTCGACGTTTTGCCCGCCTTTGGGGAGCTGCAGGTGCTAGAGAGTTTCGTTGGCGACACTCCGCGTCTGCGGCGCCCGGTGCGTCAGGCGACGATACGCCACCTGCTCACGCACACGTCGGGCCTTGGGTACTCGTTCCTGAACGCCGACCTCCTGCGCTACCACCAGCTCACGGGCGCGCCAGACATCGTGAGCGGCAAGCTGGAGGGGCTGCAGGTACCACTAGTCGCCGACCCAGGAACCCGCTGGGAATACGGCGTCAGCACCGACTGGCTCGGGCAGGTCGTCGAGGCGGTCAGCGGGAAGGATCTTGCGAACTACTGCCAGGAGCGCATCTTCGCTCCGCTGGGGATGCGTGACGCGACCTTCCGTTTGAATGATGACCAGGCGGCGCGCATGATGGCGCTTCACCACCGACTGCCGGACGGCGGCTTACTGCAGCAATCTCTCGACTTCCCCGAGCCCGAGTTTGCGTCTGGGGGCGCGGGCGCCTACGCGACGGGCCCCGACTACATGCGCTTGATGCGCGCGCTTCTGCGCGGTGGTGAGCTGGACGGTGAGCGGGTGCTGCGGCCCGAGACAGTCGAGCTCGCCTTCAGCGACCGCCTCGACGGAGCGGTGCTCCCCGACGGTATGCACGCGGCTATCCCAGAGCTTTCCAACGACGTGCCCTCCTTGCCATTCACCGAAGGCTGGGGGCTAGGGTTCCGGCTGATCCTTGAGGACATGCCGGGGATGCGCCGGGCCGGCACCGCGGACTGGGGTGGCCTGTTCAACTGCAGCTACTGGATTGACCGAAAGGCCGGCATCGCCGGGGCATTCCTCACACAGGTTCTGCCGTTTTACGACGCGCAAATAGTCGAGGCGGCAGCCGGCTTCGAGCAGTCCGTCTATGCCGTGGTCGGCGTGCCGCACCCTGCCTAACGTGTCGCACGGGTAGGCCCGCGGTTCACCTATTCCGAGCCCCTAATCGGCGGGCTAGCCGCAGTCCGGTTCCCCTCGGGAGGAATGCCTTGGAGAGTGACCGCTGATCGCGCGGCCGGGACAGGCGCGACATGACGCGCACCGATCTTGGAACGGATGGCGGGAGCACCGGATCTGAGTTGCGCAATGGACGACGTCCGTGCGTGCCGACCTGCGTCGCGCGCTTGCCGAGGAGGCGATCTCGCTGGCCCGTGCCATGGAGGACCGATTCGCCAGGCGAACGTATCTATCCGCTCAGCGCATCACAGGACCCGCCGCCCGGCCACTTCCGCGGTGGTCCTCCAGCTGCCGTGCTTGGCGACATCTATCGGGCAGTTCGGCCAACAGCTGTGCGCTCTCTGCCTGATCCCGGTCGCGCAGCACAGCGTGAACCTTCCGACCGGCGGTATCGAGATGGATACTGGACAGGCGGAGGCGGCGCTGGATCGGCCCCTCGACCTGGCGGATGCTCTGCACCTTGGCCAGGGGGACCCAGTCGGTCACGCGCTGCACCCGACCACTGGTGCTGACGGCGTAGCGGTCGTTGGCTCCCCACGACAGCCATCGAAAGCGCAGCGGGGACTTCCAGCGGGCGCGCGCCGGTGGCGCGAGGCGCTCGTCGGGTAGGCCGGGGAACACTGTGCCCACCAGGAAGGCCGCCTGCTGGCGACTGCCCACCGGGAGCAGGGCACGAGCGGCTTTGGCCTGGTTGCGGTCCTGGCGGCCTTTGGACTTCTGGCTTGCGACATCGACTTCCAATCGGCACCATCCGCATAGCCTCCAGGCCGGCGGCTCGATCATCCGGATGGCCTGGATCCGTGCCCGGGGGATGGTCTCGGCCGAGGTTTCCACCAAGCCCGAACGTAGGCGCAGGCCGTCCCGAGCGTCGGCGACTGTGAGACGATAGTCACCGTTAAAGCGACGGAACAGTCCGATCACCAGGGCAAACAGGCTGACAGCGCTGGCGCTGAGGACGGCCGTCGCTGCGCCCGGCGCGACGATCGCAAGTACCACCAACACCACGATCACGAGCTCGAGCACCAAACCGGTCCCACTCAGCAAGATCGAGGCGAGCAGCCGTCCGGGCGGTACGGTCAAGAGGGCCTGCTCGGGCGCTTCCGGCGTCTCCGCCGCGACGCCATGACTCAGGGCCAGAAGACGCCCACGCAGTGTTTCAGCCTCCGCGCTGGTCAGGTACGCCAGGCGCCCCGCCTTGCCACTGCCGCTCGCTAACCGGATCCGCAGCTCGGCCAGGCCAAAGAACCGGGCTAGACCCGGGCGGACGATGTCGATCGCCTGGATCCGGCTCAGCGGAAAGCGCTCGGAGGTGCGCCGGATTAGGCCGCTCTCGACCCGTAAGACCCCTTCCTCCACGCGCCACCTGGTGACGAGCCAGGAAATCAGCGCCAGCACGAAGACCACGACGAGGCCAGCAACGTGGAGGAGATTGCCGCCCCCGGATCGCTGGCCGCCGGCCAGCGTCGGGATCACAAGAATGAAGAAGATGGCGATCGCTCCGCGCCCGGCCCTCACGACGGGCGACAGCGGATGAAGCCGCTGCCACCGGCCCCCCAGGCCCACCTGTGCCTGCCGGTCCCGCAGTTGCGGTCCAGCTGGCGGGCCAGAATCGCCCGGCTCGCTCACAAGCCCATCGCCTGGGCCTCGCCCAAGGACGTGAGCTGATCACGCAGGCGGGCCGCCTCATCGGCGCGTAGCCCGGGGATCCGCGCGTCGCTCGCGGCGGCCGCGGTGTGCATCTGCACCGTCGCTAGTCCGAACGCCCGCTCGAAGGGACCCGCCGTGACCTCCACGTACTGCATCCGGCCGTACGGGATGACTGACATCCGCCGGAACATCACACCTCGTCTGACCAGAAGATCGTCTGCCCGCTCGGCGTAGCCCCAGGCCCGCACGCGCCGTCTGGCCACGAGATCGGCGATTGATCCGGCGACAAGCACGGCAACCACGACCACCACGGCGGCACCGGGCGCGCCGACAGCGAGGGCGATACCGGCGGCGACTATAAGCGAAACCAGCGTTGTCGCCGCCACCTCACAGCGGCGCAACACCCGCAGTCGACGCGAGGGCACATTCCAATCCAGTGCGCCCGCGTTGAGACCCTCGGCGACCACCATTCCTGGCGACGATACCGCGCCACCCAGCCATCACACCGGATCCGCTCGTGACCGTGCCAGTCAAACTTCAAGACAGGTACGCCGAGACGATCGATCCCTCGCCGCGCGCGTCGAAAACGGGACGGAGGCTTCGTGCGTCACGGACCGACGCCGCTGCCCCGGGAAGGGCTCAACCGAGCCCGGCGCCGTAGCATCCCGACGATGTCCGTGCCCGACGGCTATGAGCCCTTCTCGCCGAGCCCGTTCGGAGAGCTCGTGGGTCCCCTCTACGCTGGCCGGCGTGACTCGGGCCCGACGATCGCCGTGCGGGTCGGCTCAGAACACGGCAACAGGAACGGCCGAGCGCACGGCGGGTTGATGATGACCCTGGCCGACATCGCCTTGACCCGTGCGGCCCTCGAGCAGCTTCCGCCGAACGCAAGGGTGGCGACGGCCGACCTCCACATGGCATTTGTGGAGAGGGTCAGCGAGGGCGAATGGTTGGAGGCGATCCCCAGCATCGACCGAGTAGGCCGGTCCCTGATCCAGGGGAGCTGCGTGCTCGAGGCCGGCGCCAAGACGGTCGCTAGGGTGCTCGCGGCCATAGCTGTCCAGCAGTCGCCGTAACGGCACCTCGACCCCTCCGCGTCGACCAAGCCTACGCACCCCAGAGTTCCGGTTTTGCATGGATGCGGCGTGATGGTGACCAAGATCGAAGCGCTCGCAAGGGACACGGCGAGCAGGTGTGTCGGTGAGGGTCGGCTGACGCCCTTGATGTGCGGGAAAGTGAGCCCGTTTCCCCGACGCTACTCCGACGCTCGATAGGGCAGTTGATTGCCTCTCGCTCGGTGCCTCCGGGTTGTCGTTCATGCTTTCTGCCGGGCCTGCGCCAGCACCGTGTCCATCGTCTCCATGATCGAGATGGTCTCGTCCAGCGGCATCAACCGGCACTCCACGTCACCGGCGGCCAGCCGACGCGCGACCTCGTCGGCCTGGTGACGTAGGCCCCGGCCCGCGTGCACCGACTCGACGCGGGTCGGGTCGCCGT
>JAXDGS010000080.1:0-2703 GCA_034664905.1 Solirubrobacteraceae bacterium | reverse complement strand
GGCGGCCGAGTGGGTCTACTCGGGGCGCGTCTTCGACGCACAGGAGGCGCTCGCCGGGGGCCTAGTGCGCAGCGTGCACGAGCCGGCCCGGCTGCTCGACGATGCTCGTGGGCTGGCCCGCGCGCTGAGCGAGCGCTCGGCTCCCGTCGCGACGGCAGTCGCACGGTGGATGCTGTGGCACATGCTCGACGCGCAGGGCCCCGCGGCTGCACACGCGTTCGAGTCCGAGGCGCTTTTCTCGCTGGCGGGCGGCCCCGACTCCACCGAGGGCGTCGCCTCGTTCCTGGACAAGCGACCGGCAAGGTTCCCGCTGCGTGTCTCCACTGACCTGCCGCGGTTCCTTGCCGAGCGGCGCGACGCGGATCTGGGCAGGACGCGGTGAAGCGCACGATCTTCACGCCCGAGCACGACGACTTCCGCGAGACCGTGAGGGCGTTCATCGCCAGGGAGGCCGTCCCCCACTCCGAGGAGTGGGAGCGGGCGGGGATCGTCGATCGCTCGTTCTGGAGCAAGGCATCCGCGCTCGGCTTCGTCGGCTTCGCCGCGCCGGAGGAGCACGGCGGCCTCGGCGTGCGCGACTTCCGCTTCAACGCGATCCTCGACGAGGAGATGTCCTACGCGGGCGCCGTCGGCGACAACTTCTCGCTGCAGAACGACGTGCTCGCGCCGTATCTGATCGAGTACACGACGCCCGAGCAGCAGCGCCGCTGGCTGCCCGGCTTCACGCGGGGGGAGCTGGTGGCCGCGATCGCGATGTCCGAGCCGGGCATGGGCTCGGACCTGCGCGCGATGGCGACGGTCGCAGAGCGCCGCGGCGAGGGCTACGTGATCAACGGCTCCAAGACCTTCGTCACGAGCGGCATCCAGGCCGACCTGGTGATCGTCTGCGCCAAGCTCGACGACGCGCAGGGCGCCGGCTCCAGCCCGATCACGCTGTTCGCAGTGGAGGCCGACGCACCCGGCTTCGCGCGCGGGCGCAAGCTCGACAAGATCGGCAGGCGTGCGCAGGACACGGCCGAGCTGTTCCTGCAGGACGTCGAGGTCACCGAAGAGAACCGAATCGGGGGAGAGGGAGAGGGGCTGACGTTGCTGAAGCGGAACCTGCCGCAAGAGCGCCTTTCGATCGCGGTCACCGCGATCGCCGTGGGAGAAGCGGCGTTGGATCTGACGGTCGCCTACTGCCGGGAGCGGCGCACGTTCGGCAAACCGATCGGCGAGCACCAGGCGATCCGCTTCGCGCTGGCCGAGATGAAGATCAAGCTCGACGTCGCCCGCGCGTACCTCGACCGCTGCATCGAGGCGCACGTCGGCGGCGAGCTGACCGCCGAGGAAGCCGCCGGGGCGAAGTACGCCACGAGCGAGCTGCAGTTCGAGGTCGTCGACCGCTGCCTGCAGCTGCACGGCGGATACGGCTACATGGAGGAGTACCCGATCGCGCGCATCTGGCGCGATTCGCGCGTGCAGCGCATCTACGGCGGCACGAGCGAGATCATGAAGGAGATCGTCGGGCGCTCGATGGGCTTCTGAGGTCCTCGCCGCCGCGGCTAGATTCGACCTTCGCTGAAGCGGATCGCCTCGCGCAGCAGCCGCGGCACATCCTCGCCGAGCTGGCGCGAGTACTCGTCAGCGACCTCGCCCGCGAGAAAATGGGCGTAGGCACCCTCGACGATCGCGGCGAGCTTCCAGAAGGCCAGCGCCAGGTAGTAGTCCAGACGTTCGACCGAGCGTCCGGTGCGCTCGGCGTAGCGTGCGGCGAGCTCTGTGCGCGACGGTGAGCCGCTTGCGCGGCTGAAGCGCTGCACGCGCTGCATAGCGGGAGGCTCGGGGCGGTCGGTGCCCCAGAACGCGAGCAGCAGGCCGAGGTCGAGCAGTGGGTCGCCGATGCTGGACATCTCCCAATCGAGGATCGCCGTGACGCGCGGCTCGTGCAGCGAGATCAGGCAGTTGTCGGCGTGGAAGTCGCCGTGCAGGATCGCCGGCTCGGACTGCGGTGGCCGGTTGGCCGCGAGCCAGTCCGCGAGCGTGTCGAAGTCGGGCAGATCGCGCACCTGGTAGCGCTCGTACTGCGAGCGCCAGCGACCGACCTGGCGCTCGAGAAAGCCCTCCGGTCGGCCGAAGCCCTCGAGCCCGAGCTCTTGCCACCGCGCGCAGTGCAGCTTCGCCAGCGCATCGACGATCGCGACCCCCGCGCCGTGCACGTCCTGCGCGTAGGCGTCGGGCAGTCGGTCGGTCAGCGCCACGCCCTCGACCAGCTCCATCAGGATGAACGGCGCGCCGAGGACGTCGAGGTCCTCGCAGAATGCCAGCGGCCGCGGCGCGGGCACGTCGGTCTCGGCGAGGGCAGCCAGGACGCGGTGCTCGCGGCTCATCGAATGCGCGCTCGCGTCGATCGCCGCCCGCGGTGGGCGGCGCACGATGCGGGGTCCGCCCGAGGTCTCGAGCAGGTACGTCTCGTTGGAGTTGCCTCCCGCTAGCTGGCGCAGCTCGTTGAGCGACTCCGAGCGCTGCAGCTCGAGCCACTTCGCGAGGGCCGCCCGCTCTCGCGCGCCGATCACGCCTGCTGGCCTTCGGCCAGCGGCGGTTGCGCGGCGTCCAGCGAGTCGAGCGCCGCGGTGCGGCGACGAAAGCGCCAGACGCCGTCGTGCTCGCGCACGAGCTCGTCGAGGTAGCGCCCGAAGGCCCATACGCAGGGCGCGCCCTCGT
>JAXDGS010000079.1:0-13487 GCA_034664905.1 Solirubrobacteraceae bacterium | reverse complement strand
GGCTGCAGGCGCGCGCCGCTGCGAGCGGGGAGGGCGACCGTGACGTTCACCCGCGCGCCCAGCGGCGCGATCGCTGCGACATTTCACGTGCGGGCGACCTTCGCAGGAGGGCAGGTGCTGAGAACCGTGCGTCGCGCCTCGACTGTAGCTAGAGCCCGTGATGTGGCCACTCGGGGTCGAGGTTCCCCGCCTTGAACGCCGCGGCCCCGAGCGTGTGGGAGTCGCGCCGCATGAACATCGAGATCGTCATCTCGGCCTCGATCCGCAGGCGCTCCTCGAGTGTGCGCCCGACGCCTCGCATGACGCTCTCCTTGTCGCTGCGGATCGCGCCCTGGGGTAGCGCCGCGATCTCGCGGGCCAGCTCCTGAGCGCGCGCCAGGGCCTGGCCGGGCGCGACGACCTCGTTGACGAGCCCGATGCGCTCGGCCTCCTCGACGCCGATGCGCCGGCCCGTGATGATCAGCTCCATCGCGCGGGCGAAGCCGACGACGAGCGGCAGGCGCACCGTCATGCCGTCGCCGCCGACGATGTTCCAGCGGCGCTCGAGCGCGCCGAACTCAGCGTTCTCGGAGGCGATCCGGATGTCGGCCAGCAGCGCGGTCTCCAGGCCCGCGGCGAAGGCGAAGCCGTTCACGGCCGCGATCACCGGCTTAAAGATGTCGGCCTTGCGCGTGTAACCGCACTCACCGGGACTGTTGTAGAGCCCGACGCGGTAGGCGTCGTAGTCGCCGAGCTCGCCGAGGTCCGCGGCGTCCTGGAGATCCCAGCCGGCGCAGAAGGTGCTCTCCCCGGCGCCGGTGATCACGAGGACGAACGCGTCATCGTCATCGCGAAACCGTTGCCACGCATGATGTAGCTCCGCGTTCATCGTCCTGTCGACCGCGTTGTGTTGATCCGGTCGGTTGTAGGTGAGCGTCACGACATGCGCGTCGTGCTCGTACAGCAGCGTCTTGTAGTCCATCGATCGCGATTCTTGCACGATCGCCGCTCGCCGAGTCAGGCGGCGCAGCTCACGGCAGGTACTTGAAGCGGTCGTGCGGTGTCAGCGCGCTGGTGGCGTTTGGCGTGGTCACCCTGACATCGACGACGCCCGGCGCGTGCGCTGGGGAGACCGCGGTGATCGATGTCGAGGAGTTGACGGTGAAACTCGTCGCGCTGGTCGAGCCGAAGCTCACCGCGCTCGCCCTGTTCAGGTTGGTCCCCGTGATCGTCACGGTCGTGCCTCCGGCGGATGACCCTTCTTTGGGCGAGACTTTGGTGATGATCGGCTCGGGGCTGTTTGCGAGGCTGTGGTATCCGCCGGCGGACACCTGGGCGACGCCGGCGAGGTTCAACACCGGCACGGGCAGCGTGCTCTCACCTTTGGGCGTCCCGTCGCCGAGCTGACCTTCGTTGTTCCAGCCCCATGACCTGACGGTGCCGTCGCCGAGCACGGCGAGGCTGTGTGCGAGTCCGGCTGAGATGGCCGTCACTTCGCTCAGCGCGGTGACCGCCGTCGGTACGGAGCTGTTCTGAGTCGTCCCGCTCCCGAGCTGTCCGTTTCCATTGTCCCCCCACGCCATCACGGTGCCGTCGTTCAGCAGGGCGAGGCTGTGAAAGCCACCCGCCGATACGGCCTTGACACCGCTGAGGCCGGCGACGGGAACAGGCACATCGCTCTCGGGCGTGTTGCTGTTCCCGAGCTGCCCGTCGTTGTTCACGCCCCACGCCATTACCGTTCCGTCTTTGAGCAGGGCGAGATTGTGGTCATCGCCCGCGGATATCGCGATCACACCGCGCAGGCCGCTGACGAACACCGGAACCGTGCTGCACGGCACCGTGCTAAAGCCGGCGGAGGGGCAGGTTTCAGGACCGGTGTGGGTGCCGTCGCCCAGCTGGCCGTATTCGTTGTCCCCCCACGCGACGACCCGGCCGGTTTTGAGCAGCGCGAGGCTGTGCGGGCCGTCGGATGAGATCGCGCTGACTCGATTGGGGGTACTCACCGCAACCGGCACCGCGCTGTCGGTGGTGGCGCCGTTGCCGAGGGCGCCTGCGAAGTTGCTGCCCCACGACATCAGCGTGCCATCGCGAAGCAGTGCCAGGCTCATGCCACCCCCCGCGGAGATCGCATGGACTTTGGTGAGCCCAGCGACTGCCACCGGCGTCATGCTGCACGGCGCCGTCGTAAAGCCCGACGGGCATGTTTCCGGGCCGGTCACCGCTCCGTCGCCGAGCTCGCCCGAGCCGTTCTCACCCCATGCCAGGACCGAGCCGGACGTCAGCAAAGCGAGACTGTGGGTGCTCCCGGCAGATACGAACAGGACGCCACTGCCCAAGCCGCTGACAGGGCCGGCGAGATCGCTGGCCGTGGTCGACCCGTTGCCGAGCTGGCCTTGTTCATTCGCACCCCAAGACGTCGCGCCGGAGGTCGCGAAAGCCGGCATCGCAGAGAGCAAGACCATGACCACGGCGAGGACCGATGCCCGGCCCGCACGCCCCAAACGCCATTCCGATCCTCGCACGCTCATTCTCGCCCCTTATCCCCGGCTACGCCGTCCAAGCGCGGCCTCGCCTAACCCAGTGCGCGCGAGGCTGTCAGAAAAATGGCCGTTCGTCAAGCGCCCTACCAGCCCGATTCCGAGGCGCTTGAAGGGGGTATAGAGCGACGCGAACCCGCGAACACGAGGAGAACCACGAAATGGCACCACAGACGAAGGCTCAGCGCTCCGCCTCTGCCAAAAAGGCGGCGGCCACCCGTCAGCGCAATGCCGCGAGCAACGCAGGCAACGACGCGAAGAAGGCCGCCAAGCAGGCGACGAGCGCGAGCGGCAAGGCCGCGAAGTCGGTGGGAAGGGCGCTGCACGCGGCGGGCAAGGCCGCGTCCACTCGCTCCAAATGATTGCCCGACCACACATCTCGTGTCGGCGAGACGCCCATAGCTCGTCGATCGTCCCGTTCCTAGCCCCCGAAGGGTCCCGGGTCTGCCGGCACGTCGACGGCGTGCTGTTGGAGCGCGGCGAGCGGAACGAGCTCGAGCGCCTGCTCATGAGTTGACGCGAGCACTACGTAGGCGGCCGCGCCGTCTTCGTGCGCGCGCAGCCAGTTCACGGCGGTCACGCACCAGCGATCGCCGGGCTCGAGCCCAGGGAAGCCGTACATGGGCATCGGGGTGATCAGGTCGTTGCCGATGCGAAGCTGGTGCTCCAGAAAAGCGGGCGTGACCATGGCGCAGATTGTGTGGCTCCCCAGGTCCTCCGGACCGGTACGACAGCAGCCGTCGCGAAAAAAGCCAGTGATCGGGTCGATGCCACACGGCTGAAGCTCACCACCGAGCACGTTTCGATCGGCCACCGCAGCATTATCCCTCGCGCAGAGTCACGAGGATCGGCACATGGTCTGAGAGTTCGACCCGACTCTCGTCCACCACGGTGCTGCGGTCCAGAAGATCCGCCGGGGCGGTCGGCTCGAGTCCGCGCACGAAGATGTGATCGACGTCACGGGATGCGACGTGGACGACGTCGCTATCCGGAGCGCGCGGTGAGCGCAGGTTCAAGTCGCCGCCGACGATCAACGGCGCGTTGGCGGCCCAGGCAAGCGCGCGCTGCCAAAGCCGCTCGAGCTCCGCCTCTGCCAGGGCGACGCGTGCGCTGCCGTGGAAGTTCACCACGCATGTCCCGTCGCGGAGCCTCGCAAGCTGTGCCACGCGTCGCTCCGGCCACGTGCGCAGGCGAATTGCGTCGTCCTCGGCGATCGCGGTCCGTGCGAGGATCGCGTTGCAGCCGCCGCCGTTTGACTTGATCAGCTCGGGCCGATGCTCGGCGAGCGCACGGCGCAGCGCAAGGCCCGCGTTGCGCGAGGTCAGAGCGGTGCGCTGCTGCGCGTCCGCCGCGCGCGCGAGCACCGGCGGCCACCACGGCGGAACCTCCTGAAGGAGCGCAGCGTCCCACTCCCAGGCGGCCAGCAACGCCGCGAACTCCGCCGTCAACGAGCGTCTCTGGGGCGGTAGCGAGCGGCCATGGAAGAGGTTCCAACTCAGCACTCGCATTTAGTAGTCGCGTCGATTGGCCAGGCGCTCCGCTGCCCCGGGCCGAGTCAGCTCGTAGAGCGCGATGCGCTGGGGGCCGGGGCTGACGAGCTCGACGCCAGGCCCATGGGGGATCTCGAAGCGTGTCCCGATCTCGACACCCCGGGCATCTAGCTCGGTGATGGCCATCTCCAGGTAGGCGACGCGGTGGACGAGCACCGGCTGCTCGCCCTCGAGATGACCTGCCAGCAGCAACGCAGGAGGGTTCGGGCTCATCCGGACCATTGCCACCCTCGTCCCGAACGCCTCGATCGCAAACACGAGCTCCGCGCCTAGCTGAACGGTGAAGTGCCTTAGATCGCCCGCCACGTCCCGGCTGGGAAGGTAGACGAACTCGAGCCCGTCGAACACGAACGGGAGCCTACGCTGCGCGCCGCTATGGCCCGGTGAAACCGATCGAGTAGCACGGACCGCTGTTGCAGCGGTCGCGTTTCTGAATCGCTCCTTCGAAGAAGTCCGAGACGAGCTGCTGCTCAGCTGGGGTCGCGCGCGGCAAGCCGTGCGGATCTGAGCCGGTGCGGTTTGGAAGGTTTTCAAACGGCGGCGGTTCGGTGCCGACGAACTGGCCTGAGCCCGGCGCGGTTTCGCGGATCGGCCCGCCGTCCCAGTAATAGATCGCCGATCCCGTATACGGATACGGTTTGATCGCGGGCACGCTCCACAGCGGCAGCCCCGACGGCCAGCGGCCTTTGTAGAGGACCGGGCGGTGTGCGCTGGCTCCGATCGTGCGCGCCTCGACATCCGCTTGGTAATCGCTCACCTGGTGATCGCCAAAGGCGACGTCGAGCAGCACCTGATGCGCCGGCGTATCGGGCAGCGGGTTGGATGTCATCCGCTCGACGTAGCCATCAGGCTCGCCGCGATCCCACAGCAACTGAATGATGTCGAAGATCAGCGGCCGCGATTCTTCGTCGGGGTAGCTCGGGTAGAGCAGCGCCGCGAATTCGTCAAAGTCGACCGACCGCGGAAGCAGCACCGAGTAGTTGATCGCGGGCACCCCCAGCGACGCCCGCGTGAAGTCCGGCGAGATAGCGGTCAGCGCGCCGCCCATGATGCCGCCCTGGCTGTTGCCGTTGTAGTAGAGGTGGCTGGTGTTCAGCACGGACGGCGTTGCGAGCGTACCGTTTTGATGGAAGGCTTCGTTGGTCGTGAAGCCACTCGGGCTGATCATCGCCCGGCCGAGGTAAAGCTCGTCGAGCAATCCCTGCTGGAGGCGGTCGGTGAGCTTGTTGAAACCCGACAGGTTCTGCGTCGCCGCGATCGCGGATGGCAAGTCGGTTTCAGACATGCCGATCTCGTCGGTAGCGCACTGGACGATGTCGTGTGCCTGCGACAAGCTGCGCTGGGGCCCCGAGCCGACCTCGCTGGCGTCTCCGAAGAGGCCGTGGCCGTAGAGCGACGGACGCGCCGATTCTCCAGCGCCGGTGCTCGCCACGGCCGGGATGATGCAATCGAAGTTGGCCGACCAGACGCCGTTCTGGACGGGCGCGCCCCCCGGGCCGAGCACCATCGTGCCGCCGGGAGCGCAGCTCGGGAACAGGAAGCACGGCACCACCACGTCCCCCTTCACGCGCCGCGCGATTTCGCCAGGGTTCGGTTCGTTTTCGACGCTCGTGACAGCAAAGGTCGGCGAGCTCCCTTCGACGATCCCGTCGGCGAGGTTGTTGTCGCCGAGCGTCGAGAATGCCGCGTTGCGCATCGAGAGCTCGCGGCCGGTGTTGTTTTCGTCGCTCGCAACCGTGAAGTCCCACGCGAGATACAGGCTCGAGCGCTGAATGCCGGCGGCTTCCAGCTTCGAGAAGATTTCTTCGAAGTGCGGCCTTCTTTCGTTGACCTTTTCTTCGGAGGAGGGCATGCCGTCGCGGTAGTCGCGGAAGCCTGTCGGCGCCTGCAGATGTTGTTTTTTCGCGTTTTTGAGGTTGCGCAGCGCAACGATGTATCGGTGGCCGGATGTGAAGTTGACGGCGGGATGTATCTCGACGTTCGCCTTTTCCGGTTTGACGGTCGAGTCGATCTCCACCCAGATCGGCGAGCGAGCGCCGGTACTCGCGTCGATCACCACGATCGGCGCGTTGAGCGCTCTGTACCGGCCCAGGGCGTTGATCGGCACGCTGTGCATCGCCGCGACATCCGCGGCCGTTTCGATTCCGGGGATCTTCAGCGCGATCACCGAGCCGGGGCTGAAGCCGTCGCCGACGTTGTACGGCGCTGCTTCGATCGGCGCACCCGCGGAGTTGGTGGGCATCGCAAGTTCCCGGAAGTCGATGCGCCGGCCGGTCGGGCTCGTCGCGTCGGCCTTCGTGTAGTAGTCGTCGGGGAACGGCAGCATGCACTTCGAGCTGCCGGGACTCGCGATGAACTCGCATTTCGGTTCGGTCGGCAGTTCTGCAGCGGCGCCCGGCAGCGCATCCGCCGCGAACGCGACCAGCGCAAGCGCGAGGATCGCGCAGCCTCGAAGTGTCCTCATCGCCGGCAATCCGAAGCGCATTAGAACGCCAGGCTCTCGAAGTCGTTCCAGAAGATCTCGACCTGGTTGGTCGTGCCTTCCCAGTTGGGAGCGTTCAGCGTCCGCACGCCTCCCCCGCCGCGCGAGTTCAGCTGGTAGGCCACCGTCGCATTCGGTGGTGTGCTGGCCGGGATGTAGACGTCTGCGCCCTGGAGGAACGGCAGCTGGCTCAAGACCGGATCTTCATTCAGGGTCGTTTCTTCCTTGCCTTCCCAGTTGAACGCGAAGAACGCGTTCACCTCCTTTTCCCACGGACACAGCGAAGCCGTGCAGACATTCAGGCCGTTGATCAGCAGTTCGTCGTTTTCACCGGGCTGGTTGCCCCAATACTCCTTGTAGCGGATCATCACCGCTCCCGAGCTTCCGGGGTTCTTCCCGGTGTACCCCTCGAGCGCGGCCGACCCGAGCAGCCGGACGGCATAGTCGCTGCGCACGAACGGCTCCATGTAGACATGGATCGTCCTCGCCGGCTGCACGAGCGCGAACTCGTAGCGCTGTCCCGCCTTTGCCGCCAGCGGGCCCCACGCGCCCCCGCCGGTCGAGCCGTCGCTGATCGTGACCGACGCGAGCGGCGTCGTGGTCGTGCGCACGCCGCTTGAGTTGACCGGCCAGAGCTGCACCGTGTCCCCGATCAGGCCCGTGTTCTGAGGAAATTCGAGTGCCTTGCCGGCGAGCTGGATTTTGCCTTTCTGCGCCACGATGTCGTGCGTCGGCAGTTTGCCCCTGAAGGATTTGAAGATCTGCTGGAAGCTCTGCGAGGAGGTCGACGTCTGCACGTGCGTCATGTTCGCGATCGTGACGTTTTCCGCGCCTTCCATGTTCCGTTCGGGGTTGCTGCAGGTCGCGTCACCACAGCGGCCCGCCCACAGCGCGAGCGTCGGCACGCCTGGATTCTTTTCCTGGCCGTCGATGTTGGCGTAGTGCGCGACGCTTTCTTTGCGTTGCGCGGCCTTTTCACCTTCGGTCAGGTAGCTGTACATCACAGAGGTCCCCTCGGAATGCGCGATCACGTCGACCTGGGACTTGCCCGTCCGCTGCTTGAGTGCCGCGATCGCCTTTTCGATCTGTTCGTCGACTTCGGTCTGGCTACCGACCGCCGCCGTCGAGTCGTAGTCGATCTCTTCGACCCAGCTTTGCGGGTAGCCGTTGCTTTCGAAGCGCATCGCCTGGGAGGCGAAGTTCGAGCCCGCGCTCTCGAAGCCGTGGACGAAGAGGACCGGGCGGCGTTCGAACTTCGACGCTCCGGCCGCCGGTGCCGCGACTAGCAACGTGGCGGCGGCGAGCGCGCCAAGCAGCAAACGCGCCGGCGCACCGTGAGTACCGCGACTCGGTAGGCGCAGCCGCCTGCCGGTGCTCGGCGCACCGACCGCTCGCTGCCCGCAGACCCTCGTCCCATACCCACGCCTGCGCGCCATTCGCTCTCCCCCTGTCCCCGTGATTAACCTGGATGTAAAGCAGGACAGAACTACCCAGATGTCCCAAAACAAAACATGTCCGACCGGCACCGCGGCGGCGAGCTGTCTCGTGTAGCGTCAGCGGGACATGACCGACCCACCCAAGCCAATCACCGGTCGCTGCCTGTGTGGCCGCGTGACCTACAGCGCCGACGCTGAACCAGTCGTTCAGGCCGTCTGTCACTGCACCGACTGTCAGCGTCAGACGGGCAACCCTTTCTCGGTGATCGTTGGCGTGCCCCGCGCTGCGTTCCACGTCGAGGGGAGCACGCTCGCCTCGTTCGCGACGACCGGCGAGGACCACGGCGGCGAGACGCACCGGAGCTTCTGCTCGGCGTGCGGCTCGCCGGTCTTCAGCATCGCCGCGGTTGCACCCGAGCTGGCCTTCATCAAGGCCGGATCGCTGGACGACGCTTCATGGCTCGAGCCGGCCGCGGAGGTATGGACGAGCTCCGCGCAACCCTGGTCGCCGCAGTTCGCGAACACCGCGCGCATGGAACGCGGACCGCAGTAGCGACGCCGAGCGCCGTTCACGCGCCAGTCCGAGTTGGCCGGCGCCTCGCGCCTACGGCGTCCGGTGCTCGCGAGCGGCACGCCGCGCCGTTCGGGTAGGCTTTCCGTCCCGGCCGGGATCTCTCGTTGAATACCGCAGCCACCGCCCATACAGAGGGGTTGTCGTCGTTCTCCCACGCAGCCGAGCTCGAGCTGCGCGACGTCTCCAAGCGCTACGCGGGCCAGCAGCGGCCGGCGATCGCCGATCTGTCGCTGACCGTGCCCGCCGGCGAGGTATGCGTGCTCGTCGGCCCCTCGGGCTCGGGCAAGACGACAGCCATGCGCCTGGTCAACCGCATGATCGCCGTCAGTGGCGGCGACATCCTGCTCGGCGGGCAGAGCGTGCTGCGCCGCGACCCGCGCGAGCTGCGCCGCGAGATCGGCTATGTCATCCAGCAGATCGGCCTGTTCCCGCACCGCACGATCGACGAGAACATCGCCACCGTCCCGCGCCTGCTCGGCTGGCCGAAGGAGCGCATCGCAACTCGCGTCAGCGAGCTGTTCGAGCTGATCGGACTCGACCGCGGGGAGATGGCCGGCCGCTTCCCTGCGCAGCTCTCCGGCGGCCAGCGCCAGCGGGTCGGCGTCGCGCGCGCGCGCGCCGCCGACCCGCCCCTGATGCTGATGGACGAGCCGTTCGGCGCGATCGACCCGATCAACCGCGCCCACCTGCAGGACGAGTTCCTGCGCCTGCAGGAGCAGGTCAAGAAGACGGTGGTGTTCGTGACGCACGACGTCGATGAGGCGATCAAGATGGGCGACCGCATCGCGATATTGCGCGAGGGTGGCGTGCTCGCGCAGTACGACACGCCCGCCGAGATCCTGCGCAAGCCCGCCGATGACTTCGTCGCGGAGTTCGTCGGCGCCGACCGCGGCATCAAGCGGCTGTCGCTGCTCACTGTCGGGGACCTGCAGCTGCTCGCTCCCGACGGCGCCAAGCCCGATGACGGCGTGCCGCTGAGCACCTCCGTGCGCGACGCCCTGTCGCTGCTGCTCAGCGCGCGTGCCGACTCGCTCGCGGTCCTGGACGAGGACGGCAGCGTGCGCGGGCAGATCACGCTCGAGCTGCTGCATCGCACGCTCGCCGACGACAACGGCACCGAGGCCCACGGCGCCGGCGCGCACGGCGAGGCCATGGCGTCCGGCGACCGCCCAGCGAGCGCGCACGCACAGCCCCAGGCCGGGAGCGGCGCGTGATGGCGCTCGCGGCCAGCGGGCCGGTGATCCCCGAATACGCGCGGCACAGCTCGAGTTGCGAGGTGCAGAACCACCTGTTCTGCTGGAGCTGGGTCAGTCACAACTGGGACGGGGTCCTGTGGCCGGCGCTGCGCCAACACGTGTACCTCGCTTTCGTCGCCGTGGCGATCGGCTTTGCGATCGCGATGACGCTTGCGCTGCTCGCGCACCGCTACCGCTTGATCGAGCAGCCGACGATCCTCGTCACCACGTTCCTGTACACGATCCCCTCGCTCGCGCTGTTCGAGCTGCTCGTCGCGCCGGTCGGAGCGAACGTTTACGCGGCGGAGATCGCGCTTGTCTCCTACACCCTGCTGATCCTCTTCCGCAACATCCTCACCGGCCTGCGCGGCGTGCCCGGCGAGGTGCTCGACGCGGCCGAGGGCATGGGCATGACGCGCATGCAGGTGCTGCGGAGGGTGGAGCTGCCGCTCGCGCTGCCCGCGATCGTCGCCGGCTTGCGCATCGCGATCGTCACGATCATCGCGCTCGCGACGATCGTGTACACGATCTATGACGCCGGCCTCGGCGTGCCGATCCACACGGCGCTCGGCGAGGGCCCGTTCAAGACCGAGCTGATCGCCGCGGGCGCGCTCACGATCATGCTCGCAGTGCTCGCCGATGGGGTGCTCGTGCTGATCCAGCGTGCGCTCACGCCGTGGGCGCACGCGCGGGCGCAGGACGGGTAGGGAGCGCGGATGCACGAGTTCGTCGACGCGTTCAAGTTCATCGCGCACAACGGCGCGGTGTCCGGCCAGCCGAACCTGCCGAGCCTCGTCCACCTGACGCTCGAGACGCTCAAGGTCGGCGCGATCGGCATCGCGATCTCGCTCGCGATCGCGGTGCCGCTCGGCGTGTGGCTCGGGCACATCCACCGCGGCAGCTTCCTCGCGATCAACCTCGGCAATGTCGGGCGCGCGCTTCCGAGCCTCGTCGTGCTCGCCGTCGGCGACGCGTTCCTCGGCCTGGGACTGACGGTCGTCGAGCTCGCGCTCGTGATCCTCGCGGTGCCGCCGATCATCACCAACGCGTACCTCGGCATCGAGAGCGTCGACCCCGACCTCGTCGACGCCGCGCGCGGCATGGGTATGACCGAGCGCGAAGTGCTGCTGCGCGTCGAGCTGCCGCTGGCGGTGCCGCCGTTGTTCGCGGGCATCCGCACGGCGGGCGTGTTCGTCATCAGCACGACGACGATCGCCTCCCTGGCGGGCTTCAGCGGCAGCCTCGGCGACATCATCGCCAACGAGACCAGCTACCACTTCTCCGGCGTGCTCGGCGCTGCCATCTGCGTGGCGCTGCTGGCGCTCGCGGTCGAGGGCGTGCTGACCCTCGTGCAACACGCGCTCACACCCCGCGGCCTGAGAACGGCTGCCGAGTTGCGCACACCCGGCACGATCGCCGAAGCGGTCGTCGCCACATAGTTCTTATCTATTTTGTTATTGCGATCGACAAAGCAGACAACTAGGAGGCGGCAGATGGAAGACGAAAGAACAGCCGGTTACCGCGGCGTGAGCATGCGCGCGCTCGTTGCGCTCGCTGCTGCGCTCGCGAGCCTCGCGCTGGTCGCGTGCGGCAGCAGCAAAACCTCGAGCAGCTCATCATCGAGCACCCCGGCGGCGAGCAGCTCGACGTCATCGACGTCCTCCTCGGCGACGAGCGGACCGGGGGTGGGCAAGCCGTCGGTGACGATCGGCGACAAGAACTTCGCCGAGGAGAACATCCTCGGCCAGCTGTACGCGCAGGCGCTCAAAGCGAAGGGCTTCCCGGTCACGCTGAAGTCGGAAATCGGGTCCACCGAGATCATCTACAAGGCGCTCACCTCGGGGCAGATCGACATGTACCCGGAGTACACGGGCGTGCTGCTCTCGGCGGTGGCGGCCAAGACCAAGAACCCGGCGAGCCAGAGCGCAGCGGCGGCAGAAGCGAAGGCGTTCGTCGAAAAGCAGGGCCTCACGCTGCTCGACCTGACGCCGTTCTACGACAGCAACGTGCTCGCGACGCTGCCCGCGTACGCGAGCTCGCACAAACTCGCGAGTATCGCCGACCTGCGTCCGCTCGGCCGCAGCGTGAAGCTCGGCGGCCCGCCTGAATTCGCCACCCGCACCGAGGGCCTGCCCGGCATCAAAGCCGAATACGGCGTCAACCCGACGTTCGTGCCGATCGCGATCGAACTGTCCTACCGCGCGCTCGAAAGCGGCCAGGTCAACGTGCAGAACGTGTTCAGCACAGACGGCCAGCTGCTGAGCGGCAAATTCAAGCTGCTCACCGACCCGAAGCACGTCTTCGGCTACCAGAACGTCGCGCCGGTGGTCAAGAAGAGCGTGCTCGCGGCCGAGGGGCCGGCGTTCGCGGAAACGCTCAACAAGGTCAGCGCGCTACTCACGATCAAGGCGATCCAGCAGATGAACGCCGCTGTCAGCATCGACAAGCAGTCGGCCGAAACCGTCGCGCAGCAGTTCCTGCACGCAAACGGGTTGAGCTAGCCCACGAAGGCGACGCCCGCGCCGTGGCCCGCGGAGGTTGGCGGGTCACGGCGCGGGGGGCCGAGCCAGGTCCCCGCTCTTCTGAAGCCGCCCACTCGGTGCACCCCTCACGCGCGATGCATCCCAAGTGAGGGGCTTCAGAGACGCCCGCCCCGCCGATAGCCGAATCCACCACTGGTGAGCAGGATGACCAACACGACGATCAGCAGGAGCCAGAGCAGTGGGCTGATCGCTATGCCGCCGAAGATCGCGGCGAGTACCAACAGCACGATGATGATCTCGACTAGGCCCATTGAGGGACCTCCGGTTCAGATTGATCGGCGCGACGCTTGGAACCAGCCTGAGCGCTTCGGCGGATCAGATTTGTAAGGTCAGGCGACCGTACTGCGCGGCGAGGTCCGCCACGGCCGTTGATGTCGGCATGCGAACGTCTTTATACGTACAGTGGTACAAAGCTGCGATGAGTGACGGCTCGGCGAGCATCTCCATCATCGAGGCCGACCCGGACCTCGCGGATTTGATTGAGTCGCGAGAGCTGGACCGCGCCCGTCACGAGGCGCGTGCGCAGCTGTTGCGTGTGTGGCCGGGCGATTGGGACGCGGCTGCTTCGGTGCAGCCCGGCGCTCACCACCGCGGTTTTTTGATTGTCGACGGCCTGCTCACCAGGGACGTCGAGGTGCTTGGGCGCAAGTGCGTTGAGCTGCTGGGCCACGGCGACGTGATGCGGCCCTGGTCGTGGGACGGGGAGGGGTCACACGTCCACGCGGAGATCGGCTGGACGGTGCTCGAGCCCACCGGCATGGCCGTCCTCGATCAGCGGCTTGTCACCCGTATCGCGCCGTGGCCGCAGCTCGGCGTGGAGCTGTTCAATCGCGGAACGCGGCGAGCACATGCGCTCGGTGTCTCGCTGGCGATCTCATATCATCAGCGCGTCGACGATCGCCTGATGCTCACGTTGTGGCATCTCGCCGAGCGATGGGGACGAGTACACGCGGACGGCATCGTCGTTCCCCTTCCGCTCTCTCACCAGCGGCTCGCCGACCTGGTCGGCGCCCATCGACCGTCTGTCACGACAGCGCTCGGAGAGCTCACGCGCGCCGGCTCGCTGAGTCGCCGTGAGCACGGCGACTGGGTCCTGCACGGGACACCCCCGCGCGAGCTGCGCCACCACCGCTTGGCGGACGTGACGGGCG
>JAXDGS010000078.1:0-9347 GCA_034664905.1 Solirubrobacteraceae bacterium | reverse complement strand
TGCGCGCTCGTCCAGGCCCGGCTCGTGCGCGATGTGCTCGAGCGCAGCCGCCACCCAGTCGACGGGGACGTTGTTCGTGTGGCCGAGATCGAGGCCCACCAGCGGCACCCACTCGGGCAGCAGCCCGCGCATGCGCTGGATCGCCTTGAAGAAGTAGTAGGGCCCGTCGATCTTGTCCATCTCGCCGGTCTTCGAGTCGCCGACGACGATCCCCGGCCGATACACGCGCCACGGCACGTACGGCTGCTCGCGCACGATCCGCTCGGACTCGAACTTCGTCAGGTGATACGGCGAGGGAAGCCGCTGGCCCTCGTCGAACATGTCCTCTTCGAAGAGGCCCTTGTACTGGCCGGCGACAGCGATCGACGAGACGTGGTGCAGGTGCTTGGCCTCGACTGCGCGCGCGAGTTCCACTGCATGCGTCGTGCCGCCGACGTTGACCGACGTGTTGCGCTCGGCGGGCGCGGTCATGTCATAGACCGCGGCGAGGTGGAAGAAGTGCGTGATCTTGCCGTGCAGCTCCGCCACCTGCTCCTCCTCGATCCCCAGCAGCGGCCGGCGCAGGTCGCCGAGGACGGGCTGCACGCGGCCGGCCGTGGACGGTCCCGCGGCGATGCTCCAGTGCTCGATCAGCTCCTGCAGGCGCCCCGCGGAGCCCTCGCGCACCAGCACGTAGACCTTGCCCTGGCGGTTGGCGAGGATACGCTCGAGCAGACGGCGTCCGATGAAGCCGGTCGCTCCTGTCACGAAGTAGGCCATCGCGCGAAAGAGCCTACCTTGAAAGGCGCGCGCTACGCCGCCCCGCAGCACGCGGGCGCGCGCCGGCGCTCGTCGCGCAGCGCGCCTCTAGGCCCCTGCTCCCGCACCGCCGCGGCCCTCGCCGGCGGCGAAGCGCGCGGCACCGCGCGCGCCATCTTCGAACACCTCCGGACCCGCGTGCGCCTCGAGCGCGAGAGCGTCGGCGAGCGGCATCCCGAGGCCCTCGATCGCTGCGCGGCGATCGGCGAGCATCGTGCGCTGCGGAAAGCGCGCGAGACCCTCGGCGAGCGCAAGCGCACGCTCGAGGTGCGCGCCCGCAGGCACGACCTCCGTGAGCAGCCCCATCGCGAGCGCCTCCTCGGCGCCGAGCATGCGCCCGGTGAGGATCAGATCGAGCGCGCGGCCGAGCCCGACGATTCGCGGCAACCGCTGGGTGCCGCCGTCGATCAGCGGCACGCCCCAGCGGCGCTCGGGATAGCCCAGCGTCGACTCGCGGGTCGCGATGCGCAGATCGCACCACAGCGCGAGCTCGAGCCCGCCCGCGAGCGCGAAGCCCGAGATCGCTGCGATCGTGGGCTTGGAGGGGGTCAGGCGCGTGAAGCCCATCGGTCCCTCGGCGTTCATCAGGCGATCCACGAAGGTGTCCGTCGCCTTCAGGTCCGCGCCGGCACAGAAGGACACGCCGCCGGCGCCTGTCAGCACGAGCACCCGTGCCTGCTCGTCGGCCTCGAAGCGCAGGTACGCGTCGTGCAGCGCGGCGGCCGTCGCTCCGTCGACCGCATTGCGACGGTGCTGGCGGTCGATCGTGATCACCGCGGCGGCGCCAAGGCGCTCGTAGCGGACCGGCTCCGCGTCCTGACGCTGCTCCTCGCGCACGCCCTCGCCGCTGCTGGGAGGGTGCGACACCGAATGCGGCCCTTCGCGCTACCAGCCGCCGCGCCAGTGGGTGTTGCCCATCAGCGCCTTGTGCGCGGCTTTGCGCGCTTCCTTTCGCTTGTCCAGCGCGCGCTGGATCATGCTCATCACGAACACGAACGTCGGGAAGAAGATGATCAGGATGAAACCGGCGTTGGTGACGACCTTGTCGTCGGTGGGCCCGTAGAACCCGCGTCCGTCGTTGTAGGCGCCGGCCGCCGGTGCGAGCACCATCGATACGAGCAGCGCGAATGCCAAAAGCCGTGTCAGCAGGCGGAGGCGCATATCCGCGCTGATCCTACCCGACCGCTCGCTTGCTGGCCCTACCATCAGCTGCCGATGGCTCTGTTGATCGCCTCAGACCTGCACAAGGACATCGCCGGAAAGCCGCTGCTGCGCGGCGTCTCGTTCAAGCTCGAGCGGCGCGAACGGATGACGATCGCCGGGCGCAACGGCGCGGGCAAGACGACGCTCCTGCGGATGCTCGCCGGCGAGAGCTCGATCGACCGCGGCGAGCTGAGCGTCGCGAGGGGGGTGCGCATCGCGCTGCACGACCAGCGCCCGCCGCGCGAGCGGCGGATCGCACTGCGCGCGTACCTGCTCTCCGGCTGCCGCGAGGAGCTTCAGCTGGAGGCGCAGCTGCGCGAGCTCGAGACGCAGATGGCCACGGGAAGCGCTGCGGACGCGACGCTGTCGCGCTATGCGCAGGCGCAGGCGGCGCTGGAGGCGCGCGGCGGCTACCTCTGGCGCGACCGCGCGAGCGCGATGGCGCACGGTCTCGGGTTCGCGGACGCCGACCTCGACCGCGCGCTCGACACGTTCTCCGGCGGGCAGCTGACGCGCGCGTCGCTCGCGCGCTCGCTCGCCACGCACGCTGACGTGCTGCTGCTCGACGAGCCGACCAACCATCTCGACATCGAGTCGCTGGAGTGGCTCGAGCAGACCCTGATCGACCTCGACGCGGCGGTCGTGCTGGTCGCACACGATCGCTGGTTCCTGGAGGCCGTGGGCACCGCGGTGCTCGAGTTGGAGGCCGGCCGCTCACGCTACTTCTCGGGTCCATGGCACCAATGGCGGCGCGAGCAGGCGGCGCGCGAGCTCGCGCTCGGGCGGGCGATCGACGCACAGCGCGCGGAGATGGAGCGCGTGGAGCGGTTCATCGAGCGGTTTCGCTACAAGGCGACCAAGGCGCGCCAGGCGCAGTCACGCGTGAAGCGGCTCGCGAAGATCGCGCCGATCGAGCGAGACCCGCGCGATCAGAGGTCGCTCGAGTTCACCTTCTCGGAGCCCGAGCGCTCGGGGCGGGTGATCTTCGAGCTGCTCGACGGCCGCGTCGAGGTCGGCGGCGAGGACGGGAGCGAGCCGCTGACGCTGCTCGAGCACTCCGAACTGTGGCTCGAGCGCGGCGAGCACGTGGCGCTCGTCGGACCGAACGGCAGCGGCAAGACGACGCTGATCGAGGCGCTCGACGGACGCCGTCCGCTGGCGGGCGGCAGGCTCAGCGTCGGGCACAACGTGAAGGTCGGCTACCTCTCCCAGCACGCCGAGGAGCTCGGCGCGGGCGGCCATGCGGAGCAGAGCGTGCTCGACGCGGCCCAGCGCGCGACCGGCCTGAGCCCGGGCAGGGCGCGCGCGCTGCTCGGCCGCTTCCTGTTCTCGGGCGAGGAGGCGGAGAAGCCGCTGAGCGGGATCTCCGGCGGCGAGCGCCGGCGGCTGTCGCTCGCGGTGCTCGTCGGCGCCGCGCGTCCGCCGAACGTGCTGATCCTGGATGAGCCCACCAACCACCTCGACATCGAGAGCCGTGAGGCACTCGAGGACGCGCTGCGCGCGTTCGAGGGCGCCGTCGTGCTCGTCTCCCACGACCGTGCGCTGCTCGATGCCGTCGGTACGCGCACGATCGCCGTCGAGGAACGCTCGCTGAGCAGCTACCTCGGCGGCTGGCCCGAGTACGTGCGCGTGCGCGAGGAGCGCCGCGCGCAACGCTTCTCGGAGGCCGAGGCCCCCGGCGCGCCACACCGACGGGCGAGCGGGGGGAGCGTCCTGGACGGCGATCCAGGCGCGGGCGCCGCTGAGCGCCAGCAGCCGGCGCAGGCGAAGACGGCGCGCGCCGCGCGGCGCAAGCCGGCGGCGCCGTCCAAGAACCGGCTGAGCGCGCAGCAGAGCGCCGAGCAGGCCGTGGAGCAGGCGGAGGCCGCGATGCGCGCGCTGGAAGCGGAGCTGTCGGAGCCGGCGGCATGGGCCAGCCGCTATGAGACGGCCAAGTCCGAAGCCCGACACACCGCCGCCAGGCGCGCAGTCGAGGACGCCTACGCAGCGTTGGAGGCGCTGGTCGACTGAGCCTGCGTCACGGCGACTCGCCCGCCGAGCCGCGGTTCGGGCGCTCGCTGGAGAGGAGCATGCGCTGACGTACACTTGCAGCCGAATGGAGAACGCCAAGACGCTGCGAAACGTCGCGATCGTGCTCGTGATCGCTGGCGCTGTGTATCTGCTGCCCGGAGGCGGCAACGCCGCGCGGGGCTTCGAATCTGCGCTGTGGGTCGCGTTCGGCATCGGCATCGCCTACATCGCCATGCGCGCATACCGCGAACGGCGCATGTCGCTCCTCGCCCTCGGCGAGCGCCACCGCGCGCTGCTCTATGGCGGCATCGCGCTTGCGGTCTTTGCGCTCGCGGCGCGCGCGCGGATGTGGGAAACGGGCAGCGGCGAGCTCGCTTGGTTCGTGCTGGTGATCCTCGTCGTGTACGCGCTGATGGAGGTCTTTCGCCACTCGCGCAGCTACTGATAGGGATGAGGGCGCGCACGGCATGGCCTCTCACCTGAGCGCGCTCGAGGCAAGCGCGAGCGTCGTCGCCGCTCGCGAGGTGACGCGCCGATTCGGCGAGGACGCCGCGGCCGTGAACGCGCTGCGCGGAGTGTCGCTCGCGGTGCGCAGCAGCGAGCTCGTCGCAGTGATGGGGCCGTCGGGCTCGGGCAAGTCGACGCTCATGCACATACTCGCGGGACTCGACAAGCCGAGCGGTGGGAGCGTGCAGCTAGCGGGCATCGAGATCACAGACATGGATGACGCGACGCTCACGAGGCTTCGACGCGAGCACATCGGGTTCGTGTTCCAGTTCTTCAACCTGCTCCCGATGCTGAGCGCCGAGGACAACATCCTGCTGCCGCTGGCGATCGCGGGCAAGCAACCCGACAGGAGCTGGTCCGAGGAGCTGCTGTCGCGAACCGGCCTGGAGCGGCGGCGTGCGCACCGCCCTGCGGAGCTCTCCGGCGGTGAGCAGCAGCGGGTCGCGATCGCACGGGCGCTCATCACGCGACCGACGATCGTCTTCGCCGACGAGCCCACCGGCAATCTCGACTCGAAGACGAGCGCCGACATCCTTGAGCTGCTGCGCACGGCGGCCAGGACCTACGGTCAGACGATCGTGATCGTGACCCACGACCCCCGCGGGGCGTCGATCGCCGACCGGATCCTGTTTATCGCGGACGGGCTGATCGTCAACGAGCTCACCGACGCGAGCGCGGCGGAGGTGCTCGAGGTGATGAGCACACTGGTCTAGAGGGAGGGATGACGAGGTGATCGGAGTCGCGCTCAAGGGCTTGATGGCGCGCAAGCTGCGCGCGGTGCTGACAGCCATCGCGATCGTCCTGGGAGTGTCGATGGTGAGCGGCACCTACGTTCTCACCGACACCATCAAGGCGGCCTTCACGACCGTGTTCACGCGCGTCTATGAGAACACCGACGCGGTCATCACCGGCAAGAGCGCGATCGGCGAAGAACACGGCGGCAACGAACGTTCGACGCCGCCCTCGCTCCCAGCGTCGCTGCTCGCTAAGGTGAGAGCGCTGCCCGGCGTTGCGCAGGCGTCGGGCGCCATCGCCGACAACGCGCAGCTCATCGGACATGACGGCAAGGTGATCGCGAGGGGAGGCGCGCCCGCCCTTGCCTTCAGCTATCAGCCCGGCGCTCAACGCTTCAACCCGCTCTCGCTTGCGGGCGGCAACTGGCCAGAGCGCCCGGAGCAGGTCGATATCGACGCCGCGACGGCGAGCAAAGACGGCTTCTCGGTCGGGCAGAGGATCGGCGTGATCGCGCGCGGACCCGTGCAGTACTTCACGATCGCGGGAACCGTCAGGTTCGGCGGCGTCTCATCGCTGGGCGGCGCGACGATGGCCGTGTTCACGACCAGCGCAGCGCAGCAGATCTTCAACAAGCGCGGACGTTATGACAGCATCCAGGTGGCGGCGGCGCATGGTGTAAGCCCGCGGGCGTTGGTCCGCGAGATCGCGCCCCTGCTGCCGGCCAGCGCCCAGGTCCGCACGGCGCAGGCCCAAGCGCAGAAGCAGACGAGCGACACCAACGCGTTCCTGGACATCTTCAAGGAGTTCCTGCTGGCATTCGGCGGCATCGCGCTGTTCGTCGGGAGCTTCGTCATCGCGAACACCCTGTCGATCACGATCACGCAGCGCACGCGCGAGCTTGCCACGCTGCGCACGCTCGGTGCAACCCGAAGGCAGGTGCTGCTCTCGGTGCTGACGGAGGCGCTGGTCATCGCCGTCCTCGCCTCGGTGGTCGGCTTGTTTCTCGGGCTTCTCCTCGCCAAGGCCTTGAACTCCCTGCTCGTGTCGTTCGGCATCGATCTGCCGCACACGAGCACCGTCTTCGCGACGCGTACGGTGCTCGTCTCGCTGCTGGTCGGCGTGCTGATCACGCTCGTCGCTGCGCTGCGACCCGCGATGCGCTCCACCCGCGTGCCCCCAATCGCGGCGGTCCGCGAGGGCGCAGTGCTCGCGCCCACGCGGCTATCGCGGCTCGGGGCTTATCCGGCGCTCGTCACGCTTGCCTGCGCGCTCGCGCTGATGCTGCTGGGCTTGCTGTTGAGCGACGCCTCCACCGGAGCGCGGCTGATTGCGATCGGGGGAGGCGCCCTCGCAATGTTCCTCGGCGTGGCGATGCTCGCTCCACGGGTCATTCCGCGCCTGGCGCTCGTGCTCGGCTGGCCGCTCGCGCGGGCGGCAGGCGCATCGGGGTCGTTGGCGCGCGGCAACTCGATACGCAACCCCGTGCGCACAGCCTCGACGGCGGCCGCGTTGATGATCGGCCTCGCACTCGTCACGTTCGTCGGCGTGCTCGCCGCAGGCCTGCGGACCCGCTTTGAAAGCTCCGTCAACGAGACATTCATCGCGAACTACGCGCTAACCGCCAGCGACAACTTCAGCCCGATCGGCATCGCCTCCGCAAGCGCGCTCGGCAAGGTCCCGGGGGTCGCGGAGATCTCGGGCGTGCGTGCAGGTGACGGGCGAGCGTTTGGCTCACGGGTCATGGTCAGCGGAGTGGATCCAGCGATCAGCAGGCTGATAGCGATCAAATGGCAGGCCGGGGGGCCGCAGACGCCCGGAGAGCTGGGCAGCGACGGGGCGTTCGTGCCCAAGGACTATGCGAGCGAACACCACCTGCGCATCGGCTCAACGCTGGCGCTCGAGACCCCGACGGGAGCGCTCCTGCGCGTGAGGGTACGCGGCATCACCGCGCCGCCTAGAGGCACCTCTCCCTACGGTGAGGTCACGCTGTCGAGAACGCGCTTCGATCAGCTGTATGCAAACCCGAAGAACGTGTTCACGTTCATCAACATGCGCGGCGGCGTGACGGCGGCGAACACACGGCGCCTGCAGGCGGCCCTCGCTGCCTTTCCCGACGCCAAGGTCCAGACCAAGGCGCAGTTCAAGGAAAACCAGCTTCAAGGGCTGAATCTGTTGCTCAACCTGCTCTACGTGCTCCTGTCGCTCTCGATCGTCGTGAGTCTGCTGGGGATCGTGAACACGCTCGTGCTCACCGTATTCGAACGAACGCGAGAGATCGGCATGCTCCGCGCGCTCGGTATGACCCGGCGCCAGGTGCGGCGCATGGTTCGCTACGAGAGCGTCATCACGGCGCTGCTCGGCGCCGCCTTCGGTATCCCGCTGGGCATCGTGCTGGCGCTCCTCACGGGCATTGCGATCAAATACGCTGCGTTCACGCTGCCGATCGGAACGCTGGTCTCGTTCGTGATCGTCTCGATCCTCGCCGGCGTGGTCGCGGCGATCATCCCTGCACGCCGCGCCGCGCGCCTGAACGTGCTCGAGGCGCTGCAGTACGAGTAGCACCGCCGCGTGGCCCGGATCGGCCCGGAATCCCCGTACGCTGGAGCAGATGTCGACCGCCGAGGCTCCAGCACAAGAGGACCGCGAGAGCGCGACGCTCGCTGAGCAGCGACGCCAGCTCCCCGACCAGCCGGGCGTGTACCTGTTTCGCGACGGCCGCGGCAGGGTGGTGTACGTCGGCAAGGCCAAGTCGATCCGCAAGCGCGTCGCGTCGCACTTCTCGAAAGCGCATGTGCCGAGCAGCCCGGGGCACGCCGAGTTGATGGCGAGCGTCGAGCGGATCGAGTGCGTGGTGGTCGCCTCCGAGGCGGAGGCGCTGCTGGCCGAGCAGGCCTTCATCAAGCAGTACCGGCCGCGCTTCAACATCCGTCTGCGCGACGACAAGTCCTACCCATTCATCGCTATCTCGCTCGATGAGGACTTTCCGCGTGTGTACTTCACGCGCGAGCGTCACCGCTCGGGTCGCGTGTACTTCGGTCCGTACTCGAACGCGAAGCGGGTGCGCGCGACGCTCAAGGTGCTGGCGAAGGTGTTCATGTTCCGTTCGTGCACCGGCCCCGAGCCGGGCAGGCGCAGCGGCAGTCCGTGCTTGGACTACTACATCAAGCGCTGCGAGGCGCCGTGCGTCGGATACGTCTCCCGGGAGCAGTACCGCGAGAGCATCGACGGCGTCATCGACTTTCTCTCGGGCCGCTTCTCCGCGATCGAGCGCGATCTCGAGCAGCGCATGCGCGCGGCCGCCGCCGCAGAGGAGTTCGAGCAGGCGACCCTCGAGCGCAACCGGCTGCGCGCGGTGCGCTCGCTGCTCGAGCGCCGGCGCGTGGCGAACGAGTCGGTGGGCACCTTCGACGCGGTCGCGGTAGCGCTCGACGGTCGCGACGCGAATGCGCAGGTCTTCCAGGTGCGCGACGGGGTGCTCTCCGATCGCCAGTCCTTCTACCTCTCCAACGAGACCGAACGCGGCGCGGCGGAGGTGGGTGAGGAGTTCATGCTCCAGTACTACGGCACGCACGCGTCGATCCCCGCGCTGCTGGTCGTCCAGCGCGAGCTCGGCGGCCACGCCGTCCTCGGCGAGGCGCTCGCGAGCCGCCGGCAGGGCCCGGTGGAGCTACGCGCGGCCGAGCGCGGCGAGAAGCGGCGCATCCTCGAGCTCGCCGAGCGCAACGCGCGCCTGTCGCTCGATCAGGAGCGCCTGCGCTCGGAGCACCGCCGCCAGGGTCGCGTCGAGGCGCTCGACGGCCTGCAGCAACTCCTCGGGCTGGATGTCCCGCCGGTGCGGATCGAGTGCTTTGACTTCTCCAACCTCGGCGGCACCCACACGGTCGCGTCGATGGTCGTGTTCGAGGGCGGGACGCCCAAGAAGTCCGAGTACCGGCGCTTCACGATCCGGACCGTCGAGGGCTCGGACGACTTCGCCTCGATGGCCGAGGTGCTCGGGCGGCGCTACGCGCAGTGGGAGCGCCAGGCCGACACCTCCCCGCACGACGCGGACTTCGATCCGAGCTTCGCCTCGCTGCCCAGCCTGGTGGTGATCG
>JAXDGS010000077.1:0-3341 GCA_034664905.1 Solirubrobacteraceae bacterium | reverse complement strand
AGCCGCACCGAGCAGCTGCGTCAACGCTTGGCGCACCAGCGGATGGTCGTCAGCTACGAGCACAGTGATCATCGCAGCGGAACCTCGAGCCGCACGGACGCTCCGTTTCCCGGCGACGAGGCGATATCAAGTTCGCCTCCTGCGTGATCGACCAGATCGCGCATCAGTCTCAGCCCGAAGTGACGGTCTTGCTCACGCTCATCAGCCGTCACGCGCAAGAATCCGAGGCCGTCGTCGATGACCGACAGCACAGCTTTGTTTGGTTCTGCCTCAACACAGACCTCGACCCTAGTCGCTTTGCTGTGCATACGAGTGTTGCGGATCGCCTCCTGGGCAACCCGGTAGAAGAGTGCCTCAATGTGATCGGGAAGCTCGATGGACTCAGGCATCCGCAGCGTGACGGCGATGCCCGCAGCCTTCAGCGGCGCAACCAGATCACTCAAAGCGGCGAGCAAGCCTGACCGCTGAAGCGTCGGCGGGTAGATGTCGACCAGCAGCGTCCGAAGCTCACGGATCGTCTCGCGGGTCTCGGCTGCCGCGCCGGCCACCGCCTGACGCATTCCCTCACCGTCACTGCCACCGTTCCCTCCAGCCAGCGCTGAGAGCGAGAGCGAGACCCCGGCGAGCCGCTGGACAGCGCCGTCGTGGAGGTCCGCCGCGACGCGCCGCCGCTCGAGATCGGAGGCGTCGATCGCGCGGCGCAAGAGCTCCTCGCGTTCACGTTGCTTGGCCCGTAGCCGCCGGGCCAGCGAGTACGCCAGCGGCACCTGGATCAGGTACAGCACCAACAGCGCGCCCAGGAGAGCAGGGAGAAGACCCACCCATTGGCGGCGGCTGCTCGCCGAAATCGTGCTTGAACGCTCGTAGTCCTCGTAGAGCAAGCGGGCACCGCCCGGGCCTCGGATGCCCACGTAAACCTCAACGAGCCGTTGGAACCGTTGCTCCGTCCGATTCTCCGGCCGGGTCAGGTCGCTGGCATCAGCCTCGGTACCGCCGTCCCGCAGCGTGGATAACTCCCCCTTGCCAAGTGAGAACACAGAGCCGATCAAATGCGGCGCATCCGAGTAGATGACCCTCCCCCGCGCGTCCCAGATCTTGACCCGGACGATCGGTGTGCCGCTGAGAATTCTCGCGCGTACGGCTCGGTCCAGCCGGGCCAGGTCAGGAGCAGATCCGCGCAAGACGCCGGGGGTGATCAGCGGCTCGGCGATCCCGCGGCCCGCAAGCTGGGTCAGTTCCTTCGCCTGACGGACTGCGCCGGTCGTCGCGGAGTGGCGCAAGATCACGAATGCGACCGCGCCGATGATCACCATCGCCGCCAGACCGGTCAGCGCGAAGCGCGCGAACAGCCGAGCGAGAGATGGATCCCGCTGGTGCTCGGAGGACCTCTCGACGCCCCCGTTGCCTGAACGCTGCGAGCCCGTGTCGTTGGCGATGCTGTCCCTCACAAGAATCGATCTGGTTGGTCCGGCGCTACGAGAACGTGACGCCGGCCGAAGCCAGAACATTCCCAACGCGAGACGTCGGCCAGCGCGTTACGCTGCCGATGCTGCCTGAATCACCTCGAGCAGGCGCTGCGGGTCCTCGTCCTTGAGCATCGTGAAAGCGGCCCCGGCGGCCACTGCATCTCGCATCAGCTCTCGCGAACCGGATAGCGCGACGACCGTAGGCGGCCGCAGCTGCGCCCGGATGCGGAGCGTGGCCTCGACGCCATTCAGGCCGGCCATCGCAAGGTCCATCACGATCACGTGCGGCCGGAGTTCCGCCGCCAGGCGAACTGCCTCTTCGCCGTTGCAGGCCGAGCCGACAAGCACGAGCTCAGCGCTGCCTCGGAGCAGCGACTCCAATGCGCGGCGATAGCCGGGGTGATCGTCCACGACCAGCACGGTGGTTCGCCCGCAGCTTGCGCGTTCGTGAGGCGAAGCGTGTGCGTCAGCGCTCGGGTCAAGGTCGAGATTCACGAAACTGACAGTTTGGGCCACTTCTCGTTCCGCCTCAATGAGACGATGGTCGTACGACACCGGTCGCCACTGCGCCTCCGCACCCGGAACGGTCCTACGACCATGGTCCAATTGCGATCGAGACGTGCCGCAGGCCATATTCGGTCACGCGTCGGGCCTCGGCGCGTCCAGCTCAGAGTTAAGGGGGTAGGCATGTTTCACGCTCGTATTGCGGCGACGCTCGTCGCGTCAGCCGTTTTTCTCGCCGGCGGCGCCGGTCAGGCGTTGGCGTCGCATGGCGGCGGGGGGACCGGCGGAGGCGTCGCGCCACCGCCCCCACCCGCGGCTGCGCCGTCCGTGTCGCTGAGCCCGTCGCCCGTCACCTACGGGGCACAGGCCGTCGGGTCGACCAGCACTGCACAGACGGTCACGTTGACCAACACCGGCACAGCCTCGCTGTTCATCAACAGCGTGTCGATCTTGGGAGCCAACCAACTGGACTTCAACCGAACCAATGACCAATGCGTCGGCGTTCCCGTCGCCGCGGGTGCGTCGTGCACGATCGCGATCGTCTTCAATCCGACCGCGACCGGAACGCGGACAGCGACGCTAACGGTGCTCGACAACAACTTCAACAGCACGCAGACCGTCAATCTCACCGGTACCGGCACGTCAGTGAATGGTCCGACACCGCTGAGCGTCGACACCACCGGCCTCACGTGCACCAGCGGCGTCTGCCAGCTCGGCTTCACGGGAGACCAGTTCGTCAAGAACTTCTGGTTCACGAGCCTGAGCGTTCTCGGCCAGACCACACCGCCGTTCTCCTGGTCGCTCGTTGGCGGAGCGCTTCCCCCGGGCCTGACGGTGTTCTCGAACGGGCAGATCTACGGCACGCCGACGGCAACCGGCGACTTCACGTTCACGGTCGAGGTGACCGATGCCAACGGTCAGACCGCGACGCAGGCGTTCAGCCTGACCATCTCGCCACAGCCACCGCCGCTCACGCCGGCCCAGCAGTCATGCCAGCACGCCCCGAGCTCGACCAACGCGCCGTTGAGCGGGCCGGCGATCGCCGGTCAGACCCCGAACGGGCAGGGCATCGGAGACCAATCCCAGCTGACAGCCTGCGGCGGCTTCACGGTCATCCGGGCCAGCGTCAAGAACGTCCATCTTCCGAACGGCACCGTCCTCTGGGCGACCCTCGGAGGCGAGCCGATCGGGACTATCACGCTCAGTAGCGGCGGCGGCACGATGGCGCCGTGGACCACGGTCGCCAGCCTACGCAAGCAGGGAATGGGCGTCTTCACCCAGCCGCCCACCGGCACCGCGCCCACGAGCCCGATCCCCTCGGGCCCGTTCGGCTAGCGGCCGCCACTCCGGGCGGTGGCGGCGGTGGCGGCG
>JAXDGS010000076.1:0-3685 GCA_034664905.1 Solirubrobacteraceae bacterium | reverse complement strand
GGCGAGCTCGACGCTGTTGGACTCGACGGTTGATCCATCATTACAAGCGCTCGGCCCAGAAGCGCTGGAGCTTCCGCGGATCCGGCGAATGAGCATTGTGCCCAGGCTTTTTCGGCGGACGGTGGAGCCGCGTTGAGGATCGTCTGCGAGCTTCCGGCGGGGGCCGTCGCGGGCGGGTCGAGGTTCTCCGTTGGTCTTGTGGTTGGGTTACGCGTAGAAGTACGGGTCGAGCACCCGCACCTCGGTGATCTGATCGACCGGCAGTTCGTTACGCGCTGCGGTCTTGCGGACGGCTTCTGGGGTCGGTGCGTCGTAGACGCAGAACGTCGTGCGCTTGTCATCGCTCACATAGGAGTGCAGCCAGGTGACGGCCTCCTCGGCGTTGCGCTCGACGACCGTCCGGCAAATGTCCGCTCCGCCGTTGGCCACCGGGATCTCGAGTCCGTCGGGGAAGGTGCGCTGCACCATGTATCGCGGCATGTCAGGCCTCCTGATCGGTTGGTCTTTGCATGCCGCGAACCTACGGGCGCACCCCGCCGCGCTCATCGGGAGGACTCCCTATGTTGCAACGGTCGGTCCCCTATGTTGCGGCGGCCTGGCAGTGGCGGCCCGACCTGACTGGCTGGCTGAGCGTGGCCGCGTCGTTGCGGCGAAAGATGGGGAACTCTCCCCATGCGCGCCCAGAGCGTCGGTCGTAGGCTGGCCGACATGACAGACCCGCTGCCACACGCCGCGGTTGCCACAGTGGCGAATCGGCGCGATCATCTCGCCGTGGACACGGCCGCGCGACCCGACCCAGCCGACGCGACGGGGCTGCTCGAACGGGCGAGCGCGCTGTCTTGGCTGCACGAGTGCAGCAAAGACACAATGGAGCTTCAGCGCGGGCATGTCGTCCTCATCTCCGGAGAGGCGGGCATCGGCAAGACCGCGCTGCTGCGGCAGTTCCGCGCCTCGCTTCCACGGCGGTTCTCGGTTGTGTGGGGGACATGCGACCCGCTGTTCACCCCCCGTCCGCTCGGTCCGCTGCTCGAGCCGGCGGCGGAGGTCGGCGGCGAGCTCGCGATGCTGGTGGAGGGGGACGCGCGGCCGCACGAGGTCGCGGGGGCGCTGCTTGCTGAGTGGGGGGGCCGCGCGCCGAGCGTCCTGGTCCTCGAGGACCTGCACTACGCCGACGAGGCCACGCTTGATGTCGTCCGGCTGATGGTCCGTCGGATCGAGTCCGTTGCGACCCTCCTCGCCCTGAGTTTTCGCGACGACTGCCTGCATCGTGACCACCCGCTCCGACTCGTCCTCGGTGAGCTACCCGGCCACAGCGTCGCCGCGCGGCTCGAGTTGTCGAGACTGTCGCGCTCGGCTGTCGGCACGATGGCCGAGCGGTCCGCGCTCGATGCTGACGCTCTCTACGCGCGGACGGCGGGGAACCCGTTCTTCGTGACCGAGACACTCGCCGCGGAAAGCGATGTTGTCCCGGCGACGGTGCGCGATGCGGTGCTGGCGCGCGTCGCCCGGCTGAGTTCCGCGGCGCGAGATCTTCTTGACGCCGTCGCGGTGGTCCCGCAGCGCGCCGAGGTCTGGCTGCTCGAGGCCATGACCGGTGAGGGCCTGGAAGCGCTCGACGAGTGCCTGCGCTCCGGCGTCCTGCGCGCCGAGGCCGACGGCGTCGTGTTCCGGCATGAGCTGGCGCGGCTCGCGGTCGAGAACGCCCTCTCTCCCCAGCGTGCGGTCTCGTTGCACCGTCGCGCCCTGGCGGCGCTCAGCCGGCCCGAGCTCGGAGCACCGGATCTGGCGCGGCTGGCCCATCACGCCGAGGCTTCCGGGGACGGCCCGGCGGTGCTTCGCTACGCTCCTGCGGCGGGGGAGCACGCGGCGTCGCTTGGGGCGCCACGCGAGGCACAGAACCAGTACGCGCGCGCGTTGCGCTTCGCCGCGAACCTGCCCAGCGAGGAGCGCGCTCCGCTGCTCGAGCGCTTCGCCGACCACGCCTATCTCAGCGATCAGCGTGGCGAGGCGGCCGACGCCATGACCGAGGTGATCGACACCTACCGGCGTGTGGGAGACCACATCGGGCAGGGCGATGCCCTGCTGCGCCGGGCGAGGCTGTTGTCGTGCATCGGCCGGCTCCCGGAGGCGACCGACGACGCACGCGAAGCGGTCCGCGTGCTGGAGCTGGCGCCACCCGGGCCCGAGCTGGCCGGCGCGTACAGCATGCTGGCGGGCACCACGAGAGACGAGGATCCCGAGGCGTCGCTTCTCGTCGGCGAGCGAGCGATCGACCTGGCCGAGCGACTCGGAGCCACCGGTCCGCTCGTGCACGCCCTCAATAACGTCGGCATCTACCAGATGCTGCGCGGCGAGGAGCGCGGCCGAGCGAAGCTCGAGAGAAGCCTCGCGCTCGCGGTGCGCGAGGACCTGCCGACGGACGCCGGCCGCGCGTTCATCAACCTCGCCTCCTGCCTCGGGTGCGCGAGACGGTGGACTGACGCGATGACTCATATCGAGTCCGGCATCGAGTACTGCCGCGAGCGTGGGCTCGAGGCCTGGACCAAGAGTCTCCTCGGGCTCCGCGCAGAGGCGGAGCTGGCGCTGGGTCAATGGGACGCGGCGGCCGAGACCGCCGGTGCGATCCTCGCCGCGCCACGGGATCAGATCCTCGCGCCGCGCGTGGAGGCACTCGTCGTCCTCGCCCTCGTCCGCGCCCGCCGAGGTGACCCGGAGTATCGACCGCTGCTCGACGACGCACGCCAGCTGGTGCAGGACAGCGGTAACCTCGAGGCGCTCGCCCTAGTCGCGAACGCTCGGGCCGAGGCGGCCTGGCTCGAGGGCCGGCCCGAGGCGATCGCCGAGGAGACCGACGAGGCTTTTACCCTCGTCGACCACACGGGCGATAGCGTCCACGCGGGCGAGCTGGCCGTTTGGCGGCGGCGCGGTGCGCTGTCGGCCGAGGCACCCGCAAGAGTGTTCGAGCACCATCGCCACCTGCTCGCCGGCGAGTGGGCGGAAGGCGCCCGGGTGTTGCGGGCGCTTGGGTGCGCGTATGAGTCGGCCCTGGCGCTCGCGGACTCGGGTGAGCCCGGTGCGCTTCGCGATGCGCTCGACGAGTTCCGGACCATGGGCGCACGAGCCGCAGAAGTCGTCGTTGCTCGCCGCCTCCGCAAGTTGGGCGAACGAGGAATCCCGCGTGGACCGCGCGCACGCACCCGCGCGAACGCCCAGGGGCTGACCAGCCGTGAGCTCGAGGTCTTGCCCCTGCTCGCTGCGGGACTGCGCAACGCCGAGATCGCCGACCAGCTGATCGTGAGTCCCAAGACCGTCGATCACCACGTCTCCTCGATCCTGCGCAAACTCGATGCCAAGACGCGGGGCCAGGCCGGGGCCGCTGCAGCGCGGCTCGGTCTCACTCCAGCGACAAAGGAGTGACGGCCCGATGAGCAGCCAGCAACGGTTCCGCAAAACGGACGAGGACCCTGGTCCAGCGAGCCATCGGTTCCTGGTCGTCCTCGCGACCGCGACGCTGCTGCTCGGGCTCGCGAGCTCTGCGAGTGCTGCTACGCCGACCTGGCTGGTGGGCGAGACAATCGAACCGACGGGTCAGGCATCAATCGACGGCCTGTCGTGCCCGTCGGCCGTTACGTGTCTCGCCGCCGCGTCCAACATTCCGGTGGTCCAGGACAACGGCTTGTCCTAC
>JAXDGS010000075.1:0-3439 GCA_034664905.1 Solirubrobacteraceae bacterium | reverse complement strand
TCACCGCGCCGCCGGCGGCTGGGCCCGCGAGCTCGGCGAGGGGCGCCGCGTAGACGCGTATGCGTTCGCTGCCGAGGCGCGCGTTCGAGTAACTGGAGCGGCCGCTGCCGATCACGCTTCTGGCCGTCGTAGCGGTAGGGAGAACGCGACCGCCGAGCGACAGCGACCGCGAGACGATACGGTCGTGCGCGTCGACGACCTCCACGATCAGCTGTGTTCCCCCGACGGGCGAGTCGAGCGCGCCGGGCGTCGTCACCAGCGCCGGCGCCGAGGCGTTCAGCTGCGCGATCTGGACCGCCCTTTGCCGCAAGGTCTGGTCGAGGGAGCGATGCAGGTGACGTGACACCAGCACGCTGGTCGCGGCTCCCACGATGACGAGGGAGATCAGGATCCCGAGTGCCGCGGCAATGACCGACCGGAGCTGAAGCGAGCGGCCCTTCACCGGCCGAGCACGAAACCGACACCGCGCACGGTCTCGATCAGCTGGGGCTCGCCAAGCTTGCGCCGGAGGTACGAGACGTAGCGATCGACCGCGTTCGAGCTCGCGACCGTCCTGCTGCCCCAGACGCGTTCGAGCGCAAGCTCGCGGCTGACGACCCGTCCGGGATTCCGCAGCAGCAGCTCCAGCAGCTCGCCTTCCCGCCCGCTCAGGCCGAGCTCGCGACCGCTGCGCTGCGCGCGGCGGGTGCCGAGGTCGAAGACGACGTCGCTGTACGCGAGGATCTCGCTCGGCTCGCGGCCGCGCCGTTGCAAAGCCCGGACGCGGGCGAGCAACTCCTCGGGAGCGAACGGCTTGACCAGATAGTCGTCAGCGCCGGCGTCCAGTCCGTCGACCCGATCGCCGACCGAGTCGCGGGCGGTCAGCAGGAGAATCGGCAGCGCCAGGCCCTTCGCGCGCAGGCGCCGACACACAGCGAGCCCGTCGACTCCGGGCATCGCGACGTCGAGGATGATCAGGTCGGGGACCGATTGCTCGACGGCGGCGAGCGCCTCGCCTCCGTCCGCTGCGCCTGCGACCTCGTAGCCCTCGGCGCTGAGCGTCCGCTCGAGCATCCGGCGAATCGGCCCGTCGTCGTCGACGACGAGAACGGCAGCACTACTCACGTTCTGACTGTAGCGTCCGGTCCTACGGCCTAGCCGAACGTGAACGCATAGGCGGCGAGGCCTGGTGTGAAGCCGAGGTCGAGCACGCCGTCCGAGGCGCTCTTCTGCGTCACGAGCGTGTAGAGCCGGGCCCCGTCGACGCGAACGGTGGGCAACGTCTTGCCGTTCACCTTGACGGCGACCGAGCCCTGGCCGGTGAGCACGAGGTGAACGGTGCGCGCCTGGAAGTGCAGGCGCAGGCGTGCTCCGTCCGCGGCGACGATTCGCTCGCCCTCGACCTTCCACTTGCCCGCATACGCATACGAGTCCTGCGTCAGCGACGCCGGGAAGCGATAGGTGGCAACCCGGTCGGTGCGCAGCGGCGAGCCGGTGTAGTTGCCGATGCGCAGATAGCCGAGATATGACTCCGGAGTCCGCAGCTCGAGCGGTGTCCGGTCGGTGTCACGCCCTGCCTGCGGGAGCGGACCGGCCTTGCCGGCAGCCAGGAGCAGTCGGATGTCTTGTTCGGTTTGCGCGTAGTTCCCTTCGCCGAAATGAACGTCACGGACGCGGCCGGCCTGGTCGACGAGGTAGTCCGCCGGCCAGTAGTTGTTGGAGTACGCCTTCCAGGTTCCATAGCCGTTGTCGAGAGCGACCGGGTAGCGGACGCCGAGGCGCTTGACGGCAGCGCGCACGTTGCCGAGGTCGTGCTCGAATGCGAACTCCGGTGTGTGCACACCGAGGATGACCAGACCCTTGGAGCGGTAGCGCGCATCCCACGCCTTCAGGTACGGGAGGGTTCGCAGGCAGTTGATGCAGGAATACGTCCAGAAGTCGACGAGCACAACCCTGCCGCGGAGCCTGGGCAGGCTGAGCGGGCTCGAGTTGATCCAGGCAGAGATGTCGTGGACGTCGGGTGCGGCGCCGTAGTCCTTCAGCGGCACCTTGCCGAGCTCGGAAGCGAGCTGCTGCCTGCCCGCGACGAACGCCGGCTTGGTCTTGCCGCTGAGGCGGTTCAGCCTGCTCTGCGCGGCGGAGGTTCCCTCGATAGCGTTCTGCACCCAGTGCGCGTAGCCGGGCACCTTCGTCTGGAGGTTCTCCGCCCAGCCCTGGTAGATGACGACGGCAGCGGCAGCCATCAGCACACCACCGGCGACCCGGATGGCCTGCGCGCGCTGTCGAAATCGGGCGGCGAGGCCCTGGCTGCCGCGGGCGATCGCGAACAACGGCAAGGCGGCGCCGACGGCGTATGCGATCGCGATTGCCACGATCCAGCCGCCGACGCGGCTCGTCGCCACGTTGGCCGTCAGGCTTGCCAGCACGGGGCCACCGCACGGGACGAACACGAGACCGAGGCTCGCGCCCAGGAAGAATCCTCCACCGAGGTCACCGGCACGCCGCCGCGTGAAGCGGGCGAGCGGCCGTTCCACGAGTTGGCCCACCTTCGGCACGACCAGCGTCACCGCGAGCACGAGCAGCAGCGCCGCCCCGATCTGAATCTGGTGCTTCGCGCCGATCCCCAGCAGTCCCCACAACCACGCACCGGCGAGCAGGAAGGCCGTGAACGTCGTGACGAGACCGGCGGCGATCGCGTACGGACGCCGGGCGGTTCCCCCTCCGGCGCCGCCGGCGAGCACGATCGGCAGCACTGGGAGGATGCAGGGCGTGAACGCGGTGATGACGCCCGCCGCGAACGCGATCGGGACGAGGATGAGCATCCTGGTTAGTCCTGCTTACGCGGCAGGCGTTTCAGCGGATGCCTGATTCGGCGGCTTGGGGGCGGGCTTCTTCCGCGGCCGCGGCTTCGGCTTCCTCGCCGCCGCGGGCTCGACCTGCTGCTCCTGCCCCTCTGGTGCCGATGCCTGTTGCTGCTGTTGCTGCTGCTGCTGCTGCTGCTGCTGCTGCTGCTGCTGCCCCTGCCCCTGCACGCCGCCCTTCTTGCGCTTACGGCGCTTCCGTCTTCGTGAGCGGCCTGAAGTCAGCTTCGGCTGCGGCAGATTCTCGGCCAGAGCGCCGGCGACCTCGTGGACGGTGCCCAGCCGCTCGCGCGCAGCGTCGATGAGCTGGGTGGCGCGCGGCGTGTAGCCCTCGGCGGACGCGAGCAGCGCCGCACCGATGGGAACGGACAACTCGAGCGCCGAGTTGACCAGCTTGGCGGCATTCTCCTCGTGGCGGTGACCGCGGGAGTTCGCGAGCGCGCCGAGCAGCCGCTTCGCCTCCGGGAAGTCAGCACTCGCGCGCCGGTCCTGCACTTTGCGCGAGGCGCGCGCGAGGCGCCACGTCCAGCGCGCCAGGATCTGGTCCGGCGCGTCGGCCTTTCCTTCCGCGATCGCGCGCAGAAGAACGCGGACACCAC
>JAXDGS010000074.1:0-3306 GCA_034664905.1 Solirubrobacteraceae bacterium | reverse complement strand
GACTCGCACTCGGGGCAGCGCAGCAGCACGCGCCAGTGGTGGGGGCCGTCTTCGGACCAGTCCAGGGGATATACGAGCTCACCGCAGCAGTGAAAGCACAAATGCAGCGGCTCGGCCGTGCCGGCGTCCTGGGCGGCCTTGCCCTCGGCGCCCTGTAGGAACTCGAGGCGCTCGGCGCCGCTCGGCTCGGGGTGCTGGCTGATGTCGGGGTCGTTCTCGGATTGCACTTTTGCTCTGGAGCCGTCATCGACCTGCAAGGCGGCCTCCTTTAGCCCGCTGGGCCGGGGTTCCCCGGATCTCGGCTGCGGGCGACTACGCTGGAAAGCCGATCTGCGCAGGGCTGCGGGTGCGGCGGCGGCGAGGAGCTGCGGCCGCGGTGCTAGCTTGGACGCCCCATGGTGAGCGCGATCCGCACGATCAGCCACGAGGATCGGCTCAGCCTCGTTGAGCATCTCGATGAGCTGCGCACGCGCCTGATGCTCAGCGCCGCCGCGCTGGCGGTCGCGTTCGGCTTCTGCCTGTGGCAGAACCATGCGTTGCTGAAGATCATCAATCACCCGTTGAAGTCACAAACGCAAAAGCAGGTGGCCAAGGGCCAGGGGACGGTCGGCCAGGCGGTCGTCGCCCAGCAGGCGCTGCTGAAGGTGGCCGGCGACGCGCAGTCGGCGCTCGGTGCGCTCACGCAGCCCGGCAGCGGGCTCTCGGGGAGCGCCCGCGCCGGGCTCGCGCCCCTGATCTCCTCGCTCAAGCGCGATGTCGCGAAAATCCCGCGTAACCCGCCGGGGGACAATCCGGTGACGCTCGGGGTGGGTGAGCCGTTCACGACGACGATCACCGTGACCTTCTATTTCGCGCTGATCATCTCGCTGCCGGTGATCCTGCTGGAGCTGTACGGGTTCATCCTCCCGGGCCTTGCGCCGCGCGAGCGGCGCATCGCGCTGCCGCTGCTCACCTCGGTGCCGTTCCTGTTCGTGGGCGGTGTGCTGTTCGGCTACTTCCTGGTGCTGCCCGCGGCGGTGCGCTTCTTCGTGAACTTCAACTCGAGCGAGTTCAACGTGCTCGTGCAGGCGAGCCAGTTCTACGGCTTCGCCGCGACGGTGCTGCTCGCGATGGGTCTCGTCTTCCAGGTCCCGGTGCTGATCATCGGCGCGACCAGGCTCGGGCTGGTGACGCCGCGCCAGCTGCGCAGGCACCGTCGCTACGCGATCGTCGCGTGCTCGGTGGTGGCCGCGTTCCTGCCGGGCGACATCGTCACGCTCGCGCTCGAGACGGTGCCGCTGTATCTGCTCTACGAGGTCAGTATCCTGGTGGCATCGTTCGTAGGGCGATCGGACGCCGGCCTGCGCGACGAGGGAAGCGCGAGCGTTGCAGGCACCCCGAGTCCCGCCGATGATCCGGCGCCGGGCCCAGACCAACCAGTGGAGCCGACCGTGCAGGAGATCATCGACCACGTGGACCCGAAACTCTCCGAGTAATGCTCTTCGACCTACGAGGAAGGGGGCGTCGCCGCACGGTCCGCGCGATCTACCTCGGGCTCGCGGCGCTGATGGGCGTCGGGCTCGTGGGCTTCGGCATCGGCGGCGGCTTCGGCGGCGGCGGGCTGCTGACGGCGGCGAGCAACAACGAAGGAGCCAACAGCGCGAGCTTCGCAGCGCAGATCACCCGCTACCGCAAGCTCACGCGCCAGCAACCCAAAAACCTCGCTGCGTGGGAAGGTCTGACGAAAGCGCTGCTCCACGAAGCGGGCGGGGAAGCGTACGTGACCCGCTCCGGCGAAGCGACGAGCAAGGGCAAGGAGCTCTTCAAACAGGCCTCGCAGGCGTGGACCGGCTACCTCGCGCTGAACCCGCCGAAGCCGAGCAGTGAACTTGCGCAGCTGATGGTGAGCGTGTACGGCGAACAGGGTCTGAACGAACCCGCGAAGGCCGTCGAAGTCCTGCAGCTGGTGCTTGCCGCGCGTCCGACCAGCGCGGCGCTGTGGGCCTCGCTCGCGGAGTACGCCTACAAAGCGCACGAGGCGCCGCTCGGCGATCAGGCCTCCACGAAGGCCGTCAGGCTCGCGCCCGCCGCGCAGCGCGCGCGCCTGAAGACCGAACTCGCGCAAATCAAGAAATCCCCCACCGGCGGCGGCGAAACCTACACGACGACGACGAACGGGAAAACCTATGCGGTCAAATCCGCACCCAACGGGGCCTTCACGGGCACCTCGGTGAGCCCCGCGCCGCCGGCGTCCGGGAAAACGACCACGGCCAAGAAATAGCGCAGGCGCTCGGCGCGTTTCACCGTAGCGGGCTCAGCGGACCGGCGGGCGGCGCGCGCACTCGGGTAAAATCGCTCGCTTCAGCCGGCGGTCTTGCCGGTGCCCTCACGGGCCGTTAGCTCAACCGGCAGAGCAGGGGCCTCTTAAGCCCAAGGTTCCGGGTTCGATTCCCGGACGGCCCATCGCTGAAAGCGCTGTGCGACGCTCGAGGAGCGCGGCACGCTGCTCGAGACGAACCAGCGTTGCGGGTCATCGAGCGCGCCCGTGACGTCGAGTAGCCGCCTCGCCTGGCCTTTTCCGGGTACCAGCAGAAACGCGGTGTTGGCGTGGCGGCATGCTGCCTGGCAGGCGAGGATACAGCGCAGGCCGGAGAGGTCGATGAACGACAGCGCCTCCAAGTCGAAGATGACTTCGCGCGCCTGCGTGGGTAGTGGTGCGATCACGGCCTCGAGCTGCGCAACCGATGCGATGTCGAGTTCACCCGAGAGACGGACGGTGTGGCAGCGATTTAGCGCGCGTCGCTCGATCCTCAGGTCCCCATGCGTCCTCAGCGCCGTCGTGCGGCCAGGCATCCGCGCCTCCCCCTCTGTCTCCATTGTCGTCTCGGTGCCTCGGCGGCCACTCCAATGCCCGAGCGCTCTGCGCGAGCACCGGGCTCTCTCCCGGCCCCTCCTCCAAGCATTCCGAAACTTGCAGGCAGTGTACGCCCTGATGCGCGCGCGTCAAGTGAGCACCCAGCGCCGCATATCGACCGCGCTAGAGAGGACGCGAGGGGCGTAATTGCAAAGACCCGCGGGTAGCCATCCGCTTGCGCGACCAGTCGATCGATCCAGGAGGCCAGCATGGGTTTTGACCAGTACCACGAGCCCGCCGCCGAGCTCAGCGCGGAGGTGCGCACGTTCGCGCGCATGATCGCCTCACTCACCGAGGAGGCGGAGGCGATCGGCTGGTATGCGCAGCGGATCTCGCTCGAGCCCGACGCGGCCGCGCGCGCGATCATGGAGAACGCGCAGCAGGAGGAGTTCAAGCACTTTGCGATGGACCTC
>JAXDGS010000073.1:0-2797 GCA_034664905.1 Solirubrobacteraceae bacterium | reverse complement strand
TTGACATCTTCTCTAGGCTAGGTCCAAGATGCTTTCCCAGACCGCGCTCCCGAGCTGATCGTGATGGCCGCCCCTGCCACACGAGTGCTCTCCAGCTCACAGCTCGCCACCCTCGAAGATCACGGCGTGGAGCGCACCGCCGCGGTCGGCGAGACGCTGTACGAGATCGGCGACGAGACCTATCCCTTCATCGCGATCCTCGAGGGTGAGGCGGCGATAGTTGACGGAAACGGGCACGAGATCGTCCGTCATGGCGCCGCGGGCTTCCTCGGAGAGATAAATCTGCTCTCGGGGCAGACGGTCTTCGTCAGGGCCGTCGTGACCGAGCCGATGCGCTACCTCGCAGTGGATCGCGAAGAGCTGAGGACGCTGCTGTTCGAGGACGGGTCGCTCTCGGACCTGCTCTTGAGCGCGTTCGTTGAGCGCCGCGAGCTGCTGCAACAGCAGCACGGGATCGGTCTCGAGATCCTCGGTCCGCTTCACTCCCCCGAGACGCGGCGGCTGCTCGACTTTGCCCGCCGCCAAAAAATCCCCTACACCTCGGTCGATCGCCAAGATCCTGATGCGAGCACCGATGGCCAGGGCGAGCCGCAGGATCCTGACGGCCTGCCGCTGGTTCGGCTCCCGGGCGGCGCGGTGCTGCGCAACCCAACCAACGGCGAGCTCTCGAGGGCGCTCGGAATCGGACGAGAGCTTGCGCCCCGCGAGGAGGTGGACCTGCTGATCGTCGGCGGTGGGCCAGCGGGCCTGGGCGCCGCGGTATACGGCGCCTCCGAGGGGCTCGACACGCTGATCATCGAGAGCACCGTCATCGGCGGACAGGCCGGCACGTCACGCAGGATCGAGAATTATCTCGGCTTTCCTGCCGGGATCAGCGGCACCGAACTGACGAGCCGCGCGATCTCACAGGCACGCAAGTTCGGAGCGCGTGCCGCCACGCCCTACCGCGCTCGCTCGCTCGAGCCCGGGGGCGATCGGCACGTCGTCAAGCTCGACGGCGGCAGTGAGATCGCCGCGCGCGCGGTGCTGCTCGCGACCGGCGCCGAATACCGGCGCCCCCCGGTGGAGGCGCTCGATGACTACGAGGGCATCACCGTCTTCTACGCTGCCGGCCCGCTCGAGGGACAGCTCTGCGCAGGGCAGCGCGTAGGCGTCGTCGGTGGCGGCAACTCCGCAGGCCAGGCCGCCGTGTGGCTGGCGCGCGGCGGCGCGCTCGTCACGCTGCTTCACCGGCGCAGCGACCTGCGCGAGACGATGTCGCAGTACCTGATCAACGATCTCGAGCGCTACGGAGTCGCCGTCCGCGGCCGCAGCGAGATCACCGACCTGGACGGACAGGAAGGACGCCTGGAGCGCGTCAAGCTTCTCGACGGCGCACAGCTCCCCTTCTCATTCCTGTTCCTGTTCCTCGGAGCGGCGCCCTGCACCGATTGGCTCGGCGACGCCGTCGCGCGGGATGCCAACGGTTTCATCCTCACCGGTCGAGACGCCGCGGCGGACGGGTTGCTGGAGACCAGCGTGCCGGGCGTCTACGCGGCCGGCGATGTGCGCGCCGGATCGATCAAGCGCTGCGCGACCGCGGTTGCCGAGGGCGCGTCGGTCGTGAGCCATGTGCACCAGCACCTCGCCCGCGCTGCCGTCGCGCCTCGCTGAGGAGCGCTTTGCTCTTTCAGTAGCCGACGCTGTAGTGGCTGATGTGGTGGCAGCCGTCGAGCTTGAAGTGTTTTTCGCTGACGGTGCTGAGGAACAGCACGACCCCAGGCGACTGGCAGTGGATCACGCCTCCGATTCCGTACCCGTGCGCATGCACGACGGTCTTCGGGTTCGTGCCTGTCCACACGTAGTTGACGGTGTCGTTGGCGTAGATCACGTTTCTGCCGTTGCCCGCGCGGATCGTCGCGCTCTGGAAGGCCGGCTCGCCGTCCGGGTGATAGTCCGCCCAGATCACATCGCCCCTGTCACCACCGATGATCGTGTCGTTGCCGTAGCCGCCGAGCAGCCAGTTGTGCACTCCGCGCTCGCCGACGAGCGTGTGGCGCTTGCCCGCTTCCCCCTTGTCCATCTTCAAGCATTCCTTCGGCGGCCAGCCGGCCTCGCTGGTCCCCGCCGAGCGCGCGCGCTTCGAGCTTGGGTGCCCGCGCGGGCAGAATGCCACGTGCAGCCCCACGTCGTTCGGGTTCAAGGGAGCGCCGCCCTGCCGTTCCCGTGCGTAGCGCAGCTGTTCGCGTTCGGCCAGCGTGGGTAAAGGGCGCGAGTACGCGTTTGGGGTCCGCATGTTCAAGATCGGGCCGTAGCTGGTGCCGCCCGCATCGCTTGCGACCAGCCGGTAGAGGTACGCAGTTCCTGGAAGCAGGCCGTAGATCGACCCTGACACGGCCGTCGAGTTCGGAGCCAGCATGCACGGCGCGATCGAGCCCAGCGCCGTCGTCGTCCCGTACTCAAAATGACAGTCGCTCACGGGCGGGGCGACCGAGGACACAAAGCCGTGCAGGACCGCACCGGTCTGTTCGAGCAAGCTTGGGGCTGCCGTTTCGACGGCCGGGGGCGCCGAGCCGATCGCGCTCGCCGGCGCCGTTGCCCCGGCGCATGCGACGAGCGCCAACGCAACGCCGATCACGCGCAGCCACGCCGTGGGGAGCAGCCGGCCGTCGCCGGCGCCGGCGGCCGCGCGCGCTCCTGCCTGTCGGTTGCGCAGCCTGCCAGTCACGTTCAGCTCGGCCCCCTCACCCTCTCGCCTTCAAAGACGCAGACGACGCTCCTCCCGATGCGCCGACGTCTGCCCGAGCGGACTCTACCG
>JAXDGS010000072.1:0-4334 GCA_034664905.1 Solirubrobacteraceae bacterium | reverse complement strand
CGCTTGATCTTGGCGATCTCGCGTCCGTACGCGCATGCGCAAACGAGTTCTTGCAGACCGGGAAGCCGCTGCACGGGCTGATCAACAACGCCGGACTGGCCGGACAGCGGGGGCTGACCGCGAGCGGCTTCGAGCTTGCGTTCGGCACCAACTACGTCGGCCCGTTCCTGCTGACCGGCCTGCTTCTTGATCGGTTGCGCGAGAGCGCGCCAGCGCGGATCGTCAACGTCTCGAGTATCGGGCATTACCGCGCGCCAGGAATCGACTACGAGGCTGTCCGGCAGTCGACCAAGAGCCGTACCGGCTTGCCCGAATACTCCGTCTCCAAGCTGGGCAACGTGCTCCACGCACAGGAGCTTGCGCGGCGACTGAAAGCAGACCGCATCACCACCTACTCGCTGCACCCCGGGGCAATCGCCACCGACGTGTGGCGCCGGGTGCCCTGGCCAGTGCGCCCGCTGATCAAGCTACGGATGCGATCGCCCGCGGAGGGGGCAAGGACATCGCTGTACTGCGCGACGTCGCCCGAAGTTGCGGCCGAGAGCGGTCAGTACTACGACGACTGCCGGCGCAAGGAGCCGAGCCCAACCGCGACGCTCCAACTTGCCGCGGAGCTGTGGGATCGCAGTATCGCCTGGGTCGACTGGCGGCCGTAAGCCGAGCCGTATCGAGCCAGACCGCCTGCTCGAGGAGCTCACCCCCCGCGAGCGCGAGGTACTCAGGCGCTGAACGGATCGAGACTCAGACCGGCGGAACTCTCGCTGCGCTGCGGCATCTCGGCACCACCTCGAACGAACGTTGACCCGCACGTGTGTCGCGCAATACGATCGCAGCGATGGGTGTTCGTCGTGCCGTTCACCGCGGGTTGATGTCTGTCCTGATTGCGGCGGTCGTGCTGTGGTCGGCGGCGACGGCTTCCGGGGCGGCATTCAAGCGCGCGGTTGCCTACCCGGTCCCGGCGCCGCCGGTTGTCCTGGTCACGGGATTGGGCGACTCGACGCCCGGTATGGGCCCGGGGGGAAATTGCAACTCGGTCGGGAGCATGGCGTCGATGTGCTCCGCGCTGCAGAACGCCGGGCACGAGGTGTACGTGGTCTCCTCGCGCAGCGGCTCCGGTGCGGTGATCGACAACCACGCAGCGTTTGACGGCAACGCGAGCAGCCTCGCCCACTACCTCGCCACGGTGGTCAAGGCGCCGGCGCTGCTCGTCGGCCACAGCATGGGCGGAATCCTCTCGCGGATCGCGATCTCACGATACGGCGCCGCGAGCGTCGGCCTGTTCACGATCGGCTCGCCGCACGACGGAAGCTTCGGCGCCGACATCGTCGAGGGCGCTGCCGGGTTGCCATGCAGCGGGGTCATCTGCCTGGGGCTCCAATCCGCGGCTAAGCTGATCCTCTCCCACATGGGATCGGGCGCTGTGGCCGACCTGACCCAGTCAGCCAGAACGGCCGACAACGCGAACCTCTCGTCTCCGGGAGTGCCGACGTGGACCTATGCCGGCACCGTGTGCAGCGGTCCCGATCCGACCGGCTACTACTTCCCGGACGACGGGATCGTCGGCCGCTCCAGTGCCTTCGGCGTCACCGCCAATCTGGGATCGCCCACCCGCTACCAGGGCAACACATTCCACCAGCAGACGCTTGAGACCGTGCTCAAGCTGATCTGCAGCCCGTTCTCGGGGACCGGCACCGAGCTCAACGATCCAGCGGTGATCGGCGACGTCGTCCACGCCGCGGCCTGCGTTGCGGCCGGGACCTGCGGCGGGGCAAACCTCGCCACGACTTCCCGTGCGCGCAAGCACAAGCCTCCCAAGCGGCCGTCGGCGATCCACGTCCGGCTCACCGTCAAGCTGCTGTCCGTCCATTCCCAGAGGGCGGCCCCCGGCACGACGGTCACCGTGTCCCGATCCACCAGCCTGATCGCAACCAGCGCGTTCAGCGCAAACTGCAACGGGAACCAGGTGCCCGCGCTCCCCGCCCTCTCGGGTGACCTGTACGGCATCGCGCCCGGCTCGCTGAACTGCAGCACGGTGACGATCGCCGGCCCGGCGCTCGTGAGGCTCGGCGTTCTGTCCGATCGGCGCAACGTGGTGGCGAGGATCGTGGGGCAGAAGAAGGTGCTGCGCATCACGGTGTCGGCGAACGGTCCGATCGGCGCCACCGGCATCACTACCAGCCATGGCCGCGCCATTCGCGTCACCCGGGTCCGGCACGGGGCTCGGCGGGTGACGCTGACCGTGGCGCTCAAGCGCGCGAGCAATACGACGATCTCAGCGACCGTCGCCGGCCAGCGTTACGCGGGCAAGATTCCCCCGTTAGCCCTGGGTCGATGACCCCGCGGGGTATGCCCGTCCACGCGGTCGAGCGCGAGCGGCTGATGAGACGAGCACTAAAAGCAGCGGCGTATTCGCCTTAGGGAGCGAGATCTGCTAGAGCGGGTAGGGGCCCGGACGCGCGAACGCGCCGGAACCGCCGGTTCCCGACACAGCGAGACATAACCCGAGGAGACAGCGATGGCCGCCAAACGCAAGATGACCGTGTCCACTCAACCAACCAACCCCCGACCCACTTCGGCCCAGCGACGCGCGACTGAGATCGCGTCGCTCTCGACCAGGCAGGCCGAACTCAAGCAAGAAGCAGCGGACCGCCGGGCCGCGCGCGCCGAGAGAAGCGCCGTGTCCACGCCTGTCACGCGCGGCGACTGAGCACCGGGGCCAACGTACCGGTCGCGGTTCGCGGCTCGCGGCGGGGGTAAGCTCGCGGCGACGACAGGCTGTCGACCGACCACGGAGTGTTCTGGATGGCGGATCTGCTCGATGATCGTGCCCAGTCAGCCCCGACGCTGCCGGAACTGCTCGCCGGCGACGAGATGCTGCTCGCACCCGGCTGTTATGACGCGCTGGGGGCGAGGCTGGTGGAGGAGGCCGGCTTCGCGGCGGCGTACATGACCGGGTTCGGGAGTGCCGCCTCACGCTTGGGGCGCCCCGACGTGGGGCTGATGACGATGCCGGAGATGGTCGACAACGCGCGCCGCATCGCGGCGGCGGTGTCGATCCCGGTGATCGCCGACGCCGACACCGGATACGGCAACCCGATCAACGTGATCCGCACGGTGCAGGAGTACGAGGCGGCCGGAGTCGCGGCAATTCACATAGAGGATCAGGTGATGCCCAAGAAGTGCGGCCACATGGACGGCAAGCACGTCATCCCCGTGGGCGAGATGGCCGCCAAGGTGCGTGCGGCGGTGGCTGCCCGCCACCGCGACGAGTTCCTCATCATCGCTCGCACCGATGCGCGGGCGGTCGAGGGGCTGCCGGCGGCGCTGGACCGGGCCCGGCGTTACCGCGACGAGGGGGCGGACATGCTGTTCGTCGAGGCGCCGCAGTCGGTCGCTGAGATCGAGGTGATCGCCACCGCGCTGGCGGGTGTGCCGCTCCTGTTCAACTACGCCGAGGGAGGCAGGACGCCTGCGGTCACGCATTCCCTGCTCAAGGAGCTGGGCTTCAAGCTGGTCATCTTCCCGATCGGGACGCTCCTGGCGGCCACCGCGGCGATACGCGCGCTACTGGCACAGATCCGGGAGCACGGCTCGCCGATCGATGCCCTGCCGACGTTGCCGCGGTTCGATCGATTTCTCGAGTTCATCGGACTGCCGGAGATCCATGAGCTCGAGCATCGTTTTGCCGACGCCGATGAAACCACCAAGGAGACACGATGAGCGGTGGCTGCGCTGGTAGGGTCGTCGGCGTGCTGGGCCGACCCTCCCGCAAGACGCGCCAGGACCTCGAGGCGCATGGTCGATCGGCAGTCGCGGTTTGTCCTCGAGGTCGGCAAGCGTGGGTTCAGCATGAGCTCCGGCAACGAGACCACCTGGAACAACGAGGTCGTCACGAAGGCGCGAATTCGCGTTGAGCCGGTCAACGAGGCCAGCTTCGAATGGGAGGGCCGGCTTCGCTTCTGGGAGACCCAGACGCCGGTGGCCGACGATCGAATCTGGGTCCTGTTCGATCCTGCGGATCATGAGAAGCTCATGGTCGACTTCTCCGACCGCCCGGGCGCCTTCGGCGGTCACTTCTCCAAGGAGGCCAATGCCGACACGGCCGCCGGTCTGACGTGGGCGGTCGAGTCCAGTCAGGACGGCTCCGGCGCCGCCCAGTAGCTGAGCGCGGGGAACGGCGCAGGCGCGCCGTGCGCCCTCAGGATCGCGAGGATGCCGTCTCCCGGGGGGATCGCTTCGCAGGAGCGCCGCCATTCGGTGGTAGGCTGCGCGCCGCCGAACGGATCCGGGGATCGACGGTAGAGGAGAGAGTGGTGTTGCGAGCAGTCGCCGGC
>JAXDGS010000071.1:0-4210 GCA_034664905.1 Solirubrobacteraceae bacterium | reverse complement strand
CGCCTGAGATCGCTGAGGTCTGCCCGCTGACGGTGTTTAGATAGCCGCCGCCGATCCAGGAGCCGTCCTGGCCGGAGGCGACGTTGCCGTGTCCGCCGGAGACCGAGGCATCGATCCCCGACGCCTGGTTGCCGACCCCGCCGGTGATCGAGGCGAAGTTGTGCGGGTAGCTGGCGGTGTTGGTGCAGATGCTGCTGACCGTGACGGTGCCGGTGCCGACCAGGTTCGAGCAGCCGCCGGCGAGCGTCGAGTAGGCGCTGGAGACCGTGTTCTTGAGGCCGCCCAGCACGCTTGAGGCGCTGCCCGAGACCGTGTTCTGATCGCCACCGATCAGGCTGTAGGGACCGCTGGCCTTGTTCGAGTACCCGAGCGCGCTCGCGTAGTTGCCGCTGACGTTGTTGCCATAGCCGCCGACGAGCTCGCTATAGCCCGTGAACGACTGGTTTCGGCCCAACACGAGATCGTGCGAGCCCGACTGGGTCCCCGGGCTTTCGTCATAGCCAAGCACCAGATTCCCGGTCCCGTTCACCGAGGCGGTCGACCCCGCCCCGTCGATGATCTGCACGTTCACGCCCGTGAACTTGATCGTCGGCTTGCCGCCCACCCCCGAGGAGCTGACACTGATGTGCGGCAGGATTGACGAGAGCGTCTGCTGATCGGCGCTGCTGGCGGGCAGCGCGACGGTCGTCCCGGACCCAGAGCATGCCCCCGAGACCACTGGCTGACCACTCGCAGACGGCACACACAACGACACTGACGCCGCCAGCGCCCCGCCCGCCAGCAAACCAAGCCACACCAGCACAGCGCCAATTACCGCGACCGAACGCGACATCCACCCAGCACCCATAGCCGATCCCCTCTCTCCGCCCCGCGCACCATCCAGCACGCGGCGGGGCAACGAACACCATGACCTCCAAGAACCCGCCGCGCCAAACGGACGCGACACGTCCCCGGACCACGCAACCCTACTTACGCCAAACCCAGGGGCGCCAGCAGCGACCGCGGCTCGCTCCGTCATGCCGCCAACCTACGCGCGCAGGCAGCCGCCCGCATCGGGAGAACTACCTAGATTGGGCGGCCCCCGGCCCATCCTTAGCCAACGAACCGAGAACACGCTCCTCGCCAGTCCTTCCCCGGAAACGAAGAGTGCTGCGGGCCGCGGCCACGTGCAAGGTGCCCGACGGCTCAGAGGTGCATTCCCCGCAAGGACCGAGCCGGTGCTACTGACGCGGACTTCACCATGTCCGTGACTCGCGGCATTTGTCGCGTTAGCCAGACGGGCTGTCGATGAACGCTTAATGAAGGTCCTCGTTACCGCTGGCTGGCGGTTCGCGTCACAACGGCGTGGATTGGCGTGGTGGGTGGCCCTCGGGGCCGTGGCGCTGGCGGCGTGCGTGGCAGCGGCGTTTGTTGCGATGCTGAGCTCGGTGGCCAGCCTGCAGGGAGCGGCCACGGCCCAACAGGTCGCCGGCCGCGAACTCACGGTCGCCGGCCGCGTCGGGGACGACGTACTGGTCATGGAGACCGCCCTCCGAGATTTCCTGCTCGCGCCCGAGTCGCGCTCCCTGGCGCCGTACTACGCCGCCCAGACAGCGTTTGCCCGGGACACGCGCATGTTGCTCGCGGTCGAGCACAGCGACGACGGCGCCGAAGACCCAGCCACGAAATCGATCAGTCGAGAGATGCTCAGCTATCAGCAGCGGTACGCCCGGCCGGTCATTCAACTCGCGACCAAGCGGCGGCTCTCACGCCGGGAAGTCACGCGCCAAACTGCTGCCGGATCGCTGCGCCTGCGGGTCATACGCACCCAGCTGACGCGTCAGACGGCCATCAGCGCCGGGGATGCTCGCCAGCGTCAGTCCCGCGCCCAAGCCGCTGCCGCCGCGACCCGACAGTTCGCCATCTCCGGGCTGATCGCCTTGGTCTGCCTGATCGCTTTCTTCGCGCTTACTCTTCACCGTGGGATCGCGCGGCCGCTGGGCCGGCTGCGCGGTGCCGCTGAGTGGCTTGCCCGCGGCGACCGCGACGGGCGCATGCCGCGGTCGCGCGTCCGTGAACTCGATGACCTCGGCCGCTCGTTTGACGTCATGGCCGACGCGCTCACCGCGGGACGCGAAGCGCTGCAGACCCAGAACCACACCCTGGACGATCGCGTGCGAGAGCGCACGCACGAACTCGAGGCCGCGCGCGTGGAGATCCTGAACCGCCTCGCTCGCGCGGCCGAGTTTCGCGATGACGCCACCCACGAACACACCGAACGCGTCGCGCGCACCGCACAGCTGCTCGGGCAGACGCTCAAACTGAGCGTCGAACAGACTGAGCTGCTCGGGCTCGCCGCGCCCCTGCATGACATCGGGAAGATCGGCATCCCGGATGCCGTTCTACTCAAAGCCGGCAGGCTGACGGATGCGGAGTTCGCCATCATGAGAACCCATGCCCGGCTCGGTGCGGGCATGCTGGACGGCAGCGACTCGCCGATCCTCCAGATGGCCGCTCAGATCGCGCTGCACCACCACGAGCGCTGGGATGGAACCGGATACCCCGAGCAGCTACGGGCAGAGCAGATCCCGCTCGTCGCTCGGATCGTCGCGGTCGCCGACGTCCTTGACGCCCTGACCCACGAGCGGCCATACAAGCCGGCCTGGTCCCTCCAGCACGCTCTGCACGAGATGACCAGCCAGAGCGGAAGACAATTCGACCCGCTCGTCATCGACGCGCTACACCAGCTCGACCACGGCCAACTTCTGCCGGCGGGCACCGCGATCCACGCCGTCGGCCGAAGCTCACGAGCCTCAGCGTCAACCGAGCACGCCGCCGCAAGGCGACCCACTACCAGCCAACGTTGAAAATACGGTCAGCCGGTGGAGTCCGGATCGGATCAGGTGCCTGTGCTCAGGGAGCATCGGCGTCGCCGCGACACGCTGCGAGAGGCGAACACGGTTTCGTGCCTTCTCTCGGCGCCGCTGGGAGATGCGCCGCCGCTTGATCGGTGCTCGGGCGGGCGAGGGCTGCCCGGCACCTACAGACGCCTCCTGGGCCGGGGCTACGGCTGCGACCGTTCTGCACGGTGGGAGCGCGGCGCGCGGCGATCAAACGTTCACGACATGTAACGCTGGGTGTGCACGTGCGATTTGCTCGTAGTCGGCGTCCTGGGTCACGACCGGCAGTCCGTGCTCCACTGCGGTGGCAGCGATTAGTGCGTCGGTGAGCTTGACCATGCACTGCACACCGGCGGCGCGGCAGTCGGCCACGAGCCGGGCCCAGGCGATCATGATCGCTTCGCTGATCGGGATTGGATCTGCGGTGCGTGCGAGCGAGAGCGTGTCGGCTCGCTGCGCTCGCGTCTCGGCGGTGCCGGCGTTAAGCACGCCGAGCTGGAGCTCGCCGAGGGTGACGACGGAGACCGCGACGTGCGCCGGCAGCTCGCCAAGCGGGCGGCCTGCTTCGTTGGCGATAAAGATGGACGTGTCGAGGAGGCCGGTGACTGGGGTGCTCACAGCTGATCGATGGTCTGGCCAACCAGGAGGTCAAGCCCGGCCGACAGATCCGGGTCGGCGGCGCGCTTCTGAAGCTGCTCATGCAGGCTGGGTCCCGAAAGCCACCGCGTTCTCTGCCCGTGCGGCACGATGTCGGCGATCGGCTCACCATGCACAGTCAGCGTGACCCGCTCGCCGGCCTTCACGGCGTCGAGCACCTGGGCGGTCCGGTTGCGCAAGTCTCGGACTCCGATCTCCATGTGCGACAGCGTAGCACTAGGCTCCTCCGCCCTTCCTATGCAACGAGGTCGAGCGCAGCAGCGCCGGGGCCGCCCCGGTTCGATGAGCGTTCGGTGATGCCAACGTGGTCGAAACGTCGTATGTGCGACATGAGGTACGTCCTCCGGGATCTGCTGACGTCGTGAGCCGTCCCACGCCCATCGGTCCATCCCGACCTCACGGCGCTTGCCGCCCTTCCATGCCGGACGAGCACAGGCCCACGAGAACGGTCAAGGTCGCTCACTTGGAGAGCGAGCGCTTCGCTGATTCGCAGCCCGCGCCGCGACGACGAGCCACAGGGTCCGATCGCGTTATCACGTTCTTACAACGGCGACTGTTTGTGCGACAGCCTCAGACTAATGGCATGAGCACAACCATTCGGGTCAGCGAGAAGACTCGCGACCGCTTCGCCAGGTTGGCGGATGCGACGGGCCGTCCGATGACCCAGTTGCTCG
>JAXDGS010000070.1:0-11520 GCA_034664905.1 Solirubrobacteraceae bacterium | reverse complement strand
TGTAAGTCCCAGGCAGGTTGGTTCTCCGCTCACTAAGGCGAGCGATGGGCGGTTGGTGACCGAGGGCTGAGTGTCGTCGTCGATAGTTGTAATGCCAGAGCCATCCGTCAAGGGCTGCAGTGCGCTCTGATGAGCTGCGGTAGAGCGTCCCGTAGGCCCAGCCGCCGAGCATCGTGCGGATGAAGCGCTCCGCCTTCCCGTTGGTCTGGGGCCGGTAGGGACGGGTGCGCAGGTGGCGGATGCCGAGCGCTCTGCAGGCGAGGGCGTGGACGGTGGAGATGTAGGCCCCGCCGTTGTCGGTGAGCAGCTCCTGGATCTCGATGCCGTAGCGGCGGTAGAACGCCCTGGCCCGTCGCAGGAAGGCAACCGCAGTGCTCGCTTTCTCATCCAGCAACACCTCGGCGTAGGCGAGGCGGGTGCAGTCGTCGATCGCGATGTGCACGAACTCCCAGCCGACGGTGTGACGCTGCTTGCCCTCGAGATCGACTCGCCGTGGCTCGTTGTGCCTGCGACCGGTCATCCGCTTCCCGCGCCACCCTGGATGCGTCCGAGCTTCTTGACGTCGATGTGGATCAGTTCACCGGGGTTGGCTCGCTCATAGCGCTGGGCGGGTTCCAGGCCCAGCCGACCGAGCTTGCCCATCCCGATGCGGGTGAGCACTGCAGACACCGTCGAGAGGGCCATCCCCAGGATCTCTGCGATCTCGGGCCCTGTGAAGCGCAAGCGCCGCAGAGCCGCTATCGCCTCGATGCGCTCCTCGGCAGTGCGATGGGGAATCGATCTCGGAGCGGAAGAGCGATCAAGCAGGCCCGACTCGCCCTCGGCGCGATAGCGACCAACCCACTTGCGCGCGCAACGCACACTGACTTCGGCGGCCTCGGCCGCCTTCGTCAGCGTCCACGCCTCCTCAACGACTCGCTCACAGAGCTGCCGGCGCTTATTCAGGCTGAGCGCCGCGTTAGCGTGCAGATTCATCCGGTGTCCTCCTTGGACTGAGTTGCTTGGCAGCTCTCAGCCTCCAAGGAGGCCCGGATGAACCAACCTACTTAGGAACTACAACTAGGCCCTGAGCTCGCTAAGGCTCGAGCTCGCTGCGCAGCTTGGTCAAGCCGAGGCGCATCCGGCCCTTGACGGTGCCCCGCGGGAGGTCGAGGCGGCGCGCGATCTGCTCGTGCGTGAGACCGTCGAAGAAACCCAGCCTGATCACGTCGCTCTGCGCCGTCGGCAGGCGCCCGAGAAGCGTCTCGAGCTGCTCCCTGCCTGCCCGCGTCGCGTACTCGCCCGGCACGTCGTCCTGCCCGGGCTGGCGCTCGAGCTGGGATGCGCCCTCCTCGCGTGCGGCACGCACCGTGCGGCGCTGCGCGAGATATAGCGCGCGATGGCGGACGATGCTCATCGCCCAGCCGGACACCGACCCGCGCGCCGACTGGTAGGTCGCGCGCGAGGACCACATCGAGACGAAAGCGTCCTGCACCGCCTCCTGAGCGCACTCGCGATCGCGGCAGACCGAGAAAGCGGTGCGATACGCACGCGAGGCCAAGCGGTCGTAGAGCACACCCAAAGCAACCCGCTCCCCGTCCTGGACGTCCTGCATGAGCACCGCGTCCGTCAGCTTCAGCGTTGAGGCGGGCCTCAAGCAGCCGCCCCGTTCGGCTCGAGGAAGAACATCTCGCACGCGATTCCCGGGGTGGTCTGGTTGGCGCTCATGAACGCAACGACGCGGCGGCTCGTGAGGCGCTCGACGGCGGCGCTGAATTCATCCTGGCGCGCTGCCTGGAAGGCGACGCGTCCGTCGATCACCTCGCTGCCGCTGCCCGTCGCGATCAGCTCTTTCTCCGAGGAGGTCAGAATGTCCTCCATGATGCAGACGACGACGTTGTCGTTGATGTAGGTGCTCGCCGTCGTCCGGTCGTGCCCGTAGACCTCGCCGTAGAGCGTCACCATCGCAGCGGATATCGCTTCGGTGAGAACTTCTTCCCCTGGTCGAACGCGACCATTCAACACGAGCGCCTCGGATCTCCCGGCTCTATGGCGCGGCGCACGGACAGGAGCAGAGGAGAAGCCCAGCGCGCTTACGAGGCCTCAAATTATAGACCGCGCGGCAAGGTTGCCTGCGCTCAACCGGGAGTGATCCAAACGCGCCCCTTCCTACTAACAACAGTGGGCGACGTCGTCCTCCCGACGTTGAAGCCCTTCACACGGTGGGCGCGAGGCCTCCCCGCGCTTTCCCCGAGCGTCGGTCTCGCGTCCCATTGTGTTTGCTTGATCGGAGGGTCGAGCCTCAGCTGCGCTCGTGACCATCCTGAGCCTGACGGCGCGTCTCGTTCTCGAGCGCCTGGCGTCGGCCCTCGGCGTCGGAGGCCTGGCGGCGCGTCTCGTTCTCGAGCGCCTGGCGTCGCCCTTCGGCGTCGGAGGCCTGACGGCGCGTCTCGTTCTCGAGCGCTTGACTGCGTGCCGCCTGCTCGGAAGCCTGCCCGCGGGCGTCGTTCTCAGCCGTGCGGCGGGAGTCGCGCGCGTGCTGCTCGCTCGCCTGCGCATCGTCGCCGAGCGGGGCGGGGTCACGGCGCAGGCGCCTGAAGATGCTTGCCATGTTGCGCTCCAGTCTACGCCCGTGCCTCCTCGCCTACGGGACCGTGCCCCCGCGCATCCGGCGAGGGGGCACGCGCCCCTTTCAGCGATCGTGTCGAACCCGCGCGCCGTGCGCGCAGCAGGGATGACTCAGCGTGCGGTCCGCACGCCGCCGGCTCGCCGCGGCGCAGCGCTCTTGGCGCGGGAGGGTTTCCGCGCGGTGCTCGCTTTCGCGCGCGCCGGTTTGCGTGCGGTGCTCGCTCGTGCAAGCGTCCGCTTGCGCGCTGTGGCCGCTTTGGCGCGCACCGTTTTGCGCCGCTCGGAAGCCGGGATTTCCGCCCTTGCGACTTCGCCGGTCAGGCGCGGTATCTCCTTTTCGAGAAAGGAGCTCATGCGCTGCTCATCGCGACGGATCGCACGCGCGAGCCGCTGTGTTTCGCTGTCGCCCAGCGTCTCCGCGAGCTTCTCGATCGCGACGTACGCAGCGATCTCCTCCGACTCGCTCGCGTACTCCGTCTTGGCGTTCTTGAGCATCTTCTCCTGCTCGCCGGTCCCGCGCAGCGCATGCAGGGGTCCCTGCGCGAGCGCAGTGGCCTTCTGCGCGCCACTCAGCACCGCCTGAGCCACGCCTCCCACCAGATCGGGGCCGGGAGTCTCCACCGTCTCGGCGACCCCGCCGAGTGCCCTGATGCGTTTCTGAACCTCGCGCGCATGGCGCTTGGTCTCCGTGAGATGCTCGCGCAGGCGCTTGCGGTAGCTCGCCTTGGTCGTCATCCCGATGTGCGCCTCCAGGGAGGTTTCGAGGCGCCTCTCCACGCCATATGCCTCGTTCAGGTACTGGACGAGCTTCGTGGTGCCGGCAGATGCGTTAGCCATGGGCCATCTCCTTCTCCTGGATGCAGGGTCGGTTCAAAGCAGAAGTCCCGCGAGCACGCACGGCGCGGGCGGCGCCAGTTGCTTGCATTTCGCGGGAACCCGCGCGCGCCGTCACTTGCCGGCGCGCAGAGTCTTCTCTTTCGCTACCCGGGATCAGCTATGCCAATCAGCCGTTGCCGACAGGCACCGACGGCGAGCGTCGCCGCCGACCGCGACGTCCAGCGCCGCGGTTACGATCGCGCCGGCGCTGCCCAAGGCGATCCGATTGGCCGAACTGGAGGAGTGACTGCACATCAGATCCGTGTTCCCGCTTGCAGCCGTCATTGCCGCCGTGGGCATCGCCGCGTGCGGCAGCTCCAAAAAGAGCAGCACCGCCACGACCGCCTCCACGCAGGCGACGACGAGTGCGCTCACGCCGACCAGCGCAACCGGAGCCGCGCTCGATCCGGCGTTCGTCGCGCGGGTCAACACGGTGTGCGCGCGAGCCAAGGCGCTTCTGAGCGCGCGCGGCCACAGCCAGTTTCCGTTCCAAACGTTCGACCCCTTGCACCCGGACCCCAAGCTGCTGCCGAGGGTGGGAGCGTACTTCGCCGCTGTACGCCCGCTCAACGACCAGATTCCGGTTCAGCTGGCAAGCCTCGGAAGCCCGCAAAAGGGACAGGCCCTGTGGAGCTCGATGGCCGCGCTCGCCAAGCAGGACCGCGTGATCGCCGACAGGCAGATAAGCGCCGCCCAGGCCGCCAACGCCCCGGCCTTCGTCGCCACCGTCACCGAACTGCAAGGTGTAGCTGCGCGGATCAGGTCGCTCGCCGTGCAGGGAGGCTTCTCCCCCTCCTCCCCGTGCAACGCGATCTTCTGAGTCGCTCGATGCGTGCGGCGGCGCGTAAGCGCGCCGGCCGCGGGTAATACCTAGACTCGCGGCCCCGCCGGTCGAGTCGCAGGTAAGTACGAGCATCACCCCGTTTCACAGCAGAGAGCGACTGGACGGGCTCGTCGCCGGACCGGTCGCGCTTCGGAGAGGGACGCCCACGCCGCCGACCACGCACGCGCGACGGCCCCGCCGCGGCAGCGACGGGGCTGCGCCGGCGGCTCTCAGCGGCGCTCTTCGGGGGATGCCGGCTCGGGCTCGGAGCCGGCGACGCCTTCATCGGCTTCGTGCGGAGCATGCTCGTCGGCGCTGCCGCTCGCAGTCCGCGGTTCTCCGTGGCCGTTGCTGCTCGCGTCGCCGTCGAGCGCAACCGCCTCCTCGTAGCCGCTGTCGCTCGCGTCGGGGTCTGCCGCGCGCGCACGGTCGTGCTGCTCGCGCGCCGCCGCGCTCTCGCGCTCTGCCGCGCCCGCGCGCTGCTGCGCAGCAATCTCATTGCGTCTCGCGAGCGCCTCCTTCTCCTCGGCTTCAGCCCTGACACGCTGAGCGCGCGCCGCCTGCTCATCGGCGGCCGCGCGCGCATCCTCTGCGCTGCTCTCGCGCTCCCGTGCCTTGCCGCGCAACTCGCGCGCTTCCTCGCGACGATGCTCGGTGCGCCGCGAGCGCGCCGCGCGCATGCCCACCACCACGAGCCCCACGAGCACAACCGCCGCCACCACTATCAAAATTATCGTTCCTGTAGCCATGACCTTTCCTTACCCGCGGCTCACATCGGCCAAACGAGACGCCGTTTCACCCCCGATGCGTAGATTCGGGCGCGCAGGGGAAATTACTGAGTGGGCGCATGCGTCCCAATGATCGAAACTTCACGGTTCACAGCGCCAGGGTGGCGCTGATACGTCAAGGGGCCATCCTTGGATCGCTTCTGTGCGTGCTGGCGCTGGCCGACAGCGCACGCGCAGCGAGCGTCGGAGCGCTGAGCGCCGCAAGCGCGACCACGTCCGCCACAGCGCCGGTGACGAGCGCGGTGCCGATCGCGTCCGAAGCTGCCGGCTCGGCCGTCAAGACGCTCAGCGCCGAGCGCAGCGCCACCGGTGCAGCGACGCCCGACCCGTCGGGCACCGGCTCCGTCCCAGCGCCGGTGCAAGCACAGGCGCTCCTCGCAACTGTGGCGACGCAGGCCACAAGCGTCGCGCACACCGCCGCCCCGGTGCTTGCGGTCCCAGGCGCCGTGACCGCAGCGGCGGCCGCGGGCGCCGGCCCGACGATCCTCGCGCACGTCATCGGGACGCTCACGTCGGCTGCAGGACGCGCTGTGGCCGCGGCATCGCCGACGCTGGCGCGCACGCTTTCGAGCACGGTCGAAGCAGTCCCGGCGACTTTGAGCGCCACTACCCGCGCACCGCTCAGCGGCGGCGGAGAGGGTGCAGCCGGGCGGCCGCCGTTGGCGAGCTCGGACGTGCGCGCAGGGCGCCCCCCATCTGCCGGTCTCGGCCCGGGCCGCTCCACTCTCCGAGCGAGCGCGGCACGGAGCGCAGCACGGTCGCAGCTGGATGAGCCCCGCGCCGCTTGGGAAACGTGCCGCGGGCCGACCCCGTGTCGCGCCAGCTCCGCTGCACTCCTGCCCGCGCCCGGCCAGGCCGGCAAGCGCCCGTTCATCGCCGGGCCGCGTGAAGGCCCCGCCCGCGCGCGCGTCCTGACGCCCACCGGCCTGCCCTTCGCCGGCGCCGAGCGCCCGCCGGCGGGATTGCGCGCGAGCTCTGCGGCCGCGAGCGGCGGCTCGGGCTTCGCACGTGGGTCTATGCCCGCCGCGCCGGGTGGCCTGCTGGGCTCCGCGGCCGGCGCCGTCGGCAGCGGGCCATCGAGTCTGCTGTTGCTTGCGGTGGGTGCTCTCGCGCTCGCCTGGCTGAGCACCCAGAGGCGCTTCCCACCCGGCACGCTGCGCCGACCGCGCGCGCCCGCTCTCCTGATCGGAGCACGCCCCGGCTAGCTCCTTGCGGTCTCTGACGAAGGCGCCCGCGAAAGCCCGGCGCCTCTCGGAAGTTCACCGGCTTGAAAGGAGCTACGAGGCATGTCTTTTGATAATCCTGCGGCGTCAGCTGCAGGTGACCGGAAACCGAATATCGCCGGCGGCGAGGGCTCCGTACGGATGTCCTCGACGGGAGCGGCCCGCGAGAGCGCCCGGCCCGGATTCCACACGCTGATCCTCATCGGTGATCTCGACATCCGTTCGGTGCATGAGCTGGAGGTGGAGATCGAGCGGCTCTGCGACGCGGAAGTCACGGGGATCACGATCGATCTGCGCCAGCTGCGCTCGATCGACTGGATCGGAACGAGGGTGATCGCATTCCGCTGCCGGCTGTGCAAGCAGCGCGGATACGAGGTCGCGTTGGTGCCGGGGCCCGAGCACATCCGTCGCGCCTTTGAGGATGCTCAGCTCGAGAAAGCGCTCCCGTTCATACGCGACCGCGAGACCGTCGATCAGGAGCCCGCGGGCGGGGCTATGGGCCCGTGAAGATGTCCGCGCCGAAGGTGCTCGAAACCGTCGCAGCGTCCGCGAGCTTTGAAAGACCGAGCAGGGTCTCCCAGCTGGCGAGCGAGGAGTAGTGGTTGTAGGGGGTCTGCGTGACCGTCCCCGGTTTGATGAACGGCGAGAGCAGCAGCGCACCGACCCTGCCGCCGCCCGGGCCGGTTATGCCCGGCAGCGGCGAGCCGGGTCCCGCGGTCTCTTCGCAGCACGCTTCCGTTTCCGAGTTTCCGGCCTCGTCGAAGACGATCTCCAGCAGGCCGTTCGTGAGGTATGCCGGTGAGCTCGTGATCTTCGGAACCCACGTTTCGAGGAACGCGTCGACGTCCGCGAGCGCCGATGCCCCGCTCGGCTGGTTGGTGCACGGGTAGTCGTGGCCGTCGTTGCAGAGGTTCGGGGTGATGAACGAGAGCCTCGGTGTCCTGGTCGTCGATCTCAGGTCGGTGGCGAGTCCGGTCTCGCCGCGCAGCGCTGCAGCCGGCATCACGCCGGTGGGCGACCCGAGCGCAACCACATGCTTGTTGCAGTAGGCCTGCTGGTCGATCACCGCGTGGAAGTACACGAACGGATCGTGCCTGGTCGCGTAGCCGTCGCCCGCCGCCGCTTTCTGGGTTTCGTCGGTGCTTTCCAGTGCGGGATGCCCGCAAGCGGCCGCCTCGCGGTTCGGGTTGTTGCCCATGTCCTCCTGGTAGGCCTTCCAGTTCAGTTTCCGAGCCGAGAGCTGCGTGCCGATGTTCGGCACTTCTGCCGGATACACGCAGCCGGTGCCCGCCTCCACGCCGCTCGAGAGCATCACCGCTCCGGAGAAGTTGTCGAACTGGGGACAGTCCGCCTGGTTCTGGGCGTTCGGCGGCTGACCGGAGATCAGCGAGATGTAGTTGTCGTTGCTCTCGTGGCCCGTCGCGTAATAGTTTTCCAGCAGCGCACCCTGCGTGGGAAGCGTTTGCGCGAGATACGGGTCGGCCGCGGGGTTGCCGAACGTCGCCGGGTAGCCCTGGTTCTCGAGCACAATCACGAACACGTGGCGCACCCGCGGAAGCCTGAACGAGGCCTGCGCGCTCGCAGCGCCGCCCAGCAGCGCACACGCCAGCGCCGCGGCGAGGACCGCGCCGAGGCGACGAGACGCACGGGAGCGGCCGCGCTCGACGCTGACCGGAGACGTTGACGGGTGGGCGCTGGGCATCTCTCTCCTTACTCTCAGGTGGTGCTCGCCGCCTGCGATGGCGCGGGTGGTTCGGCGAGCTGGGGCGCGTTCATGAACGCCGGCGCTTCGAGGTTCAGGAAGTCCATGACCGTCTTTGCGTTCGCGTCGCGGTAGGTAAGCGCCGGCAGGTTCCACTTGGCCTCGATCGTCGCGAGCACCGAGGTGTGGTCGTGAACGACGTTCGTCACCGCGTTGGCCTTGGAGTACGGCGAGGCGACGATCGCGGGCACGCGCGGCCCGAAGATGTCATATCCGCCGGGGACATCTCCGGGGCCGAGCTTCGGCGGAATCGCATCCGGCGCTAGCGCCGGCGGCGGTGCGACGTGGTCGTAGTAGCCGCCGTGCTCGTCATAGGTGTACACGAGCAGCGTGCGCGGCCACGCCGGTGAGGAGAGGATCGCCTTGACCGTCTGATAGGCCCAGTACTCGCCGTAGGCCATGTCCTGCGGGTTCTCCTCGTCGCCGCCGGTCGTGTTGAGCTTCTGCGCGAGCGGCGCGAGCGCAGGCACGGTCGCGAGGCCTTCGCCGACGATGCCTGCGACTCCGAACTCGGGGTCCACGAGGCTGACCGACGGCAGCGTGCCCGCCGCGCAGTCGGCGTAGAACTGCGCGATCGGCGCGATGTTCGCTGGGTATTTTTCGATCGTCGAGGAGATGATCCCCGTCGAGGGCAGGTCGGTGAAGTAGTTGCGCCAGCTGATGCCATGGGCGTGCAGGCGATCCCAGATCGTTCCGTTCGGCGGCGGCGGGTCTTTGAGGCTTTCGATGTCGGTGGAGATGTTCCCGTAGGCGGTGCCCGCCATCAGGAAGCGGCGATTGGGGTAGGTCTGGCAGGGAGCGGAGGAGAACCAGCGATTGGCCACGCAGAAGGTGCGCGCGAGCGAGTAGATGAACGGCAGCACCTCGGGAGTCCAGTAACCCATCGGCTGATCCGCGCCGACAGAGGAGACGAAGCCGTCCATTTTGCCTTCGTCGATCTGCTCGTGGGTCGCGTTCCAGGACTGCGAGACGTTCCGCCCCTGAGCGGTCGTCGCGAACGGAAACGAGCGCACCGACCCGGCTGGACCGGGGTTGCTGTTGAGCGCCACCCCCGAGCTCGAGAATCGCAATCCATGCGCCTTCGGCTGGCCCGCCCGCGAGAGCGCTCCGAGCGCGTTGTCGAAGGAGTGGTTCTCCATCATGATCACGACGATGTGGTCGAAGGGCATCGCCGTGTTGACGGTGCCCGCCGACCGCCTCGGATTTGGCAGGCTGTCGGGCTGGCGCACCGTCGCGCCGGCCGCCAGCGCCGCACGCCACAGCGCACTGCTCGAGAGGCCTGCGACCGCGGCCGCGAGCGAGCCTCCGTTGCGCAGGAACGCACGTCGCGTTTGCAGTTCGCGCAGGGCGTGGTGTCTGTTATCGGTCACCGGCGGTCCTTGTTCGCACGTCTGTACGTACGCGTCGGTGCCATGCGGTGCGCGGCATTCTGCCCAAGTCCCCCGGCGCGTCAGGGGAGCACCTACCCGTTTATCCCAAGAACTAGTAACGATCTTGTGACGTCGCGCTGCCGCGGCTCACCCTGCCGAGGCGTCGCCTCGAACATGCTCGTCGAAGAACGCGAGCATCCGTCGCCAGCCGTCCTCCGCCGCCTGCTCGTCATAGCCGACCGCCATCGGCGTGGGCACGCGCGCGAGCCACCCCTGCCAGCCCTCGACGCGCGAGAAGAACGAGTGGCCCGCGCGCTCGTAGCTCTTGACGTCATGCGCGACGCCCAGCTCGCTCAAGTGCCGCTCGAGGCGCTCGGCCATCTTGCTCCCGACGATGCGATCGCGTCGGCCATAGCTCGCCACGACCGGGCACACCCCATCGAGCTGCGCACGATCGGCGGGCACCATCCCGTAGTTAACCGCCGCGGCCGAGAAGCCCGGATCCGTTCCCGCGATCAGCGCGAAGCCGCCGCCCTGGCAGAAGCCCGCGACCGCGATCCGCCCCTCGTCCACCTCCGCGCGAGCGGCGAGCGCCGCGCGTGCCGCGCGGATGTCCTCGAGCTCGCGCGCGACGGCGCCGCGGAGCATGTCGAGCATGACGCGGCTGAGACACACGATCCGCGTGCCGTGCGAGTAGAGGTCGGGGGCCAGCGCGGCGTAGCCGGCGTCGGCGAAGCGCGCCGCGATCCTGCGGATGTCGTCGTTCAACCCGAAGGACTCGTGCAGCACGAGCACCCCCGGGTGCGGAGCGACGCCCTCCGGCAGCGACAACTCCGCGTCGAGGCTCGCGCCGTCGGGCGTCGGGACCGTCAGCCGCTGCGCGCTCGCCAACATCGCCCAGGAAGATAGCCCTAACATGCGCGTGCGCGCCATCCGGCGCCGAACAGCGACGCGGGGCCGCCACCCGGCCCGGCTCACAGGGGGAGGAACGACGTGACCGATCGCAACCGCCGTCTGGTGTTGGCCGAGCGCCCGTCCGGAATGGTCGACGAGCGAACCGTGCGGATCGAGGATGACGAGGTCCCGACGCCCGGCGAGGGCGAGGCGCTCGCGCGCGTGCGCTGGATCTCGATCGACCCGACGATCAGGACTTGGATGGATGACGCGCCGGGCTATCTGCCGCCGATCGCGATCGACGAAGTGGTGCGCAGCGCCGGCGTCGCCGAGGTCATGCAGAGCAACTCCGAGCGCTACTCGCCCGGACAGCTGCTGTTCGGCATGACCGGCTGGCAGGACTACGTGCTCGCGGACGAGGGCGCGCGCGCGCTTCAGCCGCTGCCCGACGGCGTCCCGCCGACGACCGCACTCGGGGTCTTCGGCATCACCGGCATGACCGCCTATTTCGGGTTGCTCGATGTCGGGCGCATGAAGGAGGGCGACGTGGTCGTGGTCTCCGGCGCCGCCGGCGCGACCGGCTCGACGGTCGGACAGATCGCGAAGCTCAAGGGCGCCGCCAGCGTGATCGGGATCGCAGGCGGCCCGGAGAAGTGCGCTTGGATCGTCGACGAGCTTGGCTTCGACGCTGCGATCGACTACAAGGCCACCAACGTCGCCGCACGCCTCCACGAGCTCTCACCACAGGGGATCGACCTGTACTTCGACAACGTCGGCGGTGAGATCCTCGACGCCTGCCTCGGAAATCTCGCGCTGCGCGGGCGGATCGTGCTGTGCGGCGCCATCTCGGCCTACAACGACCGCGGCTCGGCGCATGGGCTCGCGAACTCCTCGATGCTGATCATCAGGCGCGGGCGCATGGAGGGCTTCATCATCATCGACTACTTCGACCGCTTCGCAGAGGCGCAGGCTGAGATGGCCGGGTGGCTCGCCTCGGGCTCGCTGAAGGCAACCGAGCACATCGTCGAGGGTCTCGAGCACGCTCCCGAGGCCCTCAACCTGCTGTTCACCGGCGGCAACACCGGAAAGGTGATGGTCCGCGTCTGAGCGTCGCGCCGCTGCTATGCGTGCAGGCGCACCGGCAGCGACTTCAGCTGGTTCAGGAACAGCGATTCAG
>JAXDGS010000069.1:0-6879 GCA_034664905.1 Solirubrobacteraceae bacterium | reverse complement strand
CGCCGCTCAGCAGGTTTCTGCATGCTCTCGGGGAAGGATCCAGCGGCTCGGCGGTCCTTACCCTCAGAACCCGTCGACGGTTAGCCTTGCCCGGTGCCCTTCGACGATGCTCACCCCACAGAAACGGAGATACCAGTGACGGCGACAGCGAAACACATGACGATTCGACGCCTGGCGGCCTCGACGTTCGTACTGGTGGCGCTGGTCGCCGCGGGCTGCGGCAGCTCCAGCTCAAGCTCGACGAGCTCCTCCACGAAATCCGCCGCACCCGCCCCTGAAACCTCCTCCTCGAAAGCCCCAGCGCCCACTACCACCGAAAGCTCCTCCGGGGGAATACCGCAGAACAACGAAGGCGATAAAGACCCCGACAACAACGGCGGGCCAAGCGATGGGGACGGCAACTTGTAGGACCGCGCGCGCGGTTCTCGCGGGCGCGCTGCTCGGCGCCTGCGGCTGTGGTGGCTCCTCTCGCCCGCCAGGCGCTGCTGGCGGATCGGCGGCGGCGCCCCAAAGCAGCACCGAAGCTTCGCGCGCGCCCCGCTTCCCCTCGCTGAGCGCCGCCGCAGCGCCGGTTGGCTGGACGAGCACGCGGATAGCCACGGGTGCCGTTCTCTTCTATCCGCCCGGCTGGCAGCGCGAACGGGGGGATCGGGGAACCGCGAGCACGGTCCTGCTCGGCGCGGACCACGCGATCATCGGCTATCTCAACCTGACGCCTCGCCAGAGCAGCGAGACGCTTGCAAACTGGCCCCGGTTCCGTATCGAGCACAACCGGCGCGAGGGTGAGCGCGCTGTGACGCGCGAAGCGTTCGCGCGCAACGTGCACTTCCGACGCGCACGCGGTTCATGCGTGCGCGACAGCTACACGACCGTCTCAGGCGCACGGTTTATCGAGCTCGCCTGCATAGTGAGAGGCGCCGCCACGGAATCGGTGATCGTCGGCGCTACCCCCTCTAGTCAATGGGCGCGAGTCTCACCGGTGCTCGAGCGAGCGATCTCCGCGCTGCACACCTGACGCCACAACGACCGCCCACGGCCAAGGACGACGCTGCGTTGCGGCGCCACCTGCGCGCTCTCAGTAGCGGCTGCCTCCGGAGGGCGGCGCTTCGGTACTGCTCGGACTCGGCGGCGCGCTGCTCGAGCTCGAGCCCGTGCTGATGGCGTTCCAGGTGCCGACGTCTTTGAAGCCCTGTCCCTTCGTGTCGCCTTCCTTGCTGTCCTGGGCGAACGTGTAGAGCGGCATGCCCTTGTAGGTGACCTGCAGGGTGCCGTCGGGGCGACTGACCCGCCCGAGCGACGCAACGCCGGTGAGCCCGCTCGCGCTGGCCGCGACCAACGGGTGCCAAACGCCGACGCACGCAGCAGAGGTGCAGATGAAATGGCCCGCGCCCTCGCCGCTCAGGCGATAGAGCGTCATTCCCTGCGCGTTGACGAGGATCCGCGCGCCAAGCGACGCGTTCGCGGCCGTCTTGACCAGCGCGCTCGAGGACGCTTGCGTGGAGGCGGGCGCGCTCGAGCTGCTCGAGCTGTAGCTGCTGCCGCACGCAGCGATCAGCAGCGAGGAGGTCAGCATGGGAATCAGAAAGCTCATTGACTTGCGCACGTGCCGCTCCTCTGTGGGTGAGATTTACCGGTCTCGAGGTTTCCGAGTCCCGCCCTCTAAAGGACTGCTCGCGCGCCGATTCCTTTCTTCAAATCCCGGACTCCAGCCTCGGGCGAGGCCGCACAAACGGCGTCCATCGGCCCCTGGCGGCGATAAAGCCGACGTTGCACCGAGCCGATCACTCAGCAATGGCCCGTCGCCATCCTCGCAATCTGGTTGCAAGCTTTGCGGTCCTCAGCAGCGTGTCGCTGGCCGCACTCGGTATAGCGCTCGCGATCGAGCTGAGGAGCAGGATCCAGAAGGATGCGCTGCGCGACGCTCGCGACGTCGCGAGCGTGACCGCGCGCTTCGGCATCCAACCCCAGATCTCGCCGCAGGCCCTGCGCTCCGGCCTACGCGGCAGCGCCCTTGAAAAGGTCGACACTGCGCTGCGCGACGAGCGACTGACCGACCGTGTGGTGCGCGTGAAGGTGTGGAATCGCTCGGGCCAGGTCGTCTACTCAGATGACAAGCGCCTGCTTAGCCGTCGCTTCCCGATCTCGAGTGAGCTCGAGACCGCCTTCGCAGGCCAGATCGCCTCGGAGGTGTCGTCCCTTACGAGGACAGAGAACGTCGACGATCGTGCCTTCGGGCGGATGCTCGAGGTGTACGTGCCGCTGCACACCCGCGGCGGCGGAGCACCCGCGGGCGCGTTCGAGCTCTACATGCCCTACGCCCCGATCGCCGCGAGGATCGCCGGCGAGACACACGACCTCTTGCTCATGCTCGCCGGCGGGCTGCTGTTGCTATGGGCTGTGCTGATGCGGATCGTGACGCGCACCTCGCGCCGCCTGCGAGTCCAGGCCGATGAGAACCGCCGCCAGGCCACGCACGATGCGCTGACCGGACTGCCAAACCGTTTGCTGTTCGAGGATCGCACCGCCCAGGCGCTGCTCGCCGCGCGTCGCAGCGGCGACCTCGTCGCGGTGTTGCTGCTCGACCTCGACCGCTTCAAGGAGGTCAACGACACGCTCGGACACAAGGTCGGCGATCGCCTGATCAGCGAGGTGGGGATGCGCCTGTGCGAAACCGTCCGCGCGAGCGACACGGTCGCGCGGCTCGGGGGCGACGAGTTCGCGGTCCTGCTCGCAGGCGTCGCAGCAGAGCATGTGGCGGTACAGGTGGCGAGTCAGCTGAGCGCCGCGCTCGATGAGCCGTTCTCGCTGGAAGGCGTCGCGGTGCGAACGGAGCCGAGCATCGGCATCGCGGTCTATCCGCAGCATGGAATCGACGCCGACACGCTCCTGCAGCGCGCCGACGTCGCGATGTACCTCGCCAAGGGTGCCCGCTCGCGCTGCGCCGTATACGACCCGCGACGCGACGTTCACGACGTCGACCAGCTGAGCCTGATGGCCGATCTTCGCCATGCTCTCGGCCGCGACCAGCTCGCGCTCGTCTATCAGCCGAAGCTCGATCCCTCCGGTGGTCTCATCACGGGCGTCGAGGCGCTGGTGCGCTGGACGCATCCTGTCCGCGGCCCGATCGCCCCCGCCGACTTCATCCCGGCCGCCGAACACACCGACCTCATGGCCCCGCTCACGAGCTTCGTCCTGCGAAGCGCCCTCGCGCAATCGCGCGTGTGGCGAGCGCAAGGCCGCGACCTCGAGGTTGCGGTGAACGTTTCGGTCATGGATCTCACAGATAGCTTCGCCGACGCGCTGCCCGCGATCCTTAAGAGCGAGGGGATGCCGCCCAGCCGACTCACGCTCGAGGTGACCGAGACGGGCATGATGGCCGACCCGCTGCGCACCGCGGAGGTGCTCGGCCGCGTGAGTGCGACCGGGGTCGGAATCTCGATCGACGATTTCGGCACCGGTCAGTCCTCGCTCGCCTACCTGAGGCGGCTGCCGATCAACGAGCTGAAGATCGACCGCTCGTTCGTGAGCGGCATGGCCGACAGCGAGGACGATGCGGTGATCGTTCGCTCCACGCTGCAGCTCGGCCACGACCTCGGCCTGCGCGTCGTCGCCGAGGGCGCGGAGTCCGAGCGCGAGATCGAGTGGCTGGCCGCGATCGGCTGCGATGTCATTCAGGGCTACGCGATCGCAAGGCCGCTCGCTGCGTCAGATCTCGACGCGTGGATGGACAGCTCAGAGGCCGACGGCCGCTACGCGATCGCCACGCCGAGCCAGACGCTCCTGTCCGCGGGCACGTAGCTCGCACGCTGCCGCTGCTCCGGTGCCGGCTCGCCGCGGCTCAAGCCAGCGCGCGCGAAGCCGAGCCCTCAGCGCGGCGCCCAAACGTCGCGGGGGTTCACGATCGGGGTGAGCGTCGGCTCTATCTGCTCGCGCAGATGCTCGTACTTCGGCGTCAGCGAGAGCTTCTCGCCTAGTCGCTCCTGCGGCTCGTCGACCGTGAACCCCGGTCCGATCGTGGCGATCTCGAACAGCACGCCGGAGGGCTCGCGGAAGTAGATCGCGTTGAAGTAGTAGCGGTCGATGATCGGCGTCACGCGTACGCCCGCCGCCGCGAGCCTGCGATGCCACTCCTCATGGTCCGCGGGAGGCGAGGCCCACGCGACGTGATGCACGGTGCCCGCCCCCTCGAGCGGGCTCTCCTGCGGCGGCGGGTCGTACATGTAGATGCCGCCGCGGCGCTCGCCGCGCACCTCGTAGGAGTGCTCGTCCAGCGCGTGGAAGCCGAGCAAGCCCCCGAGCAGCTCGCGGCTGCGCTCCGGGTCTTGCGTATACGCACGCACCGCGTCGAAGCCCTGCAGAGCGAGCTCCGCGGGAATCTCCGGATGCTCGGCGATCAGCGGCTCATCGCTGCGCTCGAGCACCGCGAGCTCGTGCTGCAGGCCCTCCGGATCCGCGAACAGGAGGCTGGCATCCGAACGCGTCGACTCGTAGCCGGACGCCGCCAGGCGCTCGTTCCAGAAGTCGAGCGCATGCCGCCCGGCCACGCGCCAGACGACCCTGTGCACCATGCCCGCTCCCGCGCGTCCGCGCTCGACGCCGGGGAACTCGAAGAACGTGATGTCCGACCCCGGATCGCCGCGCTCATCCGCGTAGAAGAGGTGGTAGACGGAGGTGCGGTCCTGGTTGATCGACTTCTTGACGAGGCGCAGGCCGAGCACGCCCGCGTAGAAGTCGACGTTGCGCTGCGCATCAGCGGTGATCGCAGTCACGTGGTGGATCCCCTCTAGCTTCATCGCCGCTCCTCGCGTTGGTATGCGCACACCAGCCTAGCGTCGGCGAGGCGCATCAGCCCGCCGGCGCGAGCCGCCGGTTCACGAGCGTGGTGAGCTGCTTCTGGAGCTTTGACATACGCTCGGCGAGGATCGCCCGACGCTCGCTCTCGAGCGCCGCGATTAGACCCGCGGCGGAGCGGCCCGGCGTCGCCTCGGCGATCTGCGCGAGCGTCTGGCCGCGGCGCAACGTCGCTCGCAGTTGCGCGAGCGAGACACCGAGATAGGATGCTGCTGCCGAGAGCACGGGGCGCCGCGCCGCGGCGCCGCGACGGTGGCGGCTGACGGCGGCGCTGACGCGCTTGCGCACGCCCGCGAGCAGCCTGTGCTCCCTCGCCGGCGTGAGCCGGCCCGCGGCGAGCGCAGCCGTCAGGCGAGCGGCGCGCGCGGCGGCGATCGCATCGACGAGCCCTGCCGGCGAGCGCCCGGCGATCCCAGCGGCGATCCGCGTGAGTGTCTGCCCCGAGCGCAGCCTCGCGCCGAGCTGCGCCTTGCTCAGCCCAAGGTAGCTCGCCGCCGCCGCGACGTCTGCAGAGCGGGCCACGACCCGCGCGCGCACAGCATCGCGGTGGGTTGCGGCATGGGCCTTCTTGCGCGGGCTGGTGTCGCCGGCTGCGATCACCGCGACCGAGCCGCCCGCGATCAGCGTCGCCGCGATCGTGCCGAGCAGAAGCTTCCTGGAGATGGTTCGTCGCATGGGTATCCTTTCCGTCGCCGCCTCGCCTGCAGAGCAGATTGTGCCAGCAGCGGCTAAAGAACTCGCCGCTCCTCCTGAGAGACGCTTAACGCGCGCTGCCTTGGGCTTTCGCATGCCTGGCTGGCCGGCCAGATCGTTCCGCGGCGTGCTAGGATCCCGCGCCGGATCGGCACCTGTCTCATATCTCGCGCTCAACAGCGCGCTCGGAGGGGGCTTTTCCAGGTCGTGGAAGGTTCTGCGCTTGCCTACCAAAGGCGCCGCAATCCATGCTAATGTTCGCGCGTCCGTGCCTCTTAGAAGGAGGGCACGTTCGACGCGGGGTTCGCGGAGGAAGTTGCTGGGGATGACTAATGGCTCCCGGAGACGGGGCGAAAGGGTGGACAAGGACACTATGAGAAAGCTCAGGATCGTTGGGATCCTTGCTGGAGCGTTGTGCGCGCTCGCTCTAACCGCGGTTCCCGCGATGGCGAGCAACTTCGTAGCCAGCAAGCTCGGCAGGACGACCGGCCGTGGATTTGAAGAAATCCTCGTCGAACCACATGTGTTTCCGGAATTCAACCCGGCACAGATGCAGGAATGGAAATTTGGGAGCTTCAGGATCCTTTGCTACAAAGCCCACGAGGCTGGCGAAGTGACCGAACTCGTTTCGGAACTCTTCACCACCAACATCAAATTCCAGAAATGCGGCTGGTACCCGGAGTCCTCGAACTCGCTGCACGTCGCAGCGTCGTTCAGCAAAACCGGCTTGACGATCATCTACCACGCCAAAGGCTACACCGAAGCGGTAGGTAACGGCGAAGGGGAAGAAATCGAATACAAACAGGCGACGATTCGCGAAACCGCCGCGTATTTCAAAATCTCCTCGACGAAACTCTGCAAGATCATCATTCCGGAACAGACGATCCCGATCCAGGCGATCAGAAAACCGGGCGAAACATTCTCGGATGCCGTCTACAGCAACACGACAGCGCCGGTGACAGTGTCGAAAACGTTCCCGTCGGGCGAACAGAAACGGCTGCTGATCACGAACGCGTTCAAAGGCGTCCTGTACAAATACGGAGCCGAAGGCGAAGAAAGCCAGTGCCACGAAGCTCCTGAATTCGAAAAAACCGCCGAAGAAGGTGGCGGAGCGGCGGCCGGCCAGTACAAGGGAACACTCGAAGAGTGGCTTGTCGGCGGAGACCTCAGCTTCGAATAGTGTCCAGCTGAGATAGCCGCAAGGCTGTGAGGAGCGGGCGCCTTTGGCGCCCGCTCCTTTTTTGTGCCCAGAGGCCGAGAGCCCGCTCGCGGGAGCGGCTCAGCCGTCCGGGAATGGCGCGAGCGCGACGCCGTGGTCGCGCTCGCGCATGCCCA
>JAXDGS010000068.1:0-9556 GCA_034664905.1 Solirubrobacteraceae bacterium | reverse complement strand
ACTCGTTCCTCGCCTATCGCGAGGTGCGAGCCACGATGCTCGCGCACGGCGATGACAAGCCGATCTGGATGACCGAGCTCAGCTGGCTCACCACGAGGGCCGTATGCGCTGCGGGCGTATGGGCCGGGCAGAAGCCGGAGGGCGTCTCCGACTCCCAGCAGGCGACGTTCCTGAGGCAGGCCTACCACTGCCTCGCTCAGGACCCGTACGTCCAGGTCGCGCTCTGGTTTCCCGTCCAGGATGAAGGAGGCGTGCTCTCCGGCCTGGTGCGTGCGAGCGGCTCGCACAAGCCGTCGTTCGCGGCGATGCGCTCCTACATGCGCAAAGGCGACAAGCTGCGCGAACCGTGCGGCTCGTTCACCGGCCCGTCGATCCGCGTGGCCACACCCGGCGCTCGCCAGGGCTACGAAGGCCCGCTGCCGATCCACGTGCACGTCGCGAGCTCACAGGGCGTGTGGCGACTCACGCTGCTGATCGACGGCAGGTTGATCCGCCACTTCGGCGGGCACACCTATCCCCGGTCCCTCGATGCGGCCATGACATGGTTCGGCGCGAGGCGCATATCGCGCGGGGCGCACAAGCTCACCTTCCTGGCCTACGACAGGGAGCACAACCGCTCGAAGGTCAGCGTCGCGATCTACCACGGCCGGCGCCACGCGCGCAGGTCGCATCGAACGGCCGTCGCCCACCACGCGGACGTCAAGCACTCTCCCGGGGCCATGTACCACCTGTATTAGCGAGCGGGAGCGCCGCGGAAGGTAACCTCCGCCGCCGTGCGCGCACTCAGTGTCCGTCTCCCCGGCCTCGTCGTGATCCAGCCCTCGGTGCATCGCGACGAGCGCGGGTTCTTCGCCGAGACCTACCGGCACCACTGGCACGGCGAGCTGGGAATCCCGGCGCAGCGGCAGTTCGTCCAGGACAACCACTCGCGCTCGACGCGCGGCGTCGTGCGCGGGATGCACTTTCAACTCGGCGAGGGCGTGGCGAAGCTCGTGCGCTGCTCGCGCGGAGCGATCATGGACGTCGCGGTCGACCTACGCGCGGGCTCACCGACGCACGGGCAGTGGGAGGCGGTCGAACTCGACGAGCAGAGCATGCGCGAGCTGTATGTGCCGGTGGGCTTCGCGCATGGCTTCTGCGTGCTCAGCGACGTGGCTGACGTGCTCTACAAGCAGACCGGCTACTACGACGAGGCGCTCGAACGCGGGATCGCGTGGGATGACCCCGAGGTCGGCATCGAATGGCCGTTTCCGATCGAGCAGCTGACGGTCTCAGATCGCGACGCAGCCGCACCGCGCCTGAGCGAGATCGCCCAGCAGCTGCCGTTCCGGTGGCATCCTTAGCAGCCATGGGCACCCGTCTCGAGCGCCTGCGCGAGCGCACCAACGGCTACACGGTCACCCCCGAGCAGTACCTGCTCTGCGCGTACGTCGCGCTCGGCGCGCTCACGCTGATCGTGCTCAGCGGCGCCGCGGTGCGGCTCACCGGCTCGGGTCTCGGCTGCCCGGATTGGCCGAAGTGCTACGGCAAGGCCTACCCGCCGCTGACCGCGCACGCGGTGATCGAGTTCTCCAACCGCATCATCACCGCGCCCGTGTCGATCGCCGCCGGCGCCGCCTGGCTGCTGGCGGTGCGCCGGCGCCCCTACCGTCGCGGTCTCGCGTGGCTCGGCGCGCTGCTGCCGCTCGGCGTGATCTCCCAGGCGGTGCTGGGTGGCTTCACCGTCAGGGGCGCGCTCGACTACGGCTGGGTGATGGGGCACTTCGCGCTGTCGATGCTGATCCTGCTCGCCGCGGTGGTGCTCGCATGGCGCGCTGCGCACGAGCCGTCGCGAAGCGATTCCCGTGCGCGCGCCGGCTTCGCGCGCGCCACGCGCACTAGCGACCGCACGCTCATACGCTCACTGCGCGGCCTCGCTGCGTTCGGCGCGCTGACAATCTTCGCGGGGACCGCCGCGACCGCCGCCGGCCCGCACGCGGGCGGCTCCCCGGGCCAGAGGATCAACCGCCTCAGCTTCGACGGGCGCGGCACGATGGACTTCGTCATCCACCGCCACGGCGAGATCGCCTTCGTCTTCAGCCTCGCGGCCGTCGCGGTCTGGTGGCTCGCGCGGCGCAGGCACGCGCGTGCGGGCGTCCAGCGCCCGCTCACCGTGCTGTGCGGCGTGCTCGCGCTGCAGGGCGTCGTGGGGCTCGTGCAGTACGAGACGCAGCTGCCGACGGAGCTCGTGTGGGTCCACGTGGCGCTCGCATGCGGCGCATGGCTGTCGGTGCTGTGGGCCGCGTGCGCTGCGGGACGGCCGCAGGCGCGCACCCCAAACGAGCTCGAAGGGCGGGCCGTGGAGGCTCCGCTGGGGGCGCTGACACCGTGAAACCCCGGAAATTAGGGCCTCGCGAGGCCCGAACCCCCGTATTTGCGCGTGTCGTCGTCCACTAGAGCAGTTAGCCTGCAGCAAGCAACGACACTCGAGAAGGGAGTGGCATGACCAAGAACGAGCTAGCTGAGCGGGTCGCGGAGCGAACTGGACTGACCGCCAGTCAGGGAAGGCAGGTGGTGGAGGCCACGATCGAGGTCATCTCGAATGAGCTGGCCTCCGGAGGAGAGGTCGCGGTTGCCGGCTTTGGCAAGTTCAGCGTCAGCCACCGCGCGGCACGCCAGGGACGCAACCCGTCGACGGGCGCGACGATCAACATCGCCGCCTCGAAGGCGGCGAAATTCTCCGCGGCGAGCGCCCTCAAGAAGCAACTGAACCCCTGACGACCCGCTGATGCGCCGCGTGTCACCGGCTCCCCGGGGGAGCCGGTGGCTCGAAGCGCGCGCTTCAGCTCTCAGCACCCCGAGCGACGCCGGCGCGATCAAGCGTTGCGCGAGCGCGGGTAGGATCTCAGCGAATCGCGGGGCAGAGGCTCCCAGCAGGCCGCTGAATCGAGGAACTGGCGGTACTGCGGGCGGATCCCCGGATCGCCGTCGAGTGCGCCGAGCCGCACGGCCACCTGCTCGTCGCTCAGCGGATCGCCGCTGAAGAGCGCTGAGCCGCAGCGAGCGCAGAAGAGCTTGGGCACGCCCTCGGGCGGCTGAAAGGAGCGCAGCTGCTCCATGCCCGCGAGCAGGCGAAAGCCCGCACGCGGAACCCGCCCGTTAGCAGAGGAGCCGGTGCCGGTGCGCCGCTGGCAGTGCGTGCAGTGGCAGTAGCCCGCCGAGCTCAGCGCCGCTGTGAGCTCGAAGCGGACCGCGCCGCACAGGCAGCCGCCCTGTAGCGGCCGCTCGGGCGACGGAGGCTCTGGAAGGCCCATCGCGTAATCGTAGGCCGCCTGGACATCTGTACGAAGTCGCGTGAGCTTTCGCCGCGAACGCCGTCTTATAGCTGACCCACAACCTAACGGGCCGTCCATCGAACGCGGCGGTCGAGGAGGCTCACATATGAAACGCATCGTTCTCACGGCGGTCGCATCGTCTGCGCTTGCGCTCGCGGCGCCAGGCGTGGCCTCGGCGAAGCACGGGAAGCACCACCACTCCGCGAGCCATCACAAGCACGCGAAGAGAGCGCGCTTGGAGGTCTTCGGCGGCGCGTTCCTGGCGCCCGCGAGCGGCTCCCCCACGAGCGTAACGGCTCCCACGATCCCCGCGGCCGGTGCGGAATCCGCCGGCAAGGTCCTGTCGTTCACCGGCGGCGTGCTGACGATCATGCTGAAAGACGGCTCGACGGTGAGCGGCAAGGTCACCGAACAGACCGAGCTCGAGTGCCGGACCGCGACCCCCTCGACGAGCGGCGGTGATGACGATCAGGGCGGCGGCGATGACTCGAGCACCGAAAGCGGCGAGCATGGCGGCCCCGCGACGGCGCACGAGTCCGAGAACTCATCCGGCGACGGCGGCGACGGCGGCGAAAGCTGCACCACCGCTGCACTCGTCCCCGAAGCACTCGTTGGCGGCGCGGAGCTCAGCGTGAGCGGCGCGGGCGCGGTGTGGGAGAAGGTCGAGCTACTCAAATAGCCAAGGTGGACAGCGCTTGGCTCCATAGCGCGCGAGGGCCGGTCGCGAGACCGGCCCCCCGCGTTGCGCTTTATGTCCATCCCGGGATGGTTTGCGTCCTGTTGGCGTCTAGGTTGTCGATGCCGGCGAACGCCATGTCCATCCGGGCTCGAGCGCGTGCTGCGGTTCGGCGAGCGCGATGAGCCCCTGGGCCTCGACGCGGCTGCTCGCGACCGAGTCCGATCAGCGGCTGCTCGAGCTCGCGAGGGCGGGACACGAGCGCGCGTTCGAGGCGGTGGTCGAGCGCTACCGCCGCCCGTTGCTGCGCTACTGCGCACGCATGGGTCTCTCCCCCTCGCGCGCGGAGGATGCGATCCAGCACGCACTGCTGCAGGCGTGGCTTGCGCTCGCGCGCGGAGATCATGTGCGGACGCTGAGGCCGTGGCTCTATCGCATCGCCCACAACGCAGCGGTCGACGCGCTGCGCAGCTCGCCGGCGCAGCACGAGCCGCTGCTGGGAGCCGTTCACGCAGAGGCAGCCCCGGGCGCGGTTGGCGAGTCCACACTCGAGGGCGCGATCACGCTTAGGGAGACGCTCGCCGAGGTCGCTGCGCTGCCGCAGATGCAGCGCGAGGCGATCCTGCTGGCGGCCGTCGGCGGACGCTCCCATATAGAGGTCGCGAGCGAGCTCGGCATCAGCGACGGCGCGGTCCGCGGCTTGCTCTACCGGGCGCGCGCGTCGCTCCGCTCCGCCGCCGCGGCGTTGACACCGCAGCCGCTCATCAGCTGGGCATGCCGTCACGCTGAGAGCTCCGCTCCATCGGCGGCTGAAGGACTTATCGGGCTCTCGGCACCGGCAGCAGGCACCGCGGGCATCGGTGCGCTGGCGCTCAAGGGCGCAGCGGTCGCGGCGACCGCTGCGCTCCTCGCGGCCGGGGCCGGCGTCACGGCGCTGAAAGCGCGTAGCTCGCACCTATCCGGCGCGACGCCGTCAGCGCGCGCGATCGAAGCACCGTCTGCCGGCGCGCTTGGCCCCACCGCCGCAAAGCCGGCGTCCGCGGCGTCGCTCCCTACTAGCGCAGGCGCCGCGGCGCGAGCGGGCGCGCGCCACGGCTCCCGTACCTTCGAAGCAGGTGGCGGCGATCGGCGAGGCCGGCGCGTGGACGACGCGGCGCGAGGACTCCGCCGCGAGCAGCTGCTGGCGCCCGATCGAGGCTCGCCGTTCGAGCGCCGCGGCCAGAGCACCGACGGCAGCGACGCCTTGCGCACCGATACACCGGCAATCAGCGCTCCCCTCGGCGACGCTCCGTCCGCGCCGCAGACGAGCGGCGATGCGTTGGTCGCAGGGGGCTCGGACGGCTCGACACGCGAGCCCTCGAGCTCCTCGGGGTCCTCCGACGGCAGCACAGACTCCGCCCCGGCGAGCACGCTCAGCTCCGGGGGCTCGAGCGATCAGCCCGAAGCTGCGCCGACTGCTTGAACGAGGGGCTTGGCGCCTCGAGCTTTTCAGTCGGGGACGATGCTGACCGGGACGCCCGGTCCGATCCGCGTGGCGAGCCACGAGATGGTCGCTGTCGCGGTTCGCACGCATCCATGCGATTCGGCCGCGCCGAGGGTGCCGCCGAGATTGCTCATGCCGTGGATCGCGATCTGGCCGGGCCCCCCTTCGAATTCCTGCAACGCGTCTGAGCGGGCGCTGAGCGCGAGCGCGAACGGCCCGCCGGGCTCTCCCGCGCGCATCTTCAGCGTCTCCTCGACGAAGAAGCTGCCCGTCGGCGTGGGAGTCGAGGGCTTGCCGACAACCGCTGCGTAGACCTTGACGATGCGATCCCGGAGGTAGACGCTCACGCGCCGGCGGCCGAGGTTCACTTGCACGCGCCATGGCGTGGATGTGAGCTGCGTCCCCTGTTGCGCGATCCACCCCGTCGACTCGTTGGGACGACCCGGGAGCATTACCCGAAGCCAGGGGATCCCGCCGTTGGAGCGCATGCGCCCGAGCACGGGCAGCACCGTCCGCTCGCCGGTGATCGGCCTGTGCACTGCGACGGAGGCCAGGCGCGGCGAGCTCGCGTCGGCTGCTTCATGCACCTGGTGTCCGACGAGCAACACCGCGAGGCTCTGGTTGGCTGCGACCGGGCTCGCGGCCGAGGCGCCGGCGGCGGCGGACGGGATCGTGCCGAGCAGGCCGGCCGCTGCGAGAGCGGCCAGAGCTGAAAGCCCGCGGGTGCGCGCGTGAGATGAGATGCGAGCCATGACTTTCGCTAGCCCGTAAAGCCGGTTCTCGCGCCTGGGATCGCGGGATGAGCCTGGGTGCGCACACGGTGGTGGCGGCGTTTTGGCGCGTGCCGTTTTGCCGTGCGGCGCTTTTTCGTGACCGTCTTCGACCCGGGCGGGAGCGCCGGCGCGCCTGTCGGCGCGGTGCCGGGCGCAACGGGTCCTGAAACCGGCGCGCCCGGTTCTTTGAGTGCGAGCAGTTCGGCGGGGGTGCTCGATTCCGTGCCGCCGCCGGCACCGGTCACGCTCGAGGCGCAGTTCGAGTTGGTGATCGTGTTCGTGTCGAGGGTGACCGCGGCGGTGCTCGCCAGGAGCCTGCCGTGGATCGTCGCCGCGGTGTTCGCGGTGATCGATGCGGAGGCCATCACCGTTCCCACGAAGCGGGTGCCGGTGCCGAGGGTGGCCGATGATCCGACCTGCCAGAAGACGTTGCACGCCTGCGCTCCGTTGATCAGCGAGACGCTCGTGTTGGATGCGGTGGTCAGCGTCGAGCCGATCTGGAAGATGAAGACCGCGTTCGGATCGCCCTGCGCGTCGAGCGTTACGCTGCCCGAGGAGAGCAGCAGCGAGCTGCTCGCGGTGCGCACGCCCGCGGTGAAGGTTTGTCCCGCGAGCTCCGTGCCCGCGGAGCCGTTTGACGGCCGGGAGGCCGCGTCGTTGTACGCGGTCGTGAGGGCGTTCTTGGCTTCGATCGAGACCGCGTCATCGACATGCGTTGTGCCGAGCACGACCGGCGCGCCGGTCACCGATGACCCGGGGCTCAGGCCGAGGTCGCCGAACATCGTCGTCGGTCCGGTGTTCGTCACGGTCGAGCCGGCGAGAACCGAGAAGCTGGCAGCTGTGCCGAGGCCCACGGAGGGGTTGGCGGCGAGCGCGCTGGGGGCGAGGGCCATCGAGGCGAGCGCGCCGGCGGACAGCGTGGAGAGAGGAAGGAGATATGTACGCAGACGCTTCCTGCGTGGGCTTGGCTTGGACAGGCCGCTGCGTGGCGACCGGTCCCTCTGCGGGACGTCGTAGCTCACGAGCGTCTCCTGTCTACGGCAATCGGGCCGCGATTTTTTGGGGATCGCTCCCCGGCCAATTCGGCCTACCGGTTAACCCGACGCCTGGGAGGCCGAGCGTGAGGAGGACCGCCCCGGCTAGTACGTGCGTCCGGTTGCGCCCGGCGCGCCTCACGCTCGGCGCGTGCGTACGCCGTCACCTCAGCTCAACTGAAGCCCTCAGCTCAGCCGCAGCCGGTGTTGTTGCCGCAGCTCGAGCACGTGTAGCAGGAGCCGGTGCGCTGCATCATCCCGCCGCACTGGCTGCACGCGGGACCGAGGTCAAAGCCCTGCATCGCCGCGGGCACGACCGGCGGAGAGTCCGTGAACGACGCGGCCGCGGGCGCGGGTGCGCGCTCGGTGGAAGCCTGCGCGGAGGGGCCGCTCGACTCCCGCTCCTGCTCGGCGTCGGGGCCGGCGGTGTCGGATGCGAGCACCGACTGCGCGGCCTCCTGCGCGGCCTTGCGTGCGCGCACCTGCGGCGTGAGGATCCCGAGATCCTCCTGCGCGTCCGTGTCGAGGAAGCGCGAGGCGAGCCAGCGCATGATGTAGTCGGGCATCGATTTCGCGAACGGGATCTCCGGGTTGCCGGTGATCCCCTCGGGCTCGAAGCGCATGTAGCTGAACTTGCGCACGAGCGTCTCGAGCGGCACGCCGTACTGCAGCGCGATCGAGATCGCGGTCGCGAACGAGTTCATCATCCCGCGCAGCGTGGAGCCCTCCTTGCCGATATCGGTGAGGAAGATCTCGCCGACGCTGCCGTCGGGGTACATGCCGGCGGTGATGTAGCCCTCGTGCCCGCCGATCGAGAACTTGTGCGTGATCGACTGGCGCTCGCGCGGCATCCGGTTGCGCTGGGGACCCGCCTCCGCGAGCGCCTTGCTGACGGCCTGCTCGACGAGCGCGTCCACGTCCGCGGATGACCCCGTCGACGCATCCTGCTTGGCCTCGGTGCGTAGCGCTTGCGCGGTCTTCGAGCCGTCGCGGTAGATCGCGAGCGCCTTGATCCCGAGGTGCCACGCCTGCGTGTATGCGTCGGCGATGTCCTCGACCGTCGCTTCCTGGGGCAGGTTGACCGTCTTTGAGATCGCGCCGGAGATGAACGGCTGCACCGCGCCCATCATCTTCAGATGGCCCATGTGCGAGATCGCGCGCTCGCCGACAGCCACGTCGAACACCGGCATGTGCTCCTCGCGCAGTCCCGGCGCGCCGACGATCGTGCCGTGCTCGGCGAGGTATGCCTCGATCTGCTCGGTCTCCTGCTCGGAGTAGCCGAGCGTCTCCAGCGCGAGCGGCACGGTGCGGTTGACGATCGTCATCTGCCCTCCGCCCACCAGCTCCTTGAACTTGACGAGCGAGAAGTCGGGCTCGACACCGGTCGTGTCGCAGTCCATCAGGAAGGAGATCGTGCCGGTCGGCGCGAGCACCGTCGCCTGTGCGTTGCGGTAGCCGTGGCGGTCGCCGAGCTCCACCGCCTCATCCCACGAGCGCCGCGCGGCCGCGAGCAGCTCGCTGTCGCGGCTGCAGGAGTCGGGGATCCCGTGTGAGGCGTCGCGGTGCATGCGCATCACCTTCGCGTGCGCATCGCGGTTCTCGGCGTGGCGCTCATACGGCCCGAGCGCCTCTGCAACCTCGGCCGAGCGGCGGTATGCCCTGCCGGTCATGAGCGCGGTGATCGCAGCCGCGGCCGCGCGTCCCTCGTCGGAGTCATACGGCACGCCGTTGCTCATCAGGTATGCGCCGAGGTTCGCGTAGCCGAGCCCGAGCTGGCGGAACGCGCGCGCGTTGACTGTGATCTGCTCGGTCGGATAGCTGGAGGGCCCGACGATGATCTCCTGCGCGAGCAGCATGATGTCGACGGTGTGCTCGAACGATGCGACGTCGAGCGTGCCGTCGGCGCGGCGGAACTTCATCACGTTCAGCGACGCGAGGTTGCACGCGGAGTCATCGACGTGCATGTACTCGCTGCACGGGTTCGACGCGTTGATCCGCCCGGAGGAGGGGCACGTGTGCCACTCGTTGATCGTCGTGTCGTACTGGACCCCCGGGTCCGCGCAGCGCCACGCAGCCTCCGCGATCTCGCGCATCAGCTCGCGCGCGCTCACGGGCTCGCCGGTCGGCTCGCCGGTGCTGCGCGCGATCAGCCTCCACTCGCCGTCGTCCTCGACCGCGCGCATGAACTCGTCGGTGACCCGCACCGAGTTGTTCGCGTTCTGGTACTGGATCGAGAAGAAGCCGTCGCCGTCGATCGACATGTCAAAGCCCGCGTC
>JAXDGS010000067.1:0-32384 GCA_034664905.1 Solirubrobacteraceae bacterium | reverse complement strand
TTCGTCGAAGCAGAAAAACTGCCGAAGGGTCCGTCCCAGCTCTACTTCGTCCTGCTCCCGCATAAGGTCGTCACCTGCCTGGAAGCAGGGGTGTGCTCGAACAACTTCTACTGCGCCTACCACAGCTACATCGCACCGGGCACCGCCAACGAGATCATCTACGCCGACATCCCCTTCTCGCTGCTCGACTCCGAATGGGTGAAGGGCTGTCAGGCCGACGGCAACGGGGAAATCCAACTGCCCAACGGGGACGCGACCCTGACCAACTCGACGAGATACGCGGACGTCGCGCTCAAGTACATCAGCCATGAGTACACCGAGGCGGTGACCGATCCGCTCGTGGGCTTTGACACCGCGTGGGTTGACAGGGAAGAACTCGAGAACGGCGACAAGTGCAACGCGGTGCCCTTCAGCTCGGCGGAAGAAGGCGCTCCCGGCGTCGACAACCATGCGTTCACACCGACCCTCGGCGGCAGCGCGTCGGCAGGCACCCTCTACAACCAGGAAATCGACGCCGGCCATTTCTATCTTCAGAGCGAGTGGGACAACGCGGGCAAAGCGTGCTTGATGAAGCCGCTGGCGCTCAAATCGGCGCAGTTCACGCACTCGCCCGCGACGCCGGCCGCGGGCACGCCGGTCTCCTTCAGCGCCTCGGTCACGGACCCCTATGGCCATCCGGTCTATTCCTGGAGCTTCGGCGACGGCGGCGCAGCGGGCAGCGGCGCCGCCCCCACGCACACCTACGAGGCCGGCGGGAAATACACCGTGAAGCTGACGATCGAAGATGCCCGGACGAACTCGAAGGCGACGGTTGAAGCAGAACTCGTGATAGCGGGGCCGCTGGTCGTGACCGGCACGGCGACGTCGCTCACACAGGGCTCGGCGACGCTCCGCGGCACCGTGAACCCGCTCGGGAAAGCGGTCAGCAAATGCGAATTCGAATATGGGACGAGTGTCCCCTACGGCGCGAAAGCGCCATGCGCGTCGCTGCCGCCGACCAGTGAAGAACCGCAACCGGTGTCCGCCTCGTTGAGCACGCTCTCCGCGAACACCACCTACCACTTTCGGCTCGTCGCGGTGACCGAAGCGGGCACGAGCAAAGGCGCCGACCAGACCTTCAAGACCTTGCCCGAACCACCGGTCGTGGTTACCGGCGCGACGCCCTCGCCGCTCGGCCAGGAATCCGCGACGTTGAACGGCACCGTGAACCCAAAGGGAGTCGCGGTGAGCAAATGCGAATTCGAATATGGCGAAGCAGGGCAGGTGGCGCAGCACAGGGTGCCGTGCAGCGCGCTGCCGGGCGCAGCCGAAACGCCGGTCGCGGTGTCGGGCGCAATCTCGGCGCTGACGCCCGGCACGGAATACGAACTTCGACTCGTCGCGGAAACCTCGGGCGGCAAAGTGACGGCCGAACCACACGCGTTCCAGACCCTCCCGAAGCTGTCTCCGCTCGTGCTCGTGAGCAAGCCGTCACCGGTCGGCCAGAGCTCTGCCACGCTGCTGGGGAGCGTCGATCCCAGAGGCGGAGCGGTGCTCGAATGCCGCTTCGACTACGGCGCGAGCGCCGACTACGGATCGAGCGCCCCGTGCAGCCCGGCGCCCGGCGGCGGTACGGGGGCGGTCGCGGTGGCGGGCGCGCTCAGCGGCCTCGCGCCCGGGGGCACCTACCACTTCCGCCTGGTTGCGACGAACTCGGGGGGAACGGCAGAAACGGGCGATCAGACGTTCACAACCGCGAGCGCCGCGCCGCCTCTGCTCGCGCCTACGTTTCCGAGTCAAATCCTCGGCAGCGTCCCGCTGCCGCCCACAGCGAGCAGCGCGCTCAGCACAGCGAGCAGCGCGTTCAGCCTCTCCGGTCCCGTGATCAACGCCTCGACCGGCGTGGCCACATTCACCCTGTCGGTGGTCAACGGCGGCACAGCATCGTGGCTGCTCACCTTCCAGAACGGCAAGTTCGGCGTGTTCGCCGCGAGCGCGCACAAATGCAAGGCGGGCTCAGCGTGGCTTGGAGGAAGATGCCGCCCGGCGAAGGTCGTCTTCGCCAAGGCCGGAAGGACCGTCGTAGCGGCGGGCAGCGTGACGATCACCATCAAGCCGGGTGCCGCGGCGCTGAAGGCCCTCAAAAACGCTCTGCGCAAGAAGAAGGGGCTCACCGTGAGCGCGCAGATAACGTTCCGCTCATCGCTCGGCGCAGCGGCCGTCGCGCACAGCGTGACGTTCACCGACAGGCTCAAGAAGCGCTAGCAGCCGCGCTTGCCACCGCCGCTGCTCCTACACTCAGGGGCCGATGGCTGACGACGACACTCTCGAGAAGGTCAAGGCGCCGCCCTCCGAGCGTGCGGACGTCGAGGTCGAGCGCGAGCAGGACGCGCCGCCGATAGAGGAGCTCGACGAGGAGACGATCGCGCGTCGCGATGAGGCGCTGCGACGGGTGCGAAAGCTCGGCGACCCCGCGCTTCGCGCCACGGCAGTCGAGGTCGACCGCTTCGACGGGGGTCTGGCACAGGAGATCGAGTGGATGGGGCAGCTGATGCACGACGCGCTCGGAGTCGGCCTCGCAGCCACCCAGTTGGGGGTCCTTCACCGGGTGCTCGTCTACCGCGCGTATGTCGAAGACGAGATCACCGCGCTGGTCAACCCGGTTCTCGAGTGGTCGAGCGACGAGCTCGAAGCCGCGGATGAGGGCTGCTTGAGCTTGCCGGGCGTGCACGTCGAGGTCGAGCGGCCGGCGCGCGTTCGCGTGCGCGCGCGCGACGAGACCGGTCAGGAGCTTGAGGTCGAGGCGGAAGGGCTCCGCGCGCGCGTGATCCAGCACGAGATGGACCACCTCGACGGCATCCTGATCCTCGATCGCATATCTCGCGAGGCGCGCCGGGAGGCGATGCGCGCGATGCGCGAGGGGCGGGCCGCGGGCGTGGACGCACCCGCCGAGGCCGACTAGCGCGCCGGCGCCGGCGAGGAGATTTGAGTACCGTCTTTCTCGGCACCTCGGCCTTCGCGGCCGGGGTCCTCGAGCGCCTCGCGCGCAGCGAGGCGCATCGCCCGGCGCTGGTGCTCACCCGCCCCGATCGCCCGAGCGGACGCGGCAGGAGGCTGAGCTCACCGCCGGTGGCCGAGCTCGCGAGGGCGCTGGGGATCGCAGTGCAGCAGCCGCAGAGCGTCAACGACGCGGACGCGCGGGAGCTGATCGCGACGCTCGCTCGCACCCCGCCGGGTGCTCCCGCCGCGAGGCACACGCTGATCGTGTGCGCGTTCGGAGCGCTGATCAAGGAGCCGCTGCTGTCCGAACACGAGATCCTCAACGTGCATCCCTCGCTGCTGCCGCGCTGGCGCGGGGCGGCGCCGATCGAGCGCGCGATCATGGCGGGAGACGAGCGGAGCGGCGTCTCGATCATGCGCCTCACAGCGGGCCTCGACAGCGGGCCGGTGTGCCTGCGGGCGAGCGAGCCGATCACAGCCGAGGACACCTACGGCTCGCTCGCGGGGCGCCTGCAGCAGCTGGGTGGCGAGCTGCTGCTGCGCGCGCTCGATGACTCACCGCGGTTTGAGGAGCAGCCCTCCGACGGCGTCACCTACGCCGAGAAGATCCGCCCCGAGGATCGCCTGCTCGACCCGCTGCGCCCCGCAGTCGAGCTCGAGCGCCTCGTCCGCGCCCTACATCCGCACATCGGCGCTCGCGCCGCGTTGCGCGACGGGACGCTGCTCGGCGTGCAGCGCGCAGCGCTGCACGAGGAGGCCCCGTCACGCGGCGCGCAGGGGATCGTGGCGGAGGAGGGGAGGCTGCTGCTGCGCTGCGCACGCGGGACGCTCGAGCTGCTCGTCGTGCGCCCTCCCGGCGGAGGAGCGATGGACGCCGGCTCCTACCTTCGCGGTCACCCGCTGGACGGGCGCCGGTAGCCGCTCACGTGAGCTGGGGCCGCGATGCCCTCACCCAGCCTCGGGTCCGGCTCCGGTGCGCCCGGGCGCAGGGCGAGCGGGATCACGCCCGCCCACGCCTGCAGCGCGTAGTCCGGCTCGTCGTCCACCGGTCCTCCGCGGCGGACCTTGGCCGAGGCCTCCTCGATACCGATCGCGAGCACCGAGGTGGCGCGCAGCTCCTGCTCGGTGGGACCGCGCACTTCTGCAGAGCGGCCCGGCACGATGTGCTCGACGATCGCCCGCAGCGCCTCGCGCTTCTCCTCAGCGTCCTCGACGCGTCTGGCCTGCCCGAGCAGCATCACCGAGCGATAGTTGGCCGAGTGATGCATCGCCGAGCGCGCGAGCACGAGACCGTCGATGAGTGACACGGTGAGGCAGGAGCGGGCGCCCGCTGCGAGCGTGCGCAGCGTCCTCGAAGCGCTCGAGCCATGGCAGTAGACGACCTCGCCGCTGCGCGCGTGCAGCGTGGGGGTCACGAACGGCTGACCGCCCTCGCCGACGATCCCGAGATGTGCGATCAGTCCCTCGTCGAGGATCGCGTCGATCACGCGACGGTCGTGGCTGCCGCGTTCGCGCCTGCGGCGCAGACGAACACGGTCCGACGCGGGTCCGACAGGCGCGGGAGCGCGGGGCGGCTCGATCGGCACGGCGTCCTCCCTATCTGTAATAGTACAGAGTCGTGACTGAACTGAAACAGTACAGGATCAGCGCGCGCAGCGCAGCCGAGCTGGTGCGCGATGTGGAGTCGGCCGTGGCGAGCGGGGCGCTCGCCCCCGGCGAGCCGCTGCCGTCGGTGAGGCGCCTCGCAAGGGAGGTCGGCCTCAGTCCGGGGACCGTCTCGGCCGCCCTCTCGGAGCTGCGAAGGCGCGGCGTCGTCCTCAGCGAGCCGCGCCGGGGAACGCGCGTCGGCGAGCGTCCGCCGCTGTCCTCCGCCCGCCGGGCGCTGACGGCTCCGCCGGGTGCGCGCGACCTGTCGGCGGGCAACCCGGACCCGGCGCTGCTGCCGTCGCTCGCGGGCGCGCTCGCGGAGCTCGAGCCGCCCGAGCGCCTCTACGGCGGCGGCCACGCGGTGGCGCAGCTGCTCTCGCTCGCGCGCGAGCAGCTGCGCAAGGACGGCGTGCCGGCGGAGGAGGTGTGCGTCCTCAGCGGTGCGCTCGACGCGATCGAGCGCGTCCTCGAGGCCCACCTGCGCCCGGGAGACCGCGTCGCCGTCGAGAACCCTGGCTATGCGGCGCTGTTCGATCTGCTGCGCGCGAAGAGCCTGGCGCTTGAGCCCGTGGGCGTTGATGACCGCGGCATGCTCGCGCGCGGGCTGCACGCGGCGCTGACGCGCGGGGCGAGCGCCGTGATCGTGACCCCGCGCGGGCAGAATCCGACCGGCGCGGCGCTGGACGCCGAGCGCAGCGGCGAGCTGCGCGAGGTGCTCGACGGCTTCCCGCGGGTGCTCGTGATCGAGGACGACCATCTCGGCCCGGTTGCGGGAAGCGAGCTTCACAGCACGGTCGGCGGGCGCCTGCGCTGGGCGGCGACGCGCTCGGTGGCAAAGTCGCTCGGGCCCGATCTGCGCCTGGCGGTGATGGCCGGCGATGCCCAGACCGTCGCTCGCGTCCAGGGCCGTCAGCAGTGCGGCCCGGGGTGGGTCAGCCACATCCTGCAGGCGCTCGTGCTGAAGCTGTGGGCCGATCCCCAGGTGCAGGCGCAGATCGAGCGTGCGTGCGCGACATACGCGCAGCGGCGCACGGGCCTGTGTGAGCATCTGCGGCGGCGCGGCGTGCCCGTGCACGGCGCCTCCGGCCTGAACGTTTGGATTCCAGTCGACGACGAGGCGTCGGTCGTGGGCGCGCTGATGCAACGGGGCTGGCTGGTGGCGCCCGGCGCGCCCTACCGTCTGGCTCACAGCGCGCCGGGAGTCCGCGTGACGAGCGCCGCGCTGGGCGAGGGCGAGGCCGCGAGCTTCGCAGGCGATCTCGCCGAGGTGCTCACGCCGGTGAGCTTCAGCCGCAGCGGGTAGGAGATAGGCATGGGACATACGCAAGCGCCTGCCGCCATCTCCGCCTCCCGCCGCTGCGCCTACGCGGTGCTTCGCCGCGTCTTCGAGCGCGGCGCCTACGCCGACCACGCCTTTCACGCCGAGGCGGCGGACCTGCAGGAGCGCGAGCGCCCGCTCGCGATGCGCCTCGCCTACGGCGCGGTGCAGCGCAAGGGCACCGTCGACCACGTGATCGCGCGGCTCACCGAACGTCCGCTCGAGCGGCTTGACCCGCGCGTGCTCGCTGCGCTGCGCCTCGGCCTGTATGAGCTGCTCTACCTGCAGGGCGCGCCCGACTACGCGGTCGTCGCGCAGGCGGTGGAGCTGAGCAAGGACCACGCGCGCCCGGGGCACGGCCTGGTCAACGCGGTGCTCCGGCGCGCCGCGCGCGAGGGCGCCGATGCGCTGATCGGCGGCCTGCGCGACGACACTCCCGAGCAGGCGGCCGTCAAGCACTCCCATCCCGAGTGGCTCGCGCGCCTGTGGTGGCGCCAGCTCGGTGCCGCGCAGGCGCGCGCGCTGATGGCTAGCAACAACGAGCCGAGCGAGGTCGCGCTGAGAGCGAACACGCTCGTCGGCGACGCGGCCACGCTCGCGGGTCAGCTGCCGGTCGCGACGCATGGCGACGCGCGCATCCCCGAGGCCGTCGTGCTGGACGAGCCCTTCGACCTGCACAGCTCGCAGCTGTGGCGCGCCGGTGCCTTCCTCGCGCAGGCGCGCGCGGCGATGCTCGTATCGCGCGTGCTGGGCCCGCGTCCCGGGGAGCGGGTGCTCGACCTGTGCGCTGCTCCGGGCGGCAAGAGCACACACATCGCCGCCCTGATGGCGGGCGCCGGCGAAGTCCTCGCGGTCGAGCGACATCCCGGGCGGGCGAGTGCGCTCGAACGGACGGCCGCCCGCCTGCGAGCTCACAACCTGCGCGTGGAGATCGGCGACGCGGCGAGCTGGCCGGACTCCGGGCAGGAGGCGCCGCAGTTCGACCGCGTGCTCGTGGACCCGCCGTGCTCAGGGCTCGGCACCCTGCAGGCTCGTGCGGACCTGCGCTGGCGGATGACGCCGGAGGCCGTCAAGCAGATGGCCCGCGAACAGGTGAGGATCCTCTCAAGCGGCGCCGCAGCGCTCCGTCCGGGCGGCGTGCTTGTCTACTCTACCTGCACGATCTCCACGACCGAGAATGAGCGCGTCATCGACGCCTTCCTGGATTCCCATCGCGATTTCAGCGTCGAGGATCTCGCCGCTGAGCTGCCTGAGCTGAGCCTCGCTCACGCAAGCGGCGAGCAGCCGCCGCTGAGCGCCGGGCTGCTGCAGACCCTGCCGCACCGCGACCACACCGCCGGGTTTTTCATCGCGCGCCTGCGACGGGTCTAGCGACATGGATTCGGAGCGCAAGGCACCGGCGCGGGCCGCGATCGAGCTCGGACCGCAATGTCCGCACTGCGGCGAGCCGTGGCTGCGCCCCACGAACCTCGCGGGGCGCTACCGGTGCGTCTACTGCCTGCACCGCTTCGAGCTCAGCTCGGTCTGCCCCAACTGCGGCGAGCACTCGACGATCGTGCGCATGTCCTCCACCGCAATCCTCAAGTGCAACCACTGCGGTGAGTCGATGCTCCAGGCTCTATGAGCGCCGGGATATCGCCGCCGGAGCTGCTGCGCGGTGTGCGCGTGGCGCCGTCGATCCTGTCCGCCGACTTCGGGCGCCTGCGCGAGCAGGTCACCGAGGTCCTGCAGGCGGGCGCTCGCGTGATCCACGTCGATGTGATGGACGGGCACTTCGTGCCGCCGATAACCGTCGGTCCGCTGATCGTCGCGGCGATCGCCGAGACCGTGCGCGACGCCGGCGCGATGCTCGAGGCGCACCTGATGATCGAGCGACCCGAGCGCCAGGTGGGCGAGTTCGTCAAGGCGGGAGCGCATTCGATCACCTTCCACGCCGAGGCCACCCCGCACATCGCCTACACCGCGAGCCTGCTCCGCGAGAGCGGCGCCGGCGTGGGCGTCGCGATCAACCCTGGCACGCCGGTCGGCGCGCTCGCGGAGGTCACCGAGCTGATCGACCTGGCGCTGTGCATGACCGTGAACCCCGGGTGGGGCGCGCAGCGGTTCATCTCCCACTCGCTCGAGAAGATCCCACGCGTTCGCGCGATCGTCGGCGAGCGTGTCGCGGTCGAGGTCGATGGCGGCGTGGATACGAGCACAGCACCGCGCTGCCGCGCGGCGGGTGCGAACGTGCTGGTGGCGGGCTCGGCGATCTTCTCCTCGCAGCAGCCCGGCGAGGCCTACCGCGCGATCGCGCGCTCGGTCGAGGCGGAGTGACTCAGCGCGCCGCCAGGCGTGTGGAGCGCATCAGCCGCGCAGCGCTTCCGCGCCGGTAGAGAACGGCGAGCGCAAGCGCCAGGATCGCCGTCGCGCCGGCATAGCCGACCTCCGCGCGCAGCACCTGCCCGCCGACGATCGGGCTGACCATCCAGCCGGTGAACGCGAGCGCCGCCGCCAGCCAGCAGACCGCCGCGGCGCGCGCCTGGTCGCGCGCGAGCGCGGCCTGGTTGAGCGCGCCGCAGGCGAGGTGAAAGCCCATCCCGAGCCCGATCAGCGCGAGCCCGAAGCGGTTGTAGGGGAAGGGCTGCCCGAACAGATGGCGCATCACCGGCGGGCCGATCGCGAGCAGCCCGAGGGCGACCGCGAGCGAGAACGCCGCGATCGCGCGCACCGTCACGCGCACCGCCCGCGCAAACGCGTCGTGGCCCTCCGTCGCCTCGAGCCCTGTGAGGTGCGGCAGCAGCGAGGTCTGGATCGCCTGGAAGAGCTGAAGCGGTGCGCGCGCGATCAGCAGCACGTTGAAGACCACGCCCGCGAGCGCGCGGTCGGCGGAGGTGGCGTCGACCGTGAGCACCGCGGCGTTCAGCAGCACCTGCTCGGCGACCATGATCCCGGAGACGACCAGGGCGAAGTTCGAACCGCGCAGCAGCGAGAGCTCCTCCGCGGCGACCGCCTCCTGGACGCCCTCGGCGCCGGGCCCGGCGAGCGCCGCGTCGACGTCTTCGATCTGCGGCGAGAGGCGCGAGCCCTCGCGCGACTCGCCCGCGTGGCGCGCGAACGCCCACGGCACGACGACGAGCGAGACGAACGGCGCGGCCGCGATGCCCAGCGCGACCGCAAGCTGGCCCTGAGCGATGCCGATCGCGACCGCCAGCACGAAGCAGAAGCGCGAGGCGGCCTCCATCAGAACGAGCCCGCCGTAGAGGCCGAAGTACTGGTGGCCGGCGAGCCAGCCGCGGGCGAAGTAGCTCGCGGCGTAAGCGACCGTGCCGGCGACGAGCACGCCGTACAGGCCGCCGAAATGGTCGAAGACGTGGGCGACGAGCTCGCCGTGCAGCGCGACCGCCGCGATCACGAAGCCGAGCGCGAAGCCGGCCTGGATGGCGATCGGCACGCGCAGCGAGTGCTGAGCGTGTCCCCGCGCCCGGCGCTCGGCGATCGTGCGCGAGAGCAGCTGTTCGATCGGCCGGTAGATCACCGAGATCGTCACGAACATGACCGTCCACAGCAGATCGATCCGCTTCGCCTGCACTGCGTTCAGCACGTGGCTCGCGAGCGCGAAGTACGCGAATGTGAGAACGCCGGTCGCGGCGATCCCGATCGAGAGGATCCGCGCGCCGCTTGCGTATGAGCGCGTCTGGCCGGAGGAGGCCCTAGACGCGGACAAGCAACATCGTCCAGGGGAGCGGCGTGCGGATCTCGGCGACCTCGCCATGGCGCGCGAGCAGCCTCACGAACGAGCGCTTGGACCAGTGGTTCAGATGCCCCGGGGTGTCGCCGAGCGTCGATAGGTACGCGCCACGCGCGATGTTCAGCGCGCGCCACAGCGGCTCGCGCGGCACCGAGACGAGCAGATGCCGGCGTGCGCAACGAGCCATCTCGGCGACGGTGCTCGCGGGATCGGGCAGGTGCTCGAGCACCTCGATCGCGCTCACGAGGTCGAACTCCGCAGCGGCGAACGGCAGCTCGCCCGCATCCATCACGCGGTACTCGAGGTTCGGCGCCGCGCGTTCGGCCCACCCGGCCTGGAGCGAGGGCTCCTCGAGGTCGATCCCGACCACGCGCCCGCCCTGCATGCGCTGTGCCCAGCGGTGTACGAGAACGCCCTCGCCACAGCCGACATCCAGCAGCGATGCGGGCGCCGCGCGCGAGAAGAGCTCGTCGAGGTCGCGCTCGAAGCGGGCCATCAGGCGACGCACGAGCGGGTTGCTGGAGCCGTACTTGTCGTAGGTGTTGCCGGTGACGATCCCCTCGTCGGAGACGGTGAGCTCGCTCACAGGCGCACCGCCTCACCGGGATGGGTTCCCTCGGCGCCCTGCACGGCGACGCGATCGGCGCCGGCGCGCGCCCCGCCCTCCTCAGCGTCGGTGCTGCTCGCACCCGCCGGTTCATAGTGCGACGGTGCCACCCCGAGCTCGAGCTCGATACGCCGCACGCGCTCAAATGTCTTTTGGACCATCACCCGCTGCGCAGCCAGCAGATCGCCGATCACGCCAAGCGCCCAAAGCACGATCGCAGCGATAAACAGCACCGCGCCGAGGATCAGCGACTGCACGTGACCCTTGCCGTTGCCTTCCAGATACGCAACCGCGAAGCGGATCCAGACGCCGATCGCCGCCAGCCCGATCAGGCCCGACAGGCTCCAGAAAACGCGCAGAGGCTCGTACTGCGCGTAGATGCGGAAGATCGAGACGGCGTTGCGGCGCACGTATGCACCCGTCGACGGGAACAGGCGCGACTCGCGGGTCTTGGGGTTGGTCGCCACCGGCACGTGCTCGATCGCGACGAGCAGCTTTCCCGCCTGAATGATCGTCTCGAGCGTGTAGGTGAACTTCGAGACGACCATCATCTGGATCGCGGCCTCGCGGTTGTAGGAGCGGAAGCCGGAGGTGGTGTCGGGGACCGCCGTCGAAGATGCCTGGCGGACCACCCACGAGCCGACTCGCTGGAGCGCCTTCTTGAGCGTCGAGAAGTGCTCGATGCCGGTGATCTCCCGGTCGCCGATGACCATGTCCGCATCGCCCGCGAGGATCGGGCGCACGAGCTTGGCCACGTCCGGACCGTAGTACTGGTTGTCCGCGTCGGTGTTCACGATCACGTCCGCGCCGAGCTTCAGCGCGGTGTCGATGCCGGCCTGGAACGCGGCCGCGAGCCCCTTGTTGTTGGTGAGCCGCACGAGATGCTCGACGCCGTGCTCGCGCGCCACCGCGATCGTGCGATCGGTCGAGCCGTCGTCAACGACGAGCAACTCGACCTCGTCGAAGCCCTCGACCTCTCGCGGCAGGTCGGCGAGCGTCTGCGGAAGCTGCTCTGCCTCGTTGAAGCAGGGGATCTGGATGATGAGCTTCATCGGCGCAGTTGCCTAGACTTGGCTTCCGGCAGTATCCCAAAGCGCAGGTCACGGTCTTGGCGCCACGCGCATGGGCGCCGGTGCCGGCCCAAGACGGCCAAGGCTAGATGGAAAGCGCGATGCCCACCCGGATGAGACCGGGCTCGATCCGGCTGGAGCGGCTGCGTGCGATACCACCGGCGAGATGGGCGCTCCTCGGGCTCGTGGTGATGTGCGCGGGCGCGCTCGTCGGCTACCTGGCGTTCCCGACATACCCGACGTATGACTCGTTCTATGCGCTGCTGTGGGGGCGCGACGTGCTGCACCTGCACCTGCCCGACTTCAGGGTCTACAGGGGCCCGACCCAGCATCCGCTCGCGATCGCCTTCGGCGCGCTGTGCTCGCTGGCCGGCCAGGGCGGCGCCCGGCTGGTGGTGCTCGGGTCGATCGCCTCGTTCGTCGCCGCCGTCGCCGGTCTGTACCGGCTCGGGCGCCTGTGCTTCGGTCCGGTCGCCGGATGGATCGCGGCGCTCCTGCTGCTCAGCCGGTTCTTCGTCGAGAACCTCGCCGCGCAGGGCTATCTCGACATCACCTATGTGGCGCTGATCGCATGGGCGGTGGTCCTCGAGGTCGAACGACCCCGGCGCGCAGCGCCCGTCTTCGGGTTGCTCGCGGCCGCGGGATTGCTGCGGCCGGACGCGTGGGTGCTCAGCGGCGCGTATTGGCTGTGGTGCTCGTGGCGCGCGGACACAAGGAGCCGTCTGCGCTATCTCGGGCTCGCGCTGATCGCACCGGCGGTGTGGATCGCATCCGACGCGATCGTCACCGGCAACCCGTTGTACTCGCTGCACGCGACGGCCGGCCTCGCGCAGGAACTCGAACGCACGCAGGGGTTCTCGAGCGTGGTCGGCTCGCTGTGGTCCTATTCGGTGCGAATCGACAAGCTGGCCGTGGTCATCGGCGGCCTTCTCGGCGTGCCGATCGCGGTGTGGCTCGCGCCGCGCCGCGTGCTGGTTCCGCTGGCGGCGCTGCTGCTGCTGATCGGCGTGTACCTCGCGGAGGGCGCGGTCGGCGCATCGGTCGTGGATCGCTATCTGCTCGGCGCCGACACGATGCTGCTGCCGTTCTGCGCCGTGACGCTCGGTGGCTGGGCGATGCTGCGGGCCGGCTCGGCGCTGCGCCGCGCATGGATCGTCGGGGCCGCCGCGCTGCTGCTCTACGGGGGAGCTGCGGCGGCGACCACGGTGAGCCTGTCGACCCTGCGAACGACGCTCGAATTCCACGAGGACTTCCACAAGGGCCTCGCACGCGCGCTCGCCGATCCCCACGTGAAGTCGAGCCTGCATCGCTGTCCGCTGCTGTCGCTTCCCAACAACAAGCTGATCCCCGACGCCCGCTGGATCCTCGACACGGTCGGCCAGCGCAACATCGTCGCCCGCAGCGAGGCGCGCGCCGACGTGTTCAAGGGCGCGCACGCGCTCGAGAACCGCATCCGCGCCGGCAGCGTCGCGGTCTACCCGCTCGGCAGCGCGGTGTTCGTGGAGGCGATCGTGGACGTCGGCGATGACCCCCGCGACCAGGTGCCGCTGAAGGGGTTCACGCGCATCTACACGAGCCGCTACTACGCGGTTTATGCCCACTGCTGAGCCCCGTCCCGCCGCCGCGCGCGCGGCGGAGGGCGCGCGCGCGGATCTGCCCGGCGCCGCTCAGCGCGCGAGCCGCCGCTGGGCGTGGGCGGCGCTCGCCGCGGTGCTCGCCGTCGGCCTGGGGTTGCGCGTGTGGGGCGTGCGGCAGGGCTTGCCGTATGCGTACAACGCCGATGAGGCCGACCACTTCGTGGTTCGCGCGATCAGCATGTTCCACGACGGCAGCCTGAACCCGCACTACTTCGCGAATCCGCCCGCCTTCACCTATCTGCTGCATTTCCTGTTCCTGATCGGCTACGGAGGCCGAGCGGGCGCCGAGCGTGCCTTCGCGCTGCATCCGGCCGATCTCTACACGCTCGCACGCCTCGCGGCGGCGCTGCTCGGCGTCGCTGCGTTGTGGCTGCTGTACGCGACCGGCGCACGGCTGTTCGGCCGCGCGGTCGGGCTGCTCGCCGCTGCGCTGGAGGCGGTCGCGTTCCTGCCCGTGTTCTACGCGCACCTCGCGCTCAACGACGTGCCGACGCTTGCACCGCTGACGCTGTCGCTGCTCGGGAGCGTCGGCGTGCTGCTCAGGGGACGCACCTCCGATCATCTGCTGGCGGGCGCGGGCCTGGGTCTTGCGTGCGCGACCAAGTACACCGCGGGCATCGCGCTCGCGCCGCTGCTCGCGGCCGCCGTCGCGCGCCACCTCGAGGGGGACCGCGCCGCGGTGCTGGGCCTGCGCGGCCTCGCCGTCGCAGCGGCGGCAGCAGTTGCCGCGTTCGTGATCGCAAACCCGTATGCGCTGCTCGACTTCTCACGGTTTCACGCCGAACTCGCGCGCCAGTCATCGCTGTCGGCCGAAGCGCAGGGCAAGCTCGGCGCACCGAGGCACGGAGGCTTCGCGTACTACCTGTGGTCGCTCACCTGGGGTCTCGGGTGGCTGCCCTCGCTGGCCGCGCTCGGCGGCGCGCTGAGCGTCTGGCGTACTCGCCGGGCGTACGGCTGGCTGCTCGTGCCTGCGCCGCTGCTGTTCCTCGCGTTCATGGGCTCCGAGGGCCGCTACTTCGGGCGCTGGCTGATGCCGATCCTGCCCATCCTCTGTCTGCTCGGCGCGCTGTTCACGCTGCAGCTCGCCGCCGCGCTGAGCAGGGCCCTCGCCGGCGCGCGAATGCGGCGTCTGCGGCGCGCGCGTGCGCACGACGGCGCGGCGGGGCGATCGGGAGCGGGCGCGTCGCGGGTACTGCCGGCGGCCCTCGCCGTGCTGCTCGCGGCCGCGCTGCTCGCGCAGGGCCTCATGCACAGCGTGCACGCGGGGCTCGTGCTATCGCGTGCGGACACCCGCAACCTGACGCGCAGCTGGATGCTCGCGCACATCCCCGCGGGCGCGAAGATCGTCGCCGAGCCGGTCTCGCCCGACGAATGGGCGCACCGCACCGCACCGGGGACCTCGACCGCGAGCAACCTGCCGCAATGGCACAAGTATCCGTCGTTTCTGACGCGCATCTCCGCGTCGGGGTCGCTGCTGGCGCACCGTGGTGCCCAGGTGCAGATCGAGAACTACGAGCGCACGCTGAGCCCCGCGCTGATCGGCTACTACGAGCAACACGGCTACTGCTGGGTGATCAGCGGCTCGACGCAGTCCGGACGCGCGTACGCGGATCGCACGGCCGTGCCGCTGGCGCTCCAGTACTACCGCGCGCTGGCCCGCGACGCGCAGGTGGTCTTCCGCGCCTCGCCGTATGAGCGCGGCGTCGGCCCGGTCGCGTTCGGCTTCGACTGGAGCTTTGACTACTACCCGCTCGCCTACGAGCGGCCGGGGCCGCTGATGACCGTCTATCAGCTGCGCGGCGGCGGCTGCGGCCGCTGAGGCCTCCGAGCCCGCGCTTGAGCAGGGATATCCTGGATTCGAGCATGCCGCTTTCCACCGAGGTCGACAACCTGCACCTCGCCCGCGCGGTCGAGCTCGCCGCGAAGGGCACAGGCGCGGTCAAGCCCAACCCCGTCGTGGGCGCGGTCATCGCGCGTGCCGGGGAGGTGCTCGGCGAGGGCTGGCACGAACGCTACGGCGGGTCGCACGCGGAGGTCAACGCGATCGAGGCATGCGGCCTGCAGGACCTCGCCGACGCGACCCTCTACGTGTCGCTGGAGCCGTGCTGTCACGAGGGCAAGACCCCGCCCTGCACCGAGGCGATCCTGCAGGCGGGGATCAGGCGCGTCGTGATCGCCTCCGATGACCCCAGCGAGAAGGCGTCCGGGCGCGGGCTCGGGATCCTGCGCGACGAGGGCGTTGAGATCGTGCTCGCCGAGGGCGAGCTCGCGACGCGCGCGCGGCTGCTCAACCAGGCTTTCCGCAAGCACGCGCGGGTGGCGCGCCCGTGGGTGCTGTTCAAGTCGGCGATGACCCTCGACGGCAAGGTCGCCACGCGCGGGGGCGACTCGAAGTGGATCAGCGGCGAGGACAGCCGCGAGCTGGCCCATCGCTGGCGGGCGTCGGTCGACGCGATCGTGGTCGGGATCGGCACCGCGCTCGCCGACGATCCACAGCTGACGGCAAGGCCCGAAGGCCTGCTCGCCGAGGCCGGCACACAGCCGCAGCGGATCGTCTTCGACTCGCTCGCGCGCCTGCCCACGACCTCGCAGCTCGTGGCGGCCGCCGAGGAGATCCCGCTGACGATCGTCGTCTCGCGCGCCGCCGCGCACGCGGACACCGATGCGCTCGAGGCAGCCGGCGTGCAGGTTCTGCTCGCCACCGGCGAAAACGAGCCGGCGAGGGTCCGCTCGGCGCTCGATCAGCTAGGTGCGCTTGGCGTCACCTCGGTGCTGCTCGAGGGCGGCCCGCATCTCGCGGGTGCGTTCTTCGACGCCGGCGAGATCGACGAGGTTCGCCTGTTCCTCGCGCCGCTTCTGCTCGGGGGCAGCGCGGCTCGCGATCCGCTCGAGGGCGAGGGCGTGGAGCGAATCTCCGAGGCGATGCGCGCCCTGAGCTTCGACTGCGAGAGCGTCGGTGAGGACCTGCTGATCTCCGCGCGCCTGCGCGAGTGGTGAAGCGCCGCGGTGAAGCGAACGGAGCCGCCACGATGTTCACCGGCCTGATCTCAGACCTCGGCAGCGTGATCGCGCTCGAGCGCGACGGCGCGGGCGCGGCCCTGCGGATCCGAAGCGCGCTCGCGCGCGAGCTGAGCACGGGCGACTCGATCGCGGTCAACGGCGTGTGCCTGACCACGACCGATGTCGGCGAGGACAGCTTTGCCGCCGAGGCGATGCGCGAGACGCTCGAGCGCTCCTCGCTTGGCGCTCTCGCCAGCGGCGCGCGTGTGAACCTCGAGCTTCCGCTGCGCGCTCAGGACCGCCTCGGCGGTCACGTCGTGCAGGGCCATGTGGACGGGACCGGGACCGTCACCGCCACGCGCAGCGAGGGCTTCTCGCGCGTGCTCGAGATCGAGCCCGACGCCCGCCTCTCGCGCTACGTTGCCGAGAAGGGCTCCGTCGCGCTCGACGGGGTCTCGCTGACCGTCAGCTCTCTGGACGGCCGGCGCTTCTGCGTGTCGCTCATCCCGGAGACGCTCGAGCGCACCAACCTTGGCATGATCGGCGTCGGTGCACTCGTGAACATCGAGGTGGACATTCTCGCCAAGCATGTCGAGCGGCTGCTGCAGGCGGGCGCATGAGCTCGCGCACAGCAACTCCGTTCGCGACGATCGAGCAGGCGATCGAGCGGATCCGCGAGGGCAAGATGGTCGTCGTGTGCGACGACGAGGACCGGGAGAACGAGGGTGATCTGACGCTCGCTGCGCAGTTCGCGACACCAGAGGCGATCAACTTCATGGCCAAGGAGGGCAGGGGCCTGATCTGCCTGTCGCTCACCTCCGAGCGCTGCGACGAGCTCGGCCTCGACCTGATGGCGGCCAAGAACGAGTCCGCCTTCGAAACCCCGTTCACCGTCTCGATCGAGGCTCGCGAGGGCGTCACGACCGGCATCTCCGCGCATGACCGCGCGCACACGATCCAGGTGGCGGTCGATCCCGAGAGCCGCCCCCGCGATCTGGTTCAGCCCGGGCACGTCTTCCCGCTGAAGAGCCGCTCCGGCGGGGTGCTCGAGCGAGCTGGCCAGACCGAGGCCGCTGTTGACCTCGCGCGGCTCGCGGGGTTGAACCCGGCGGGCGTCATCTGCGAGGTGATGAACGACGACGGCACGATGGCACGGGTGCCCGAACTCGTCGAGTACTGCGCCCGGCACGAGCTGTGCATGATCACCGTCGCCGATCTGATCGCCTACCGTCGGCGCAACGACAAGCTCGTCGAGCGGGTCGTCGCGACCGGCCTGCCGACGGCGTTCGGGGCGTTCGAAGCGGTCGGCTACCGCTCGCTGGTCGACGACAAGCACCACGTGGCGCTGGTCAAGGGCGAGGTGGCCGGCCAGGCGGAGGTTCTCGTCAGGGTCCATTCCGAGTGTCTCACGGGCGACGTGTTCCACTCGCTGCGCTGTGACTGCGGCGAGCAGCTGGAATCCGCGCTGTCGATGATCGAGCGCGAGGGGCGCGGGGTCCTGCTGTACCTCTCCCAGGAGGGTCGCGGGATCGGGCTGCTGAACAAGCTTCGCGCCTACCGCCTGCAGGAGGACGGCCTCGACACGATCGAAGCCAACGAGCGACTCGGGCTGCCGGCGGACCTGCGCGACTATGGCATCGGCGCGCAGATACTCGTCGATCTCGGCCTCACCTCGATCAGGATTCTCACCAACAACCCCAAGAAGATCCGCGGGCTCGAGGGGTACGGGCTCTCGGTGGCCGCGCAGATCCCGATCGAGCACGCGCCCAACCAGCACAACGAGACCTACCTGCGCACGAAGGCGCAGCGGATGGGCCACACGCTGCATCACCAGGGCCTGAACCTCGACGAGGAGCTCCTGCGCTCCGAGCGCTCGGGGGCGGGGCAGCAGATCTCGCGCGAGCATCCGCCGTCGGGCGAGGACGACGGCTCCGACGCGGAGCACAGCGGGCGTTGAGCGGCACCTACGCGATCGTCCTCGCGCGCTTCTACGAGGATCTCGCCGCGCGCCTGCTCGCCGGGGCGAAGGCGGCGTTCGCCGAGCGCGCCGTCACCGCGGTCGAGGTGTTCGAGGTCCCGGGCGCCTTCGAGCTGCCGCTCGCCGCGAGCTACGCCGCCGCCAGCCGGCGCTTCGACGGCGTCGCGTGCCTCGGCGCGGTGATCCGCGGCGAGACCGACCACTACGAGTTCGTGTGCAGCGAGGTCGCGCGCGGGGTCATGCAGGTGCAGCTGCAGACGGGCGTCCCCTGCGCTTTCGGGGTGCTCACCTGCGCGACGATGGAGCAGGCGCTCGCGCGCGCAGGCGGCGACCGGCGCGACCAGGGGCGCAACGCAGCCGAGGCGGTGATGCGGATGGCGGATCTGCGGGCGCGGCTTTCAAGCGGCTAGACTGCGCCGATGGCCAAGGTGTGTCACAGCTGCGGCAAGGGGCCGGCGTTCGGCCAAAGCCGCAGCCACTCGATGGTCGCGACCAAGCGGCGCTTCGACCCGAACCTGCAGAAGGTCAGGATCCTCGTCGGCGCGGCGCCGCGGCGCGTGTACGTGTGCACCCGCTGCCTGAAGGCCGGCAAGGTCACCAAGGCGGTGTGAGTCCGACGCGCCGGCGGGTCTGCCGCGTGGCGAAGCTGATAGACGTGTCGCTGTGAGCGACACGAACCTGGTCCGCTTTCGCGCAGCGGTCGCGGGAGCCCTCGCGCACCTGGAATCTCGTCGCGAGGAGGTGAACGACCTCAACGTGTTTCCGGTCGCGGACGGCGACACGGGCGACAACATGGCGCTGACGCTTCGCGCGGTGCTCGCGGAGCTCGATCGCCTGATGGGCTCCGACGAGAACCGCACGATCGACGACATCGGGCGCGATGAGATTGTGCAGTCGGTGGCGCGCGCAGCGCTGCTGGGGGCGCGCGGCAACTCCGGCGTGATTCTCTCGCAGCTCATTCGCGGGGCGGCCGAGGAGCTCGTCTCCAGGCCCGGGCAGCTGATCGATGCGACGTTGATCGGCGCGGCGCTCGCGAACGCGGCGGACCGCGCGTACGCATCCGTGCGCGAGCCGGCCGAGGGCACGATCCTGACCGTCGCGCGCGAGATGGCGCACAAGATCGTCACCGATGTCGCGCACAGTCCCGATCCGCGCCTCGGGCCCTCCACCGAGCCGCGTGAGCAGGACACGGCGATCGCCGACGCGCTGGAGCGCGCGGTCGCGACGGGGCAGGACTCCGTCAAGCGCGGCCCAGAGCTGCTCGCGGCGCTGCGCGAGGCCGGCGTCGTGGACGCGGGCGGCTATGGCCTGACGATCATCCTGGCCGGCGTGGTCGCGGCCCTGCGCGGGAAAGATCCGCCTGCGCTCGACCACCACGCGCCCGCGCGCATAACCCATCCGCAGCACGTCTCGGCCAACTTTCGCTACTGCACCAACTTCGCTGTGACGGGCAGCGGGCTCGTCGCCAGCCGCTTCCTGCAATCGCTCGAGAAGCTGGGCGACTCGGTGCTCGTGGTCGGCGACCAGAGCACGCTGAAGGTCCACCTGCACACCGATGACCCCGAGCTCGCCACCGCCGTGTTCGCGGATGCCGGCGAGGTCTCGCGACTGGACGTCGCCGACATGCGCCTGCAGATCGCCGAGCGTGATGAGCGCCTCGAGCGCGACGGCGTCCCTGTCGAGGGGGAGGCGAGCGGAGCCGCCGGCGGCCTCTCGCGCGAGCAGCGCGTGGGCACTCGCTGTGGCGCGGTCGCGGTGGTCAGCGGAGAGGGGCTGCACGAGCTGTTCCGCGAGCTCGGCGTGCACACGATCGACGGCGGCCCGACCCTCAACCCCTCGACCTTCGAGGTGCTCGCCGGAATCCACCAGGTGCCGGCGGAGGAGGTGGTCGTGCTGCCCAACAGCGCGAACGTGATCATGGCCGCCGAAAACGCCGCGCGCCTGTCGGACAAGCAGGTGCTGGTCGCGCCGACGACCAGCCAGCAGGCGGGGCTCGCAGCCGCGCTCGCGCTCGCGCCGGACCGGCCCGTCGAGGAGAACGCCAGCGCGCTGACCGAGGCGCTCGCGCGGGTGCGCACCGGCTCAGTAGCGCCGGCCGCGCGCGATGACGCCCAGGGCCGCTTCAAGCGCGGCGAGGCCGTCGGGTTCGTCGAGGATGAGGTGCTCGCGTGGGGCGAGGTGCGCGCGACCCTCGAGGCTGTGCTTCGAGAGCTCGCGCGGGGAACGGACGGGCTCGGCGAGCCGGAGCTGATCAGCGTGCTCGCCGGCGAGTCCGCGCCGCTCGCGCTGGGCGAGCTCGACGGGATGGTCAACGGCACGATCGAGCTCGAGCTGCGAAGCGGCGGGCAGGCCGCGTACTGGTGGCTGCTGGCCGCCGAGTAGGCCTGCTTCCCGCGCGGACCCCGGTTACGACCGCCGACGCGATCATCATGGCGCGGATGCCGGCCACCTGCACGCCCGCGCTCGACATCGGCGTCCCCGGGCCGAGCGAGCGTGACGGCCCGCTCGCGCGTGCCTTCGCCTCCGGGCGCGGGCTCAGCCGCGCCGAGCTGATCTCCGCGCCCGTGCGCTGGCCGCGCCCGTCACGCCTGCAGGCTCCGCTTGAGCTTCCCGGCAAGCGCGTCGCGGCGGCGCTGAGTTCGCTCGGCGTCCAGACCGTCGGCGAGCTGCTCGAGCACCTGCCGAGCGACAGCCGCGAGGCGCGCACCGTCGCGGCGCTGGGCGCAGGCGAGCAGGCGACCGTCGCGGTGCAGGTGCGTGCGATCGCCGCACGGCCTGTGCGGCGGCGCGGAATGCGCCCGCTGGTGCAGGCGACGGTCTTCGACGCGACCGCGACGATGCGCGCGACCTTCTTCAACCAGCCCTGGCTGCTGTCGCGCTACGTGCCCGGTACGCGCCTTCTGCTGCACGGCAAGGCTGATGGACGTGGCGGCTTTCGCGTCTCCCACCACGCCGTCTCCAGCGAGCAGGCGTCCGTCGGCGCCGACGCGCACGGTGGCGAGGTCGTATCGCACTATCCCGCCGCCGAGGGCGTTAGCTCCACGCAGATCCTGACGCTCGTTCAGGGCGCGCGCAGCGCGCTGGCAGATCTCAGCGAGTGCCTGCCGGCCGCCACGAGGCTCGCCGAGGGACTGCCCGACCGCGCGAGCGCGCTCGCGGCGATGCACTTTCCCGCCGCTCCGCGAGAGCGCGAGGAGGCCCGGCGCCGGCTCGCGTTCGAGGAGCTGCTGCTCGCGCAGCTCGCGCTTCTGCGCCGTCGCGCGCGGCGCAGCGCGCTCGCCGGCGCGCAGGCGCTTGCCGATGAGCCGACGCTGAGCGAGCGCTGGCTCGCAGCGCTTCCGTTCGTGCCCACCGCCGACCAGCACCGCGCGATCGCCGAGATCCGCGAGGACCTCGCGCGCGCGCAGCCGATGCAGAGGCTGCTGATGGGCGAGGTGGGCAGTGGAAAGACCGTCGTGGCGCTGCACGCGATGCTGCGCGCCGTCGAGCACGGCCACCAGGCGGCGCTGATGGCGCCGACGGAGACCCTCGCCGAACAGCATTTCGCGACGATCCAACGGCTGATGGGCGCAGAGCCGCTCTCGGCAGCGCTGCTCACCGGCTCGACGCCCGCGAGCAGGCGGCGGGACATCCTCGGCAAGCTCTCGAGCGGTGAGCTCTCGCTGCTGCTCGGCACGCACGCGCTGATCGAGCCGGAGGTGCGTTTCCGCTCGCTCGCGATCGCGGTGATCGACGAGCAGCACCGCTTCGGCGTGCGTCAGCGCGCGGCGCTTGACGCGAAGGGGACGCCGCACATGCTGCACATGACCGCGACCCCGATCCCGCGCACGCTCGCGCTCGCCGGATACGGCGACCTCGACTCCAGCGCGCTGCACGAGCTGCCGCTCGGGCGCAAGCCGATCGCGACCCGCGTCGTCGCCGGCGACGCCGGTCGCGCGGGCGCCTACGAGGAGCTGCGCGCGCAGCTCGAGCAGGGGCGCCAGGCGTTCGTCGTGTGCCCGCTCATCGAGGAGGCGCAGGATCCTTCCTCCGCGCACGGGCTCGGCGAGGATGCCGGGGCCACGCAGCGCGGTCAGCGAGCTGCGACGGCGGAGCTCGAGCGCTTGCGCGCGGGCGAGCTCGAGGGTTATGAGCTCGCGCTCCTGCACGGCGCGATGCCCGCCCGCGAGAAGCAGAAGGCGATGTCGGCGTTCGCGTCCGGGCAGGCGCAGGTGCTGGTGGCGACGACCGTCATCGAGGTGGGAATCGACGTGGCGAACGCGACGGTGATGCTGATCGAGAACGCCGAGCGCTTCGGAATATCCCAGCTACACCAGCTGCGCGGGCGCGTGGGACGCGGTGAGCATCGCGCGCGCTGCCTGCTGCTCGCACCCGCCGGCTTCGAGAGCTCGACGCGGCTGCGCGCGCTGGTCGAGCACGCGGACGGCTTTCGCCTCGCGGAGATCGATCTCGAGCTCCGCAGCGAGGGCGAGCTCGTCGGGACGCGCCAGTCGGGCTTTCGCGAGCTCGAGCTCGCGCGCCTGCCGCAGGACGCGCAGCTGCTCGAGCGCGCCCGCGTGCACGCCGAGGCGATCGTCGCTGCCGACGCTCAGCTGCTCGCGCCCGAGCAGGCGCTTCTCGCCGTCGCGCTGAGCGAGCGCTTCGGCGAGGACGCGCTCGAGCCGATTCCCGCCTGAGCGGCTACGTTTGACCACATGCGCGTGATCGCGGGCCGCTTCGGCGGCAGGCGCCTGAGGGCTCCGAGGGGCCGGGTCACGCGCCCCACCTCGGATCGCGTGCGCGAGGCGCTGTTCGCGATGCTTGGCGAGCTGGCCGGGGCGCGCGTGCTCGACCTGTTCGCCGGCTCCGGCGCACTCGGCATCGAGGCCCTCTCGCGAGGCGCGGCGAGCGTCGAGTTCGTCGAGCGCGACGCGCTCGCGGCGAAGGTGCTGAGGGAGAATCTCGAGCAGCTCGGCTTGCAGGATGCGACCGCGCGCTTACAGGAGATGGACGTGCGCGAGGCGCTTCAGAGCGCACGTGCGCGCAAAGACAAATACGATCTGATCTTCATCGACCCTCCCTACAGCCAGGCCCAGGACTGGGCCCGCGATCTGTCGGCGAAGCTTCCGGCGCTGCTCGCGCCGGCGGCGCGCGTCATCGTCGAGAGCGATCGGCGGGCCCCGCTCGCGCTGGGGCTCCCGGTCGAACGCGAGCGACGCTATGGCGACACTTTGATCACAATCCACCGGCATCAATGACCCCATCTGCGAAATCGATAGCGGTGTGCCCGGGCTCGTACGACCCGATCACCAACGGCCATCTCGACGTGATCCGCCGCGCGGCGGCGCTGTATGAGGAGGTGGTCGTCGCGGTCGTCAACCGCTCGGTGCGCAAGAGCAGTGCGCTGTTCGGGATCGAGGACCGGCTGGGGTTCGTGGAGCGCGCGACGGCCGACCTCGTCAACGTCCGCGCTGAGCCCTTCAGCACGCTGGTCGTGGATTTCGCGAGAAGCGTGGGAGCGAGGGCGATCGTGAAGGGACTGCGCGCGATCTCGGACTTCGAGTACGAGCTGGAGATGAACCAGCTCAACCGCCGACAGGCGCCGGAGATCGAGTCCGTCTACCTGATGGCGAGCGCGCAGTACAGTTTTCTGTCATCGAGCGGCGTCAAGGAGCTCGCGACGTTCGGAGGGAAGATCGACGATCTCGTTCCGGACGAGGTGGCCCGGCGCTTGCAGGAAGAGCTGAGGCGCTGACGAAATGATCCGAGTCCCGAGCACAAAGAAGATCAAGCGAACGCGGGCCGGCCGGCCCGGGCGGGGTGGCTTCTAGATGGACGTCCTGGTACTCATAGACAAGCTGGACGACCTCGTGCACAACGCGAAGCCTGTGCCGCTGACCGATCAGGTGAGGGTCGACAAGGAGGAGATCTACGACATCCTCGATCAGATGCGCGCGACGATCCCCGAGGAGATCAAGCAGGCGCGCTGGATCGTCAAGGAGCGCCAGGAGATGCTCGCGGAGGCCAAGAAGGAGGCCGAGCGGATCATCAAGGACGCGCGCGAGCGCCAGGAGCGCCTGGTCGGCGAGGAGGAAGTGACCAAGCAGGCGGAGCGCGCGGCCGAGGACATCGTCGAGGATGCTCGTGCGCGCGAGCGCGAGATCAGGCTCGGAGCGGAGGACTACGCCGATGAGATCCTCAACACGCTCGAGGTTAACCTCTCGAAGTTCATAGCCGCGGTGCAGCGCGGCCGCGAGCGCCTGCAGGGCAAGGACGAACCGGCGGAGGTCGGCTAGGCAAAGCAGCGCGGCCGGGGACTCGCGGCCTGCTTTTGAGTAACGTCCGTAGCGTGGACGCTCGGAGGGTGAGGCACAGGGCCCAGCTGCTCAAGACGCTTCTGGACACCGGCATGTTCGAGCCGGTGAGACCCGATAAGACGCTGCGCTCGCTCGCGGTGCTGCGCCGCTGGGGGCCGACGGCGGCAGCCGCGTACATGGGCTCGGCGATCCGCTACCCGGATCGCACGGCGCTCGTGGACGAGCGCGGGAGCCTCACCTTCAGAGAGCTCCACCTGCGCACCAACTCGCTCGCGCACGAGCTCAACGGCGCGGGGATCGCGGAAGGCGACGCGGTGGCGATCATGTGCCGCAACCACCGCGGATTCATCGAGTCGACGGTCGCTTGCGCGAAGCTCGGCGCCGGCGCACTGTTTCTGAACACCGCCTTCGCGGGGCCGCAGATCACCGACGTGCTCGCGCGCGAGAACCCGCTTGCGGTGATCTACGACGAGGAGTTCGCCGAGCTCGTCGGCGATGGCGCGCGGCAAAGGCTACGCTTCGTCGCGTGGAGCGAGCCGGGCTCGGGCGGGGCGGACGCAACGCTCGAGGAGCTGATCGCACGCGGCTCGGACGCCGATCTGGCGCCGCCCGCGGAGAAGGGGCGCGTCGTGATCCTCACCTCCGGCACGACCGGGGCGCCGAAGGGCGCGGCCCGCAAGCAGCCCGACTCGATCGAGCCGGCGGGAGCGCTGTTCTCGAAGATCCCGCTGCGGGCGCGCGAGACGACCATGATCGCGGCGCCGATGTTTCACTCGTGGGGGTTCGCCCACTTCACGCTTGGCCTGCCGCTCTCTTCGACGCTCATCCTGCAGCGCAGGTTCGATCCCGAGCAGACGCTGCGGGCCGTCTCCCAGCACCGCGCGCGGGCGCTGGTGCTCGTGCCGGTGATGCTGCAGCGGATCCTCGAGCTCGATCCCGACACGATCGCCCGCTACGACGTCAGCTGCCTGAAGGTCATCGCGCTCAGCGGCTCGGCGCTGCCGGGCGAGCTCGCGATCCGTGCGATGGACGTCTTCGGCGATGTGCTCTACAACCTGTACGGGTCCACCGAGGTGGCGTGGGCGACGATTGCGACCCCGAAGGATCTGCGTGCCGCGCCGGGAACCGCGGGCAAGCCGCCGATGGGCACGATCGTGAAGCTGCTCGACGCACAGGGGCGCGAGGTGGCGCAGGGCGCGGGCGGACGGATCTTCGTTGCCAACGAGATGATGTTCGACGGCTACACCGGCGGCGGCGGCAAGGAGATCGTGCGCGGGCTGATGAGCACCGGCGACGTCGGGCGCTTTGACTCCGAGGGCCGCCTGTTCGTGGACGGACGCGACGATGAAATGATCGTCAGCGGCGGCGAGAACGTGTTCCCGCGCGAGGTCGAGGACCTGCTCGCGGGGCACGATGCGATCGAGGACGTCGCGGTCGTGGGGGTCGCCGACGAGCAGTTCGGCCAGCGCCTGAAGGCGTTCGTCGTGGCGCGCAACGGCGCGAAGCTGACCGAGGACACGGTCAAGGCATACGTCAAGGAGAACCTCGCGCGATACAAGGTGCCGCGCGAGGTCGTGTTCCTCGCGGAGCTGCCCCGCAACGCCACCGGCAAGGTGCTCAAGCGGGAGCTCGTCACAGACGCGTAGAACGCGCATCGGCCGCGCTAGCCTGAGACGCGATGGCCGTCCAGACCGACGATTTCGACCTCGCTGGCCTGCGGCTGAGCACCGGCGAGGGACGCCGGCTCGAGCTCGAGGTTCGCATCGAGCCGTTCGTGCTCGGCGGCGAGCGCTATGAGGTGCGCCCGGCGCGGGTCCCGGTGAAGCTGAGCGTCTCGCGCATGACCGGCGGCGGCTACGCGCTGCATCTGAGCTTCACGGCCGCGATCGTCGGTCCGTGCATGCGCTGCCTCTCGCCGGCCGCCCCGGAGGTGGGGGTGGAGGCTCGTGAGGTCGACCGGCCGGGCGCCGGCGAGGAGCTGGACAGCCCCTATGTGACCAACGAGTCGCTCGACCTCGCAGCGTGGGCGCGCGACGCGTTTGCGCTGAGCATGCCGGTCAAGGTGGTCTGCCGGGCCGACTGCGCGGGCCTGTGCCCGGTGTGCGCGGCGGACCTCAACGAGGAGGGTCCCGAGCACCACCACGACGCGGCGCCCGACCCGCGCTGGGCGAAGTTGCGCGAGCTCAAGCTCGAGTAGCTCAAGCGGGGGGCTGGTAGCCTTCCTCGCCGATGGCCGTCCCCAAGAAAAAGCAGTCGCACAGCCGTACAGCCAAGCGCCGCGCGCAGCACAAGATCGGCACGCCCGCGCTGAACGCGTGCCCGCAGTGTCACAGCCCGCGACGGCCGCATCGGGTGTGCCCCGTTTGCGGGACCTACGCGGGTCGCGAGATCCTGGCGCCCGGCGCTCACGCGCACGATCACGACCACGAGTAGCCGGCTGTGACGCCAGGGGCCTCGTCCTCCCGTCGCCCGGCGAGACGTCCGTGGAGGGCACTGCGGTGATAGCCGTCGACTGCAACGGCGCCGATCTCGGCCCGGGCGAGGTGGCCGCCGGCGCGGCGATCGCTGCTGCACGCGGCGCGCGAGTCCTGCTCTTCGGCCCGGCCGCGGAGCTCGGAGGGCCCGTGTCAGGTGTCGAGGTCGTCGATGCGCCGGTGTCGATCGCAAAGGCGCCGGACCCGGTGGCGGCGGTTCGGGCCACGCCGGAGTCCTCGATCGTGCAGGCCGCGACGGCGGTCGCGCAGGGACGCGCTGAGGCGCTCGTGTGCGCGGGTGCGACCGGCGCGGCGCTCGCCGCGGGAACCCTGAACATCAAGCGCGCCCGCGGCATCTATCGCCCGGCGCTGGCCCTCCCGCTGCCGGCTCCGGGCGGCACGGTCACGCTCCTGGACGTCGGCGCGAACGCGGAGGCAAGACGCGAGCACCTCGTCCAGTTCGCGTTCATGGGAGCGGCCTTCGCGCGCTGCGTGCAGGGCGTGCAGCGGCCACGCGTGGCGTTGCTCTCCAACGGTGAGGAGGCCGCACGTGGAAGCACGCTCGTCGTGGAGGCCAACGCAGAGCTGCGCGAGCGCGCCGACGCGGGCCTCGCGGCGTTCGAGTTCATCGGCAATGTCGAGGGCTCAGACGTGGTGGGGGGCCGCGCGGATGTGATCGTGACCGACGGCTTCATCGGCAACATCGCCCTGAAGCTGAGCGAGGGCGTCTCGCAGGCGATCATCGGTGCGGTGCGCGATGCGGCGATGCAGAGCGCGCGCGCAAAGCTCGGCGGCATGCTGCTGAGGCCCGCGCTTCGCGCCTTTCGCGATCAGATCGACCCCGAGCTTCAGGGGGGCGCGTATCTGCTGGGACTGCGCAGGCTCGGCGTGATCCCGCACGGGCGCTTCACCCGTACGGGCTTCGCCGAGGCGATCCTGCAGGCTCAGCGCGGTGTGTCCGCGGACATCGTCGGAGAGACCCATCGCGCGCTCGCCGAGGCGGGCGCGCTGAGGCGCTCGCCGGTGTCCGCGCCGGTCGCTAGCCTGCGCGAGCGATGACCACGCCGGCGCGCGAGCAGGTGTTCGATCTCATCCGTGCGCACCTCGCGGATGAGCTCGACGTGGAAGCCGCGGTGATCGTCGAGGACACCCGCTTCAAGGAGGATCTCGAGGCCGACTCGCTCGATCTGTACACGCTCGTGCAGGAGCTCGAGGACACCTACGGCGTGCGCATCTCCGACGAGCAGGCGGGGCAGATCCTGACGGTCGGCCAGGCGGTCGACTTCGTGCTCCGCCACAACGGAGCGGGCGATGCGGGACGATGATGCTGCTCGGCGAGCTGCTCGACGAGTTGCCCGAGCATCTCGCGCGCCAGGTGTTCACGCACGCGTCGTGGAGCGAGCGGCGCAGCGACTCCTACACGCGGCTCGCGTTCCTCGGCGACAGCGTCCTCGGGCTCGCGGTCACCGCCCATCTGTACCCGCGGCTGGAGGCGGAGCGCTTCGGCGCCGGGCGGCTCACGAAGATTCGCGCGCAGGCGGTCTCGGGCGCGTCATGCCGCGCCGTCGCAGAGCGCCTTGCGCTTCCCCAGCGCCTGCGCGAAGCGGCTCCCCTGGGCGTGCGCGAGAACGCGGCGGCACTGCTCGAAACCGAGCGCGTGCTCGCGTCGGTGATCGAGGCGGTGATCGGCGCATGCCTGCTGCATGCGGGCTACGAGCGCACGGCCGAGGCCGTGGTGCAGGCCTTCGGGCCGGAGATCGAGCACGCGCTGGAGCACCCCGTCGACTTCAAGTCCGCGCTGCAGGAGCTGCTCGCGCGGCGCGGCTCGCAGGTCAGCTACGAGGTGACGGCCGAGCACGGTCCTCCGCACGAGCGCACCTATACGGTGCTCGCGTGCGTAGACGGGCGCGAGCTCGGCACCGGCAGCGGGCGAAGCAAGAAGAGCGCCGAGCAGGAGGCTGCGCGGGTCGCCGTCGAGATGCTCGAAGGCGAGTGATCATGCGCGTCGAGGATGCGGGGTCGGCGTGCGCCTGAAGTCGATAACCCTGAAGGGGTTCAAGTCGTTCCCCGATCGCACCGAGCTCGAGTTCGGGCCCGGCGTGAGCGTGGTCGTCGGGCCCAACGGGTCCGGCAAGTCGAACGTCACCGACGCGGTGCTGTGGGCGATGGGCGAGCAGTCACCGCTGGCCGTTCGAGGGCAGTCGATGCAGGACGTGATCTTCGGCGGCGGCCGTGGCGTGCAGGCGCGCGGCGAGGCGGAGGTGGAGATCGTGCTGGACAACTCCGACGGGGGGCTCGAGCTGCCGCTGAGTGAGATCTCGATCGCGCGGCGTCTTGACCGCACCGGCGAGGGCGGCTACCGCCTGAACGGCGCGCGCTGCAGGCTCAGCGACGTCATCGAGCTGCTGTCGGACACCGGCCTCGGCAAGGAGACGCATTCGATCATCTCCCAGGGCAGGGTGGACTCGATCGTCACGTCAAAGCCCCGCGATCGTCGCCTGCTGATCGAGGAGGCCGCCGGCCTCGGCAAGCATCGCAAGCGCCGGCGCCGCGCGCAGCTGAAGCTCGAGCGCACTCAGGAGAACCTGGACCGTGCGCTGGACGTCGAGCGCGAGGCGCGCACGCGCCTGCGACCGCTCAAGCGCCAGGCGGAGGCCGCCGAGCTGCACGAGCGCCTCGAGCGCCAGACGCTCGAGGCTCGCCTCGAGCTCGTGCGCGACGCCGCGCGCACGAGCGCGCAAGAGCTCGCAAGCGCTGAGCAGAGCGCCGCCGAGGCACGAGCGGCGCGCGCGGAGCTCGAGCGTGAGCTGGCGCAGACCGGCGCGCAGCGAGGCGAGGCCGAGCGGGCGCTCGCGGAGCGCGCCGAGCGCCACGACGCGCTCGCCCGCCTCCTCTACGACGCTCGCTCCGCGCGTGAGCGGATCGGGCTGCGCGGCGAGCAGCTCACGGGCAGCTCACAGCGCCTGCAGGCGCGCATCGAGCAGACCGAGCTGCGGCTGCGCGAGCTCGCGCAGGCCACCGACGCGGACCCTTCCCAGCCCGGCGCCGGCGAGGGCGCGCAACGCCTGCACGCCCTCGAGGCGGAGCTGGCGCAGATCGCCGCCAGCCGCGAGCAGGAGATCGAGGGCGAGATCGCCAGCCTGCGGCTCGAGCACGACCGCCAGGCGGCGCGCGGAGATGAGATCGAGGCGCAGACGCTGGCGGCGCGCGATGAGCGCGAGCTCGCCGACGCACGGGCGCGGTCGCTTCGCGAGCGGCTCAGCGCCTGTGAGCGCGGTGCGGACGACGCGCGGCGCGAGGCCGAGCGCGTGGGCGGCGAGCTCGCTGCGGTCAACCAGTTCCTGCGCAGCCACGTGCGTGCCGGGCGCGAGGACGACGGGCCGGGCGCCCTCAGCGACGAGCTGAGCGTCAAGGAGGGATACGAGCTGGCGCTGGCGGCCGCGCTCGCCGGCCGCCTCGACGCGGCGCTCGTCAGCGACGTAGCCGGCGCGCAGGCACTGCTCGATCGCGCCGGCCCGGACGGGGCAACCGTGCTGCTCGCGGAGCTTCACAACGGCGCGGGAGCGCACAGCGAGGCTGACGCGCGCCAGCCGGCCGCCGGGGCCGTGCCGCTGCTCGAGCTTCTCAGCGGGCCGCACGCGGTCATGAAGCTCGCGCGGCGCCTGCTCGCGGACGCGTGGGTGGTCGAGCGCCTGGCCGACCTGCCGACGGACTTCCAGGGCATCGCGGCGACACGCGAGGGTCGCGTCTGGTTTGCGTCCCTTGGCGAGCTTCGCCAGTTGACCGAGGGCGGCTCAGAGCGCGTGCTCGCGCGCCGCAACGAGCGCACCCGGCTGACGTCCGCCGCCGAGCAGGCGGCGCAGGCCGAGCTCGGGGCGCGCGCGGAGTGCGAGCGCGTGCGCGCTCAGCTGAGAGCTGCCGAGGATACGGTGACGGCGGCGGATGACGCGTTGCGCGAGAGCGAACGCCTGCAGACCGAGACGGGCGAGGCTCGCAGGCGAGCCGAGTGGCTGATCGAGCAGCGCCGCGCGGCGCCCGCACAGGGGCCGCTCGCGGTCAGGCGAGCCGAGCTCGAAGGCGAGCTCGCGGCCGAGCGCAGGCAGGCCGAGCGCGCCGCCTCCGAGCAGCGCGAGCGCCTCGCGCAAGGCGAGCGCATGCGTGCGCAGCTGGATGCCGACGTCGCGGCGCTTCCGTGCGCGAAACGCCTGGCGGCCGCGCTGCTCGGCGCGGGCGAGGCGGTGCAGGCTCGCATCGCAGCGCTCGAGGAGAAGCTCGCCGGCGACACGCTGGCGGGCGAGGAGATGGCGAGCGCGCTGCGGGCCTTCGCGGCGCGCGAGGCCGAGATCCAGGCGAGGCTGAGCGGCGCGGGTGAGCTCGTCACCGAGGCGGAGGTCGTCGCCCAGCGCATGCGCGACCGCGCGGGCGAGACCCAGCTCGAGCTCGACAGCGTGATCAAGCGCCTCGGCTCCGAGCCAACGAGCACTCCCACCGCGGTGGCGCTCTCGGCGCAGGAGCGCGACGCGCTCGACGCACGGGTGGAGCGCTTGACGCGCCGGCGCGAGCAGCTCGGCCCGGTCAACCCGCTCGCGCAGCAGGAGCACGCGGAGGCGCTCGCGCACGTCGAGGAGCTCGAGAGCCAGCGCTCGGACCTCGAGACGGCGCTGCGCGAGCTGCGCGCTGTGATCCGCGAAACCGACCGTCAGATACAGGAGACCTTCAAAGAGACCTTCGCCGCAGCCGCGCGCAACTTCGAGGAGCTCGTCGGCGACGTCTTTCCCGGTGGCTCGGGCCGCCTGCGGCTGATCGATGAAGAGCGCTCGGTGCGTCCGGTGCTCGGCGGCGAATCGCTGCCGGGCGGGCGCGAGGATGCGAATGGCAACGGCGCCGGCGAGAGCGCAGCGGAGGCGGAGATGGAGGCCGAGCTGCGAGGACGCGCCGGCGATGAGGAGGATCTCCCCGGGGTGGAGATCGAGATCACACCGGCGGGCAAGTCGACCAAGCGACTGTCGCTTCTCTCCGGGGGCGAGAAGTCGATGACCGCGCTGGCGTTCGTGTTCGCCGTGTTCCTCGCGCGACCGTGCCCCTTCTACATCCTCGACGAGGTGGAGGCGGCGCTGGACGACACGAACCTCGATCGCTTCCTGGCGCTGCTCAGGCGCTACTCGCAGCGCGCGCAGTTCATCGTGATCACCCACCAGAAGCGCACGATGGAGGCGGCCGACTGCCTGTACGGCGTGTCGATGGGAAGCGACGGCGTCTCCAAGGTGCTATCGCGGCGCCTGCCGAGCGACGATCAGCAGCAGGCGCTCCTCGCCTGAGCGCCCAGTGGCGCTGCTATCGTCGCGCGGCGCGTGAGCCGCGACTGGAGCGACCTGTTCATCACCGACGGCCTCGGCGAGCTTCGCGAGCGCTCCGAGGGAGCGCCGGGGGAACCTGATAGCGGCGCGGGGACCGATGTGTCGAAGCGGCCTGGATGGCTGGGTCGCCTGCGCGAGAGCATGGCCAAGACCCGCCAGGCGCTCGGCACGGAGATCCAGGCGACGCTGTTCGAGGCGCTCGACGAGCACACCTGGGAGCGGCTCGAGGAGGCGCTGATCATGGCGGACGTGGGCGCGAGCACGACCGCGTCGGTCGTGGAGCTGCTCGAG